>JASHSS010000175.1 GCA_030038565.1 Bryobacteraceae bacterium
CACCAAGATGTTCAAGGCCCCCGCCGCGCCTCTGCACGCGCCACCCGCTCCCAAGCCGGTGAAAAAGCCCGGCCGGCCGCCCATCCCTCAGATCAAGAAGAAAAACAACAATCTGCTGATCATCCTGATCGTGGCCGGCGTGGTGCTGATTCTTATCGTGCTGCTGTTCCTGGCGTTCCGGTAGGTCCGGCCCAAACAGAGCAGGGGCGATCCGCCAGGGCTGAAGAAGTCTCGCGGCGGGCGAATGCGCGGAGCGTGCGACCGCGCGCATCCCGACGTGCCCGGAGGCGCCGGCCTCGATTCGCCACGCTGCGCTGGTTATCGCGGGCTATCCACGCGAGTTGCGGAACCTGCGGGCGCGTAAGCCGAGGGATTGTGGGCGTGCGCGACCGCGCGCATCCCGCCCTGCCCGGAGGCGCCCGCCTCGCTGCCCACCGTGCGCCGGTTATGCCAGGCCATCCACGCGAGTTGTAGAATCTGCGGCCGCGCTAGGTCTTCGACCGCGTGATTTAGTTCTTCCGCTTGGTGGGGCACGGTCGAAAACCGGCGCAGGTTTTTCATCCCTTTGGGTGGCGCGCCGCGCCATGACGACAGGCCTTCACCTGCCCTGGACAGGCTGAAGGCCTGTCCCACCAATGCCTCACGCGTCATGGTGTGACAGGCGCGTCTTCAGGGAAGCGAATCATGCGGTCGGGGACCTAGCCCAGGATTGTGGGCGAGCACCATCGCGCCCGGCAAACCGTGTCGCGGAGGCCGGGGCTATCCGGCCGTGGGCAGTAGAATGATCAGCTCCAACTGCGGATTGGGGAAATCTCCAGGCACGTACGCCGCCAGGTTGCGGCCGCGCAGGATGGTCTCCCAGGGTCCCCCGGTCTGGTTCAGAACGAAGTACTGATAGTTCAGCTTGAGCGGGATGGCGCTGGGCGGGCTGATGGAGTGCAGCAGCGGCACCCCCGGCAAAGCCCTCTGCACCAGCAGTTCGATGTGATCGCCCGAGCAGATCTTGACCAGGTGCGGCACCCTTCCAATGATGTCCGCCGCGCTGGTGTCGGCGCTCATCGCCAGGTACATGCGCGTGTTGCGGAGGTTCTCCTCGCGATCGATGGCGGTGGCGTAAATGTTCGGGGACACCTGTTTGAGCGGCAGCGAAACAAAATTGCTGGGCACCACGGTTTCCAGCAGAAAGCGCAGCTTCTCATCGAGCTCGGTAAAGCAGGCGCCCAGGTCCTCGTGGTTGTAAACCGGCAGATCGCGAGGGTGTACTTTCTGCGAAAAGGTGGTCAGGGAACCCGCCAGGTGCAGCATTTCGGAAAACAGGCGTTCCGGATGGCCGCCGCGCGTCTCAAACAGGTGGTGGATGGCCGGGAACGCCGTGTTGATGGTGTAGAGCAGCCAGAAATTGGCGATATCCGAAGCCGTGAAGTCCGCCAGGCTCTGGTTCTTCTGCCGGCGCGAACCGGCAAGGTTGGTGCTTTTGGCCGCCAGGATTTCCACCAGCCGGCGGGCGATGGAGAGCAGATAATCGCTGGCCGCCAGATCCAGCAGCGGCGCGACGAAGTGCGGGTCCATCTGGAAGAGGCCGGCGGGGGTCTTGCGGATATTGGCGACTTGCATGGCCGAGCTGCCCTCGCGGCTTTCGCCCTCGAACAGCAGCCGGAAATTCTTGCGCGCCACCATCACCGGACGTTCGGATTGCCCGGTGTTCTCGTCGCGGATCATCTGGACTTCCGCCCGGTAACGCGCCTCCACGCTGCGCACTCCGTTGGCTACGTTGAGGCCTTGCTCCCGGTAGTGCGGGATGGCCAGATAGACCGCCAGGGTTTCCTGGTCGGCGGCGAACCGGTCGGCCAGCGGCCGCGATCCCGGCGCCGCATCCGATTCGGGGATATCGAACAGCAGCCCATCGGCCATGATGCCGACCGCCTCAGACAGCGTCAGCGTGCCGGTGGCCAGGGCCTGGAGATCGACGCGCAGCCGCTGAAAACCCCACGGACGGAAATTCAGCGCCTGCAGGTGAAATTGCAGCGAGTCCACCAGGAACCGGTCTTGGATCTGTAGGTGTTGCGGATTAAGAACAGTACCTTTGGCCCAAATCACGGGCTCTAACAGCGGCATGGCACAATTAACGTAGCAGAATCGCCACGGAAGATCAAAGGCAACCGCGCGGATGCCGCCCGCGGCAGACCCCCCGCAGGTCCAAAAACGGCCGCCGGCGCCACGCGCTTACCCGGCGCGCGCCCTCACCTGGCCGATTTGGCCAGGAACCTGGCCCGGTCCGCAGGGGCGGAAATCTCCTGGGCCAGGGCCTCGTACAATTGCCGCCGTGACTGCGCCTGTTTGGCGGCGCGGCTGACAATGATGCGGGCGATGGGCCCAATGTAGACCGCCAGTTCCCTGGCTGCCGCGTCCAGGGTGTCGGGGTCGAGCATCTGCGAACCCGTGCCCGGCGCGGCAGGCCGGGCGGTGGCGCTTTCCGGCCGCACCGCCGGCAGGACCGCGGTGCGCGCGGTGCCCGGCGCCACGCCCCCTGCCAGGGGTTCCATCGCGGCGAAGAACTCCGCGGCCGACTGAAAGCGGTTCTCCGGGCGCTTTTCGATGGCTCTCAGAACTACCAGGCCAATCGTGAAGGGCAGCGACGGGTTCACTTCGCAGGGCGAGGGCGGCACCACCGTCATGTGCGCGTTCATGATTTCGTACTCGCTGGCGCCCTGGATGGGACACTTCCCGGTGAGCATCTCGTACAGCGTGATCCCCAGGGAATAGAGATCCGACCGGTAGTCCGGCGGAGCCGCTCTTACCTGCTCCGGGGACATGTAGTGGATGGAACCCAATGCCGTACCCGCGGCCGTCAGACGGTTCTGGATGGTTCCGGTAGTGGCGGCGATCCCGAAATCCATCAGCTTGACCATCCCCGAGGCTGTCACCATAATGTTGGCCGGCTTGATATCGCGATGAATCACGCCGCGCGTGTGGGCATAGCCCAGGGCCGACAGAATCTGGCAGGTATAGCCGGCGCTTTCGGCTACCGGCACGGGGCC
>JASHSS010000016.1 GCA_030038565.1 Bryobacteraceae bacterium
ATCCCTCGTGCGACCCTGAAATCGGGAAGGACCACCGCAAGGCCGCCCCTTGCCATCGGCCCCACCCACACACCCGTATGAAAAAAGTACAACCAATCGCCGCCGGGGTCGCCCCGCGCCACCCCTCCACCGGCCCCCGTTCCGCTCAGGGTAAGGCCCGTTCCTCCATGAATGCCTTGAAAACCGGCCTCTACGCCAAGTCCCTTATCATCCCCGGCGAAGACCCCGCCCAGCTCGACGCCCTCACCGAAGAGTACTTCCGCCGCTACCGCCCCGTCGCCCCCGCCGAGCGCGATCAGGTCGATGTCCTCGTCCGCTCCGTCTGGACCCTCCGCCGCCTCGGTGTCGCCGAAGCCCAGGTCTGGTCCCACGAAATCGATACCGCCTCCGAACTCAACCCCAACGCCCCTCTCGGCCAGGCCTTCCTCCACTGCGATCGCGCCCTCAGCCGCCTCCAGCGCTCGGTCAACTCCACCCAGCGCAATTACCGCGACGCCCTCCGCGAGCTCGAGCGCCTCCAATCCCTCGACCTCGATCCCCCGCCTCCCGATCCCCCGGCTCCCCCACCCCAGGAACCCCCGGCCGATCCCCCGGTAGACCCGCAACCCGCTGAAACCGAACCTCTTACCCCACCCACCCAGTTCGTTCCGTCAAGCTCTGTTCCCCCCGCCTCCAAGGTCCGCATCCCCTTCCACAAACGCGGCTCCCGCTGCCTTTTCACTCCCCGCGAGGAATTTAAATCCAAGTACAAGCAGTGCCCCGTCTGTTTTCCTTATTCGAAGTACAACCATGAGTGAGCCGCTCCCGCCGCTCCCCCGCATCAGCCTTCGCCACGCGGGCCCGGTGGTACGCTCGAAGGAGGTGTTCTCAGCCTGGAGTTCAGCTATGTATCGCTTCTCCTTCCGCGCGGCCGCCCTGCTCGCCGGCCTGCCCCTTTTCCTCTCCGCCGCGGATGCTCCGCCCCGCACCTGGATCGATCCCGATACCGGCCACCGCATCGTCCGTCTCACCGACGAGCCCGGCAGCGCCAGCCTGTATTTCAACCAGAACGGCTACACCGCGGACGGCAAGGAGATGGTCTACACCACTCCCGAAGGCATTTCGGCGCTTAATCTCGAAACCCGCGCCGCCCACCCGGTGGTCAAGGGCCGCGTGCGCATCATCGTCACCGGGCATAAAACCCAGAACGTCTATTACATCCGCGACAACACCGTCTGCTCCACGGACGTCGATTCGCTGGTCACCCGGGAGATTGCCAAGTTGCCGCCGCGCGGATCGGTGGCCACCGTGAATGCCGATGAAACCCTGCTCGCGGGCGCCTACATCGTGGGCGACGGACCGGACTACAACGCCAACCGCTCCATCAGCGCCCAGACCCTCGAACAGCCGCGCAACAAGGGCCAGATGATGGAGGAGCGCTTGGCCGCCCACCTGCTCATGGGCCTTTTCACCATCAACATCCGGACCGGTGAAATCAAAACCATCCACGGGTCCACCGACTGGCTCAACCACCTGGAATTCTCGCCCACCGATCCCACCCTCCTGATGTTCTGCCACGAAGGCCCGTGGCACAAGGTCGATCGCATCTGGACCATGCGCACCGATGGCTCGCACGTCACCAAAGTCCACACCCGCACCATGGCCATGGAGATCTTCGGCCACGAGTTCTGGGCGCCCGACGGTAAGACCATCTGGTACGACCTGCAAACCCCGCGCGGCGAAGTCTTCTGGCTGGCCGGTTACAACGTCGAGACCGGCGCGCGCACCTGGTATCACCTGGAGCGCAACGAGTGGTCCATCCACTTCAACGTCACCCGCGACGGCAAGCTCTTCTGCGGCGATGGCGGCGACCCCGGGCAGGTGGCCCACGCCCCCGATGGCCAGTGGATTTACCTGTTCCGTCCGGAACTTATTCCCAACCGCGGCCTGGAAGACAAAAGCTTCGTAAGCCCGGGCGTGTTGCACGCCGAGCGGCTGGTGAATATGTCGAAGCATAAATATCAACTGGAACCCAATGTCAGTTTCACGCCGGACCAGAAGTGGGTCGTATTCCGCTCCAATATGTTCGGCCCCACCTATGCGTTCGCGGTGGAGATAGCCAAGGCCCAATAGCATGCACTACCAGAACTTCATCAACGGAAGGTTCACTCCCTCCACCGGAAACGGAATGGTGGAAGTGCGCAACCCCTCCACCGGCGCGGCCATCTGCACCGTGCCGGACAGTTCCACCGAAGACGTGGAAGCGGCCATTTCGGCCGCCGAAGCCGCGCAGAAGGAATGGTCCCGCCGCCCCGCCGTCGAGCGCGGCAAACTGCTGCGGGCGATTGCCGCCGAAATCCGCAAGCGCGCCGAGCCGTTGGCCCGCATCATCACCGAAGAGCAGGGCAAAGTCCTGGGCCTCGCCCGCGTCGAGGTCGCCTTCACCGCGGATTATCTGGATTACATGGCCGAATGGGCCCGCCGCATCGAAGGCGAAATCCTGGAAAGCGACCGCCCGGGGGAAACCATCTTCCTCTTCCGCCAGCCCATCGGCGTGGTAGGCGGCATCCTGCCCTGGAATTTTCCATTCTTCCTGATCGCCCGCAAAGCCGCGCCCGCGCTCGTCACCGGCAACACCATCGTCGTCAAGCCCAGCGAGGAGACCCCCCACAACGCCGTGAAGTTCTGTGAATTGTTGGACGAAACGGATGCCCCGCCGGGCGTCATCAACATGGTGCACGGGCGTGGCGCGACGGCCGGCAAGGCGCTGGCTTCCTCTCGCCGCATTGGCATGGTCAGCTTCACCGGCAGCGTGGAAACCGGTTCCGCCATCATGGCCGCGGCCGCCCCCAACATTACCAAGGTCAACCTGGAACTGGGCGGCAAGGCGCCCGCCATCGTCATGGCGGATGCCGATATCGAACTGGCCGTGCGTGCCGTCAAAGCCTCCCGCGTCATCAACAGCGGCCAGGTCTGCAACTGCGCCGAGCGGGTCTACGTGCAATCCAAAGTGGCCGGCGAGTTTACCGAAAAGCTCAGCGCGGCCATGCGCGCCACCCGCTTCGGCGATCCACTGGCCGACGAAACCGTGGATTACGGACCGCTCATCAACGAAGCCGGCTACCGCAAGGTCGATGGACTGGTGCGCGGCGCCGTGGCGGCCGGCGCCGCGGTGGCCACCGGCGGCGCGCGCGGGGAGACCGCCGCCGAGGGTTACTACTACCAGCCCACGGTGCTCGCCAACTGTCGCCAGGACATGGAGATCGTGCGCCGCGAGATTTTCGGCCCGGTGGTGCCCATCGTGACCTTCCACGATTTGGACGAAGCCGTCGCCTTCGCTAACGATTCGGACTACGGCCTGACCTCTTCCATCTACACCCGCGATCTCAACGTGGCGCTCAAGGCGTGCCAGGAAATCCGCTTCGGCGAAACCTACATCAACCGCGAAAACTTCGAGGCCATGCAGGGCTTCCACGCGGGATGGCGCAAGAGCGGCATCGGTGGCGCGGATGGCAAACACGGACTCTACGAGTACACTCAAACCCATGTCGTCTACATCCAGCGCCAGTAAGCCGGTCCGCCGCCACGCGGCCCACTCCTACCTGCATCCGCGGGATGAAATCCTCGAAGCCATGGAGCGCGTCTACCGCTATCGCATGACCACCACCTCGGGCGGCAACCTCTCCATCCGGGAAGCCTCCGGCGATCTCTGGATTACCCCCGCGCGCCTGGATAAGGGCGCCCTCGGCCGGGACGATATCGTCTGCGTGCGCGCCGGCGGGCGCGTCGAAGGCATCCGCAAACCGTCGTCGGAGCTGCCCATCCACCAGGAGATCCGCCGCCGCCGGCCCGAGTTGGGCGGCATCGTGCATGCCCATCCCACCGCTCTGGTGGCCTTCAGCCTGGCGAACCTGACGCCCAATCCGCGTCTGTTCCACCAGGCCTGGCGCGTCTGCGGCGAGGTCGGATTCGCCCCCTACCGCCTGCCCGGCAGCCCCGCGCTCGGCGCCATCGTGGCCGATACATTCCAGCAAGGCTACAACTGCGTGATCATGGAAAACCACGGGGTGGTGACCGCCGGGGAAACCTTGCAGCAGGCCTTCCGCCGCTTCGAAACCCTGGAATTCACCGCCAAAACCATCATCAAGGCGAATCTCGCCGGCGGCGAAATCCGCTACCTCACCGATGCGCAACTGGAGCTCGAGCAGAATCGCCAGGGCGGCCTGGACGAATTCACCCGCGGAACGCCCACCAGCCACGAAGCCGAGGTGCGCCGGCGCCTGGCCGGGTTTGTGCGCCGCGCCTACCGGCAAAGGCTGTTCATCAGCACCCAGGGCAGTTACTCGGCGCGGGTGAGTGAGCGCTCCTTCGTCATCACGCCCTACCAGGTGGATCGTAGCGCGGTGGAAGTGGAGGACCTCGTGCTCGTGGAGGAGGGCCGCGCTGAAGCCGGCAAACCGCCCAGCCGCGCCGCCCCCATTCACCACGCCATTTACCGCGGCCACCCTGAGGTGGGGGCCATCGTCAACGCATATCCGGTGAACGCCACCGCCTTCAGCGTCACCGGTCTGGCGCTCGATTCGCGCACCATTCCGGAAAGCTACGTGGTCGTGCGCCACGTCGGCCGCGCGCCCTTCGGCCTGCAATTTGAGGATGGCCGCGAGCTCTCCGCCATGCTCGCGCCCGAACGTCCGGCGCTGATTCTGGAAAACGATGGCGTGCTGGTGACCGGCGCCGATGTGCTGGAGGCCTTCGACCGCCTGGAGGTGCTGGAATCCACCGCCGAAGCGATCGTCAATTGCCGCGCCGTGGGCAAGTTGCGGCCGCTTTCCGAAGAGGTCACCAGGGAGCTGGATGCAGCGTTTTTCGGCTGAGCGGAAAGGCTTCCGACTTCTGTGCTCCCCTTTCACACCTGTGGCGCGGGGCACTCGTTGTTGACCCTCGCGAAGATCCGCTAAAATAATGGCTTATCAGCGTTCGGATCGGTCGCTATTTGGAACCCGACCTGCCAGTACCCATCGTCATCGAGTGAGCGCAGAGTGAAAAGGTATGTTCGCATGAAGTGCTTGAGGCGTGTCCGCCTGATCGTCGTGTCGGCAGGTCTGGCGGCAGTGGGTATCCCGCTGGCAGCCCAGACTCCTCCGCCCCAGACCCCGCCCGCACAGCAACAGACGCCCCCCGCCCAGCAGCAGACCCCGCCCGCACAGAATCCGCCCGCGCAGCCGCAGCAGACGCCGCCGGCCCGGCCGGCTAATCCCTTTGAAACCGTCCCGCAGACCCAGCCGCAACCGGGGCAGGCCCAGCCGCAGAATCCGCCCGCGCAGCAGCAACCGCCCCTGCAGGCGCCCACCACCCCCAAGCCGCCCGCCGGAACCCCCCAGGGAGTAGTGATCGAAGCCATCGATTTCACGGGCCTGCGGCGCGTCCCGCAGGACACCGTCAAGGCCATGATCAGCGAACGGGTCGGCGATATCTACAACGAAGACGCCCTGCGCCGCGACTTCAGCTACCTCTGGAACCAGGGCCGCTTCGACGATATCCGCGTCGAGACCGAACAGGGCAAGACCGGCATCATCATCCACTGGATCATGACCGAGCGGCGGGTCATCCGCTCCATCGATTACACGGGCATCCATTCGGTGACGGTCTCGGAAATTCTGGACCGCTTCAAGGAGCGCAAAGTCGGCCTCTCGGTCGAGTCGCAATACGATCCCGACAAGGTGCAGCGCGCCGTGGTGGCGTTGAAGGAGTTTCTCTCCGAGCGCGGCCATCAGTACGCCACCGTGGAGCCGCGCATTGAGCAGATTCCGCCCTCCTCGCTGAAGGTCACCTTCGCGGTCAACGAAGGCCCCAAGGTGAAGGTCGGGAACATCGATATCCAGGGCAACAAGGCCTACAACGACCGTTGGGTGATCGAGGCCATGAAGAACCTGCACCCCTACGGCATCCCCCACTCGATCTTCTTCGAGAGCCTCTTCGCTAAGACCTACGACGAGATGAAGCTCGAGGACGACAAGGAGCACATCCGCGAGGCCTACCAGAACCACGGGTACTTCGAAGTCAAGATTCTGGATCAGACGGTCAAGATCATGCCCAAGCCGGGAACCGGCTTCCGGCTGCCGCTGCTCCTCACGCGCGGCCCGGGCATCTATGCGGATATCGCCATCCCCGTCGAAGAGGGCCGCCAGTACCACCTGAACAACGCCAATTTCGTGGGCATCAAGCTGTTCCGCGAACCCTCCGTGCTGCTGCCGTATTTCGGCATGAAGCAGGGCGATGTGTTCTCCCGCGAAAAGCTCACCAAGGGCCTGGAGAATCTGCGCAAGGTTTACGGCCAGTTCGGCTACATCGATTTCGTGCCGGAGCCGTCCTTCGACGTCATCCCCAACTCCAACAAGATCGATCTGACCATCACCGCCGACGAAGGCAAGCAGTTCTTCATCCGGCGCATCGATTTTTCCGGCAACACCACCACGCGCGACAAGGTCATCCGCCGCGAGATCCTGCTGGATGAAGGCGACATGTACAACACCCAGTTGTGGGATTACAGCATCCTCCGCCTGAACCAGCTCGGCTACTTCGAAATGCTCAAGAAGGAGGACGCCGCCGAAATCCGCCGCAACCCCCAGACCAACACGGTGGATATTACCCTGAAGGTCAAAGAGCGGGGCAAAAACTCCATCGGTTTGAACGGCGGCGTTTCGCAGATCGCCGGAACCTTCATCGGCGCCAATTACTCCACCAATAACTTCCTCGGCCTGGGCGAGACGCTCTCCCTGCAATCCCAACTGGGCACCCTGATGCGTAGCGTCAGCCTGGGATTCACCGAGCCTTATTTCCTGGACCGGCCGTTGCAGCTTGGTTTTACGGTCTTCCTGAGCAAGTTCAGTTTCGACCAGGCTCGCGAAGCTTCCATTCTGGAGGGCCAGAATCTGATCCCGCTGTATAACTCGCTGGGAGCCCAGAACCTGCTGAATTACAGCCAGAACTCGCGCGGGTTCAATGTTTCGGCCAGTTATCCGCTGCGCCGCAGTTTTGCGCGCATCGGGGTCACTTACGGGTACAGCATCTCGAACATCGTGACGCTGACCACCGCGGCCACCAATTACTTCCAGTACATCGACTTCAACGGAGTGGCCGGTCCCAACGCTCTGAACGGCATCCACACCAGCCAGATCACCGGCTCGTACACCTACAACACCGTCAACCACCCCATCAATCCCACCGGCGGCCACAGCATCTTCTTCTCGTTCGGCGTCGCCGGCAGCGTTCTGGGCGGCAACGTGAATATCATCCAGCCCACCGCCGAGTACAAGGTGTTCCACCCGGCGCCGTGGCACAAAACCCATATCCTGGCCTTCCACGCCCGCACGTCTCTGATCAGCGGCTACGGCGGCAAGTTGGTTCCTCCCTTTTCGCGCACCTTCATGGGCGGCGAGATGGATGTCCGCGGGTTCTACGACTGGAGCATCACGCCCGTGGCGTTCATCCCCACCTCGGCTTCGGTCAGCGTGTTGAACGCCGACGGCACTCCGCGCATGCAGAACGTCATCAGCGGAGGCTCGATCGTAAGCCAGCCCGTGACAATGCAGATTCCCAGCTACCAGATCATCACGCCCGGCGGCGATACGCACCTGTTGACGAATTTCGAATACCGCATTCCCATTATCGGACCCCTTACCCTGGCGCTCTTCGCCGACGCCGGAGTGGATCGCATCCTGCTTTCCAAGGAACTCACCATCGACCCCAGCCGGGTGCTCACGCTGAACCAGGAATTCCCGTCGGCCGGCTTCGATGGGAAGGTGCTGCTTGCTCCCGGCACGCAGAAACCGCGCACTTCGACGGGTCTCGAATTGCAGGTGATGCTGCCGGTGGTCAACGCGCCGTTCCGCGTCTACGCGGCCTACAATCCGACGACCGTCCGGGAATACCTCCAGCCGCCCATCGTGGCCAACCGCGCCTTTTTCCCCAACGCCGCCACATTTAACGCCGCGATCGCGGCCTACGGGCAAGCCTACTCGTGGTTCGAAAGGCGCGACATGTTCCGCTTCACCATCGGCAGGACCTTCTAAGGGGTTAGCATGCGCCATGCGGGTGCGGAAGATTTCGTATACTGTGATCGAGCCTGTGCGCCAGCCGGGCAGGTCGCCCGGTGCGAGCCGGGCAATCGTTCGGTCCGCCGGCCGGGCAGATCGGCTGGTGCCCCGGCCGGGCAGGTCGCCCCGGTGGGCCAGCCGGGGAATCGTTCGGTTCGCCGGCCCCGTGGGCCCGTGGCGTGGTTTTTGAGTTAGGAGTATTTGCTTTGAAAAAGAACGTTTGTGTTATCACTGTTTTGGCCTTGGGGGTTGCCGCAACGGCGTACGCTCAAGCCGCCCAGGCCCCGGCTCCCGCGCCGCCCGTAGCAGCCGGCGGCGTGGCTGCGGCGGCGCCCACCGGCACACCCACCAAGGTGGCCATCATCCAGTTGCAGCAAGCCGTCGTCAAGACCCAGGACGGGCAGAAGGCTTCGGCCGACATGCAGGCCAAGTTCGGCCCCCGCAAAGCGGCTCTGGAAAAGCAGCAGACGGACCTGCAAGGCATGCAGGATCAGCTCACCAAGGGCGGCGCCACTCTGAGCGACGCGGCCAAGCAGAAGATGTCCGCCGATATTGCCAGCGGCCAGAAAAAGCTGCAGCGCGACGGCGAGGATTTCGATGCCGAAGTGCAAAACTATGAAAACGGCCTGATGCAGGAAATCGTCAGCAAGATGGTGGATGTGATCGCCAAGTACGCCACGCAGAACGGTTATGCCATGGTGGTGGACGTAAGCAGCCAGCAGAGTCCGGTGATCTGGGCCGACCAGGGGAACGTGATTACCGACACCATCGTCAAGCTCTACGACCAGGCGCACCCGGTGGCCGGTGCCGCGCCTGCCGCCAGACCGGCCGCGGCGCCCCCCGCGAGATCGCCTGCGGCGCCCCCCGTGAAGAAGCAATAGCCCGCCCCCGTCAGCCGGTATGTTAGGAATTCACACTTAGGAGTTTGCGTTGAAGATCACACAGTTTTATGTTCCCGCGCTGATGATGGGAATGGCCGCTCTGGCGGGCGCCCAGGGCCAGGCCGTATCCAAGCCGGCCACCATTCACATTCAGAAAGCCATCATGACCACCAAGGAAGGGGAAAAGGCATCCGCCGATTTGCAGGCCAAATTCGCCCCCCGCCGGGCCGCCTTGGAGCAGAAAAACACCGAAATCGCCGCCAAGCAGGACCAGTTGAAGAAGGGCGCCGCCACCATGAGCCAGGAGGCCCAGGCGCGCCTGTCGCGTGAAATCGAGGCCGACCAGAAGGCCTTCCAGCGCGACACCGAGGATTTCGACGCTGACGTGCAGTCGGACGAGAGCAAGGTGATGAACGAGTTGGGAGGGCGGCTGTATGAAGTGCTCGGCAAGTATGCCACCCAGAACGGCCTTACCTTGGTCATGGACACCAGCAACCAGCAGTCGCCGGTAATCTGGTTCGACCCCAGCATCGACATTACCGCCGACATCGTGAAGCTCTACGACTTGGCCCACCCCGTAGCCGCTGCGGCGCCCGCCGCTATCCCCGCGCCGAAGACTGCGCCCGCCGCCGCGACGCCGGCCACCAAGAAGCAGTAACCGGCAGCGGCGCCCGCCGCTATCCCCGGGCCCAAGACTCCGCCCGCGGAGGCGACGCCGGCCACCAGGAAGCAGTAATCGGCCGCGGCGCCCGCCGTCCCCGCGCCGAAGACTGCGCCCGCCGCTGCGACGCCGGCCACCAAGAAGCAGTAATCGTCCGCTGCGCCCGCCGCTATCCCCGCGCCGAAGACTGCGC
>JASHSS010000176.1 GCA_030038565.1 Bryobacteraceae bacterium
GAGAATTTTGAAGCGCTGGAAGCAGACCTGGCCGGCACCATCTTTGCCGGAAAGCTGCACTATGCGCGCCTGACCGGATCGACAAACAGCGATGCCATGGCGGCCGCGCGCCGCGGCGAGCCGCACGGCTCGGTCTACTTTGCCGATGAGCAGACAGCCGGGCGTGGCCGCGGCGATCACAAGTGGATTTCTGCGGCAGGCGAGGGCTTGTACGTGAGCGTGCTGCTGCGGCCGCAAATCCCGGCAGCGCGGCTGGCACTGCTTCCGTTGGCCGCGGGGCTTGCGGCGGTTGAGGCAGTGCGCGTGGTTGCCGGCCTGACGATCGACTTGCGCTGGCCCAACGATCTGCTGATCGGCGAGCGAAAAGCCGGCGGCATCCTGGTCGAGGCACAGACCAAGTCCAAAGGCTCACCCCACGCAGTGGTGGTCGGCATCGGGATCAATGTGCACCAGCGTACCTTTCCAGCCGGACTGGACACGCCGGCTACCTCGCTCGATTTGGAGACGGGCCGCCATATCGCGCGCCAGGCTCTGTTGGTTGCCCTGCTAAAATCGCTGGAGCGTGAGGCGGGTGCGCTCGACAATGCAGCAGCGCCTGCCGCGATTCCGGCCCGTGTGGAGCGGGCTTCGACTTGGGTGCGCGGGCGCAACGTTCAAGTGCATGGGCCGCAGCCGTGCGAAGGGATTACGGCCGGGCTCGATGATCGCGGATTCCTGCGCGTGAACACCGCGGGCGGATTGGTGACAGTGCAAAGCGGCGGCCTGCGCGCTAAGAGCTAGCTGCTAGCTTCCGGCTCTTAGCTCTGGCGTGCAGAATCAGTCGTGAGCACCGAAACCAGAAATTCTTCTACGGCGCGAATCCAGCTGGAAGGTAGGAGCTGTCTTTCACATGCTGCTTGCTCTCGATGTGGGGAACACCAACACGACGCTGGGGCTTTATCGGGTCGACGGCGAAAAACCGGAGCTGGCGGCGCACTGGCGTGTGACCACGCAACGGGCCCAAACCGTCGATGAGTATGGCGTGTTTTTCGTGAACCTGTTCGAGATGCACGGCATGGCTCCCAGCCAGGTAGAAGACATCATTATCGCGTCGGTGGTGCCGCCGCTCGATCCCACGCTGCGGCAGGTGTGCGAGACCTACTTCCACATTCAGCCCATGTTCGTCGAGCCCGGCATCAAGACGGGAATGCAGTTGCTCATCGACAATCCGTCGGAGCTGGGCGCCGATCGGGTGGCCGACTGCGTGGCCGCCTACGAGCGCTACGGCGGCCCATGCATCGTGGTGGACTTCGGCACTGCCACCAAGTTTGAGGTGATCTCAGCGCGGGGCGAGTACCTGGGCGGGGCGATTGCGCCCGGGCTGGGACTGAGTGCCGAGGCGCTTTTTTCGCGCGCCGCGCGGCTCAGCCGCGTGGAGATCAAGAGGCCACCCAAAGTGATCGCCAGCAATACGGTTGGGCACCTGCAGAGCGGCCTCTACTTCGGCTACATTGGGCTCGTAGACGGAATTCTGGAGCGGATCATTGCGGAACTGGGCCAGCAGCCGCGCATTGTGGCCAGCGGTGGGTTGGCGCGCATGGTGGCTTCGGACTCGCGTTACATCCACGAGATTGACGAGATGCTCACTCTCGACGGTCTGCGCATCCTGTTTGAGCGCAATCGTGTGGCGCGCCCGCGGGGCCGCACGCCCTGAGCGCAGGTTACCCCTCGGGGTCGGCGGCGCCGCACTCTCCGATACCGCGAATGTACCTCACTCGAAATTCAGAGCCCTGACAGGATTTCCTGCGCCGCCGGAATGTGCTCGCGCAAGCTCTCGGCTGTAAGCTTGTCGGCATTGCGCAAGCTGGGAAAGAGCCCGGCCCAAAGCGCGGCCACGGCCAGCGATCCCAGGCCGCCGATGACGGTGGCCGGCACGGCGCCCCACCATTGAGCGGTAAGTCCGCTCTCGAATTCGCCCAGCTCATTCGACGCGCCCACAAACAGCGAGTTGACCGCGCTGACGCGGCCGCGCATGGCAGGCGGCGTAGCCAACTGCAGCAGCGAGCCGCGGATGATGACGCTGACCGTATCGGCCGCTCCGGCCACAGCCAGCGAGAGCAGCGAGACCCAGAGCATGCGCGACATGCCGAAGATCACGGTGGCTGCACCGAAGATGGAGACGCAGGCGAAAAGCCAGCGGCCGGCGTAACGGTGCAAAGGAAACCGAGCCATCACAAGCGACATCAAGACCGCCCCGACGGCGGGCGCGGCGCGCAACATGCCCAGGCCGCGCGGCCCCTGGTGCAGAATGTCGTGCGCGAAGATGGGCATGAGCGCCGTTGCCCCGCCCAGCAGCACAACGAACAGATCGAGCGAGAACGAGCCGAGAAGCAAGCGGGCGCGGCCCACGTAGCGAAATCCGGCCAGCAGGACCTTCAGCGAGAGCTCGCGGTGCTCCATGCGGCCCGGACGAGCATGCAGCGTGCCGACAAGAATTAAGTACCAGACTAGGGTGCTCAGGGTGAAGACATAGACGATGCCCGCGCCCTCGAGTCGCGAATCGGGCACAAAATGCGTGAGGGGCAGCGTGAATAGCAGGCCGCCCAACGCAGGCCCCGTGATATTCGACAGCTGAAAGATGGCTCCGCCCCACGTAACGGCGTTCACAAAGTGGCTTTCCGGAACCAGATGGGGAATCAAGGCCGAGCTGGCGGGTCCGGAGAATGCGCGTCCGGTGCCAATGAAGAAGAGCACCGTGTAAATGGCCAGGATGCTGTGCGTGTGGTTGCGCGCCAGCAGGATGAGTGCGGTGGTGCAGAAGATCTGCAGGGAGTAGCAGACCATGATCACGTGGCGGCGATCGAAGCGATCGGCCGCGTGCCCGGCGGGCAAAAGGAAGATGAGTCCCGGAAGAAAAAGCGCCAGCCCCGTGTAGCCGAGGTCGATGGCGCGGTGGGTAATGGAATAAACCTGCCAGGCAACTGCAACCGACTGGGCCTCAGCGCCCAGGATCGCCGTCACGCGCGCCAGCTGGTACCGCCTGAAGTCACGTGAGGCAAAAGCCTCAAGGCCGCGGCGCGGCCGTGGGGAAGCGGGCTTCATGGTCTGCTTTCAGGTTAACCTGTCACGCAAGTTGTACCGGCGAATCTTCGCACGCAAGGCCGGTGATATACTCGGCTGCACCCTCTCCCGGAGCCAGTCCATGCACAGGAAGGATCTTATCGGCAAAAACAAGAGCCGCCGGGATTTCCTTCAGGCCTCTGCAGCCGCGCTGGTCGCCTCGCGCTTTCCCAGCGGTGCGCAAAGTCAGCGAGCGACGGCCGCGCCACACGATGCCGACGTATTCGCCGTTCCCGATACGGGCTGGCGCCTGTGGCCTGATCAAAAAGCCGCATGGAAGAACGACGCAATTTACCTGCCCGAGGACGTCTCTCTCGCGAGCCTGCCCGTCAATCCGCCCACCGGGGGCTGGCAGGTGCTGAGCGCAGCACAAGGCATTCCGGTCACGCTGCCGTGCACCGTGGAGCAGTACTACTGGGGCCTCGAAGGGATGCGGCCTTACAAGGATGAGTACCGTTTCGAAACCGCGGACAACGAGGTGAAGAACGGCGCCTACTACGGCGTCTCGTGGTGGTGGCGCGGCCTTGAGATCCCCGCTGCCTTCCAAAGCAAACGGATTTTTCTGCGCGTCCGCGGGGCGCGGCAACGCGCGGAGGTTTATCTCAACCGGCAACTCGTCGGCTACAGCATCATGGAGGAGCTTCCCTTCGAATGCGACGTGACATCGGCCGCGCGGCCGGGCATGGCGAACCAGCTTGCCATCCGCATCACCAATCCCGGCGGGCGGCTGGACTGGGTCGACGGAGGAAGAATCACCTGGGGCAACGCGACCTTCCAGAAAAGCCACGGCTTTGGCGGGCTCGATCGCGCGCTCACGCTCACCGCATGCGGAGTGGCCCGCATCCGCGATTGCTGGGTGCTGAACACGCCTGAGCCGCACCGCATTACCGCGCACGCCGAAATCGAAAATACCGGCGCGGCAGCGAGCGATGGCAGACTGCGCCTTTCTGTCATCGACCCGGCCACCGGCCGCGAACTTGCCGCGGCTGAATTGGCCGCGCCGCTCAGCCAAAATCAAATTGCAAGCTTCCAGGCGGAGCTTCACTGCCCAACCGCACATCTTTGGGATCTGGACTCGCCGCAGCTCTACCGGATGAACGCGCAGTGGACGAGCGGCGACTCAACCGCCACGCGCGCCGTTGGCTTCGGCTTCCGCTGGTTTGCGCCTGAAGGCATCGGCACAAACGCGATGTTCCGGCTCAACAAACGCCGTGTCCGCATCTACACCGCGATTTCGTGGGGCTATTGGGCGCTCAACGGACTTTT
>JASHSS010000177.1 GCA_030038565.1 Bryobacteraceae bacterium
CCCTGATAAGAGAGGTGTACGCGCAGTTGGCCGTCCTGCAACGTGAAGTTCAGATGGAAATGCTTTCCGCCGGCCTCGATACCCATCCACCAGGCGTCGTGATCCATCTGCCCCAGGTGAATCGTGGCCCCGGAGGCGACAATCTCGTCCAGAGCTGTTCTTCCATCCGGCAGTTCGCCTTGAGTCCGAATCTCAAGTGAGCTGGAGTCCTTGTCCCACACCATGGCGCCACGATACGCCGGCGATCGCTCTCCGCAACGCGCCGGAAGATGACGAGCCGGAAACCGAAAGCGAAAAGTGCGCCGTCAGTGAAGCTCGCGACGGTTGACGGGCGACCGAAAACATGGCGGCGCTCGATAAAGGCACCGCCCGCCGCATATGAAAGAGGCCGTCGAACGGTTCCGCGCTACCGGCGCCGGCGTTCGGAACCGGCGCGAGTCCTACCGTTGAGTGGCCACGTGCACCCGGACGTCGCGAACCGGTTCTTAGACGGGACTTCCGACTTGAAGCGAGCTCGGATGGCCACCGCGCCCGGCAGGCCATAAGGTGTGGCTCTGGCGGCACACTGAACCCCCGGTACGCCACGCCGCCACGCGCCTGCCCGCCCGGCCGGTGTCACAAACCGCGTATTCCGGACGTTTTTCTAATAAATGATAGCGCGCGGGGGGCAAATCGTTAAACGTTTGGCCCGCCGTGGCGTCAAATAGGAAAGCACCCACGGAGAAGGAGTTCCAGAGGATGAGTGGAAGATGGCCGGGGGCCGGCCTGCTGGCGTGCGCGGCATGCGCCGCTTTCGGGCAGGGGACGCCAGCCGGTCCAACGTTTGAAGTGGCCTCGGTGAAGCCCGCCGCGCCCGTCACCGGCCTTGGACCGCGCCGGATTTCGTCCAGCGACCCGGCCCAGGTGGCCTATCGCAATGTCGGCCTGCGGTTCCTGATCATGACCGCTTACCAGGTGCAGGCCTATCAGATCGTGGAGCCGGAGTGGCTGGCTTCCGAGCGATACGACGTGGCGGCCAAGTTGCCCGAGAATGCGTCCACTGCGCAGGTCCCTCTCATGTTGCAGGCGTTGCTTGCGGAGCGCTTTAAGCTGGTGCTGCACCACGAGCAAAAAATTACCCCCGGCTACGCCCTGGCGGCAGCCAAAGGCGGCTTCAAACTGAAGCCCGTGGCCCAGCCGGGCGACGAATTCAACGTCTCCAGAGGGGCCCTGATCGAGCTGAAAGGGAGGGTGACCCTGGGGGAGCTGGCCAATGCCTTGGCGATCCTCCTTGGCAGCCCCGTGGAGGATATCACCCGCACGGAAGGCACCTTCGACATGGACTTGGAGTGGTCGCCCGACGACCGGGAGGCCGTCGGATCCAGGTTTACCGCCGGCGGAGAGACGCCGCCCGCTCCGGCAGCGCGTCCCGATGCCCCGCCCGACGCGCCCTCCGGCCCATCCATCTTCGCGGCCTTGGAAGGCCTGGGCCTGAAGCTCGAATCGCGCCGAGCGCCCTTGGATATCCTGGTAATCGATCATGCCGAAAAAGCGCCCGTGGAAAACTGAGATCCTGTAAATGAACCACACTCGTAGGAACCCTCTCATAGCGGCATCCGAATGGTTGGTACACCGTTTCCTGAGGTGGGGCAGGCATTCCGCCAGCCCGCACCTTTTTCAGCAGCCTGCCAGGTTGCGTCGTGGGATGCCCTCCGATCCAGGCGGCCATCGCCTTATCCCGCAGGCAGCCGGGTGCTCTCATGGGCGCGGCGCCGGCGGGCCGCGCTTGTGGAGGCTCTTCGGTATTCCCGTCCTGGCCTGCCTGGCGGTCTCCCTGCTGATGGCCTCGGAGCACCATGGCCAGGTGACCTTCGGCGGCCTGCCGCTGCCCGGAGCCACCGTCACGGCTACCAGCGGCGATAAGAAACTGGAGGCCATTACCGATCAAAACGGCATCTACTCCTTCCCCGAACTGGCCGACGGCATCTGGACGATCAAGGTGGAAATGTTGTGCTTCAAGCCGCTGGAGAAGGAAGTGGCGGTGGCCCCGGACGCTCCCAGCCCGGTCTGGGAGATGCAATTGCTGCCCGTCGATCAGATCAAGCCGACCGAAGCTACGCCTTCCGGCGCCGCGCCGCCCGCGGGAACGGCCGGCGTCACCACCACCGCCGGCGCGCCCGCCGGGAACGGGGCGGCTGCCGGAACTGGCGCGGCAGCGCCGGCTTCGGGCACGGCCACCACCGCGGCCCCCCCCACGCCCAGCATCAACGCGGCGGTAGCGGCGGCGGCCGCCAACGGGAAGAAGCCCAAGAAAAGCAAGAAGAACAGCGCGCAATCCGCCCCACCCACCAACACGCCGGGCGGCTTCCAGCGCACGGACCTGAACGCTTCCGCAGGCGCGGCCTCCATGCCCGGCGACGCCACCACTCCTGCGGCCGCGGGAGCTACCAACGAGTTCGCCCCCTCTTCCGACGCCCTGCTGGTGAACGGCAGCACCAGCAACGGCATCGAGCGGCGCGCCATCGGCAATTCCCGCCGCGGCCCCGGATCGATGTACCGCGGGGCGCTGTTTTCCACGCTGGATAATTCGGTGCTGGACGCCACTCCCTTTTCCGTCAACGGCGCGGACACCCCCAAGTCGTATTACAACAACATGACGTTCGGCGGAACCGTCGGCGGCCCGCTGAACATCCCGCACCTCACCCACTGGTCCCCCAACAGCGGCAATTTCTTCCTCACCGTCCAGATCTCCCGCAACCGCAACACCAGCAGCAACCCCGGGCTGATGCCTACCGAGGCCCAGCGGGAAGGCGATTTCGCGCAATTGCCCGTCACCGTCAACGACCCCACCACCGGCCAGCCCTTCCCCGGCAATGAGATTCCCCAGAACCGCATCAGCCCGCAGGCCCAGTCGCTGCTGAGCCTCTATCCCGCGCCGAACTACGTTTTCTCGAGCCTCCTGAACTACCAGGTCCCGATCGATATCACCAGCAACATGGAGGTGGTGCAAGCCCGCATCAACCGCACCCTGAACCGCTATAACTTCCTGAACACCGCCTTCAACTACCAGAACACCGATACCAATACCCCCAACCTTTTTGGTTTTGTGGACACCGGCAACCGGACCGGCTTGAATGGCAACGTCTCCTGGCGGCATATCTTCGACCGCGAGTGGACCAGCGTGGTGACTTACAATTTCAGCCGACTCAACGCCACCACCACGCCTTTCTTCGCCAATAAGGAAAACATCGCCGGCCTGGCGGGCATCACCGGAGATAACCAGCAGCCCAACAATTGGGGACCGCCCACGCTGAATTTCGCGAGCGGCATTTCCGGGCTGAGCGATGCGGAGCAGTCGCTCACGCGCAACCAGACCAGCATGCTGGGAGCGGTGGTCTACTGGATCCACCGGCCGCACAATATCACCATGGGGGTGGATTACAGGCGCATCGATTCCAGCCCCCTCTACCAGCAGGATCCGCGCGGCACCTTCAACTTCACCGGCGCCGCCACGGGTTACGATTTCGCCGACTTTCTGCTGGGCGTTCCGGACACCACCTCGATCGCCTTCGGC
Source organism: Bryobacteraceae bacterium (assembly GCA_030038565.1). Classification (GTDB taxonomy): domain Bacteria; phylum Acidobacteriota; class Terriglobia; order Bryobacterales; family Bryobacteraceae; genus JOPF133. Next base: position 3,554 of record JASHSS010000177.1, read on the forward strand.
AATGCCGATAAATACTTCCATACCACCTGGTGGGATGCTTACTTCAACGACGATTGGCGGGTTTCCTCGGGACTCACCATCAATGGCGGCCTGCGCTGGGACTACGCTTCTCCGATCACCGAACAGTATGGCCGGCTGGTCAACCTGGACGCGATGCCGGGCTTCACCGCGGTCGCTCCGGTCCTCGGCACCAATCCGATTGGCTCGCTTACCGGGCAGCACTATCCTGATTCCCTGGTGCGCCCCGACGATGCCGGGTTTGAGCCGCGCCTCGGCATCGCCTGGCATCCCTTCTTCGGGTCGTCGATGCTGGTCCGCGCCGGCTACGGAGTCAATTTCAATACCTCGGTCTACTCCTCGATTGCCCAGCAGATGGCCCAGCAATATCCTTTTTCGAAGACGCTGGCCTTAGAGAACAGCGCCGCCAATCCGCTAACCCTGGCGAACGGCTTCAACGCGCTGCCGGGAGTTCTCCCCAATACCTTTGGCATCGACCCGAATTTCCGCGTCGGGTATGTTCAGAACTGGCAGGTATCGGTGCAGCAGGACCTGATGGAGGGAATCGTTGTGACGGCCACTTACCTGGGCACGAAGGGAACCCGCGGCGCCCAGGAGTTTGCTCCCAATACCTATCCCATCGGGGCCGTCAGTCCTTACTCGGCGTGCGCCACCTGCACGGCGGGATATGAGTACGAAACGTCCAACGGCAACTCCACCCGCGAGGCCGGGCAACTGCAAATCCGCCGCCGCTTCCACGCCGGGTTCCAGGCGGGCATCACCTACACGTACGCCAAGGCCATCGACGACGCCTCGCTGGGCGGCTCGGGCGGCGTCAACGGGTCCGGAGGCAGCGCCGCGGTGGTCGCGCAAAACTGGCTCGACCTGAGCGCGGAGCGGGGGTTATCCACCTTCGACCAGCGCCACCAGGCCACCATTACCGCCCAATACAGCCCCGGCACCGGCCTGCACGGCGGCGCGCTGCTGAGCGGCTGGCACGGCGCCGTTCTCAAGGGCTGGACGCTGACCACCACGCTCACCCTGGGCACCGGCATGCCGCTCACGCCCAATGCGCTGCTGGCGGTCCCCCCCACCGGGTTTACCTGTTGCATCCGCCCCGAGTACACCGGGGCATCCGTTTACGCCGCGCCTGCCGGCCGCTGGTTGAACCCCGACGCCTATATTGCGCCGCTTCCCGGCCAATGGGGCGACGCTGGGCGGGACAGCATCACCGGGCCGGCGCAGTTTGCGCTCAACGGGTCCATGGGCCGCACCTTCACGGACCACCTGGACGTGCGGTTCGATGTCACCAACTTACTGAACAACGTGACTTTCCCCAGTTGGAATACCACCCTGGGCAACGCGCAGTTCGGTTTGCCGCTATCGGCCAACTCGATGCGCCGGATGCAGGCCACCGTACGATGGAGGTTCTAGAGCCAATGCGACGCATCGCTTCCACTCTCTTCCTGGGAATTCTGGCCGCCATGGCCCAGCAACAGAATCCGCCCGCCGCGCCGCAGGGCGGCGCCAAACCGTTTACCTTCACCGCCACCAGCCAACTGGTGGAAGAGACCGTGACCGTCAAGGACAAGGACGGCAAGGTGATTGAGGGCCTCACCGCGAAGGACTTCGTGGTTACCGAAGACGGCGTTCCCCAGGTCGTCAAAATCTGCTCCTTCCAGAAATTGACCGACGAACCGCTGCCCCCGCTTCCGGATACTCCGCCCGCCGCGCCGCCTCCGGCCGCCGATTCCAAGGAACCGCCGCCGCCCGGCGTAACCGCGACCCAGATTGCGCCCGAGCCGCCCGGCGAGATTCACTACCAGAACCGGCGCCTCATGGTGCTGTACTTCGACATGAGCGCCATGCCGCAGGCCGACCAGATGCGCGCCCAGGCCGCGGCCTATAAGTTCATCACCACCCAGATGGCCCCCCCGGACCTGATGGCGGTGATGGACTACAACGGCGCATCCGTGCAGGTGCTCCAGGATTTCACCAACGACCGCGATAAGCTGCTCACCGTGCTGACCAAGCTGTTCATCGGCGAAGGCCAGGGCCTGGACGAATTGACCGCCGACGACAGCGCCGCCGACACCGGAACCGCTTTCGGCGAGGACGACAGCGAGTTCAACCTGTTCAATACCGATCGCCAGTTATCGGCCATCCAGACCGCCGTGAAGATGTTGGGCACGCTCAACGAAAAGAAGGTCATGGTGTACTTCGCCAGCGGTCTGCAATTGAACGGAGTGGATAACCAGTCGCAGTTCCAGGCCACTACCAACGCCGCCCTGAAAGCCAATGTGGTGATCTATTCGGTGGATGCGCGCGGGTTGGTGGCCATGGCGCCCCTGGGAGACGCCACCCACGGGTCGCCGGGCGGCCGGGCCATGTATTCGGGATCCTCGGCTATGGCCTTCACCAACAACTTTCAGAAAACCCAGGACAACATGTTCGGGTTGGCCGTCGATACGGGCGGCAAGGCGCTGCTGGATAACAACGACCTTTCCCGCGGCGTGGTGATGGCGCAGCAGTCGGTTTCCAGCTATTACATCGTCGGGTATTACTCCAGCAACCAGGCGCTGGACGGTAAGTTCCGCCGCATCAAGATCAGCCTGGCCGACGGCAACGGCAGCGCCAAGTTGGATTACCGGCAGGGATATTATGGCGGCAAGGAATTCGGTAAGTTCACCACCGCGGACAAGGAGCGCCAGCTTCTGGATGCCCTGATGTTGGGAGACCCCATCACCGACCTGACCATCCAGATGGAGGTGAATTACTTCCAGATGAATTCGGCCGAGTATTTCGTTCCGGTGGTGGCGAAGATTCCGGGCAGCGAACTGGCCCTGGCCCGCCGCCGCGGCGCCGAGCACACCGAAATCGTCTTCATCGGCGAGGTCAAGGACGAGTACAACGCCACCATCACCAACCTGCGGGATCACTACGATATGAAGCTCACCGGCGAAACCGCCGCGCAGTTGGCCCGCCACCCCATCGAGTACGAGACCGGATTTGTGGTCCTGCCCGGAACCTACACCATCAAGCTGCTGGCGCGCGACGACGAAACCGGGCGCATCGGAACGTATATGAAGAAGTTCACCATCCCCAATCTGAATAAGGAGCAGCAGCGCATCCCCATCAGCTCGGTGGTCCTGTCGGGCCAGCGCAAGGATATGCGCGACGCCTTGTATACCGCCAAGGACAAAAACCCCAGCGTGGATCCGCTGATCCAGGATGGCATCAAGCTGATGCCCAGCGTCACGCGCGTCTTCAGCCGCCGGAGCGACATGTATATCTATCTCCAGGCGTACCAGCACGGCGCCACACCCCAGCAGCCGCTGGTGGCGTTCGTCACCTTCTACCGCGGGCAGACCAAGGCGTTCGAGACGCCGCCCCTGGGAATCACCGAGGAGCTTCCGAATAAGTTGAAGACCGTGCCGCTGAAATTCGACCTCTCGCTGAGCAAATTGCCGCCCGGAAAATACGACTGCCAGGTGACGGTGCTCGATCCAGCCGGTCAGAAGGCGGCCTTCTGGCAGGCGCCCGTGATGCTGGTGCAGTAAGGGATCCCGCAGCGCCCGCCGGAAACGGGTCAGAGCCGGCCCTGGCGGGCGCCGCCAATGCCACCCGCCTGCCGGACGGCAGCGTCTTCCTGCTCGGCCTCCCACCCTGCGCCTGCCGCTGAGGGTCTATCCCGGCAAGGCTCCGAAGATCCGCCCGGCCCTCGCCCGCGCCTGGGGCGGCACCAGCGTTTCCCAGTCCTCTCCGGCGGCCATCCGCCGGCGCACTTCGCTCGCCGAAATCCCCTCGTAGGCGTCCCCCAGCGGCAGGGCGCGCACGGCCTGGCGCAATTCCGGCGGGGCGGTGTACACGCCGCCGCGAGCCGCTACCAGCAGGCTGAACTGGCCCAACATGCGGCCAATCGCAGCCGGCTCGCCGTAGTCCCAGTTCACGATCCGCTCGGCCGCGTCCCGGCCGCACAAAAAGCTCAGCCGCGGCGCGTCCCCGTAAGCCGCGCGGCACTCCGCAGCGATCTGGTGAAACAGGCCGCCTGCTCCCGCGGCAATCGAGAACCTCGGCTCGTCCGCCAGCGCGTCTCCCAGAATGGCGATGCGGTCGGCAAACGAAACTCCCTCGTAGGATTTGTGGGGAAAGCGGCGCGGCAGCACGAAGAGCACCTCGTCCACCTCCACGAGGGCCGCCCGCGCCAGACCTAAGTGCGCCACCGTGACGGGATTGAACGTTCCGGGCAGAATGCCCAGGTGGGAAGGAGCGCCCTGCGCTCTGCGGAAGAATTCCATGGCCTGCCTCGCGGGCGCCGGCCGGGCAGCCTGACCCTTCGGTGAAGGCGTGCTCTGGCGGACCTTACACCGGCGCGCTCCGCGTCAACCACGCCCCTGCCGGAACGCGGGTTAGATAACCAGAGTAAACCGTCCCACTGAGTGTAGTCACCCTATACACCCAGCGCGAAGTGCCGGCCGCTGTGGTTTTCCCCAGGCCCACGGCCTCACGGAAACACAAAGGGCGCGAGTGTTGCCCCGCGCCCTTTGCCGATCCCGAATTACGCTGCGTTGGCCAGCAACTCGTTGAGCGACTCGCCGCTCTCGGTCTCAAACTCGTGGCGATCCGCCGCTTCCTGGCATCGAATGCAGTATTTGGTCCACGGCACTGCGTCAAGCCGCTTGGGCTTGATTTCCTCTTCGCAGTGCATGCAGATTCCATAGCTGCCATCGGCGATTCGCGCCAATGCCCCACGCACGTTGCGCAGCAAACTCGATTCCCGATCGAGGTTGCGGATAGCCAGTTCCCGCTCGCCCGCCAGCTGCACCTCATCGATCGCATCCGGTGTTTTTTCGATGGCGATGTCTTCCCGGTTACGGAGCCCGGCGGACAGTTCCGTCCGCTTGGCTTCCAGCATCGCTTTGTATTTGTTAAGTTCGGTCTGGTTCATTGGTCCATCTCCCTTCTGAGCCGATTTTTCTTTTTTTTGTTTTCTTTAGAGCGTTCCTTCCGCAGCAATATAGACGATAAAATATGCCAAAGGTTTCACGCCTATCCATCCCTCGTAAGAGCCATGCGTACCGGCAGTAGAGGTCACTATCCTTTGCACGACATCAAAACCTAGCAATTTCACTGCCAAACCTCAGCCCCGGCTGAACTGCAATGCCCTGCCAGCCGCGACTCCCTTCTTATCGGCCGGATGATAACATTGCTTCTTGCCGTCTTTTGAGAAATCCGCGCGATCCCCAACCCGTACCCTGGCCACTGCCCTCTTTGTGGCCGCCGTTTGCATTTTTTTCTTCCTCGCCGGGCACGCTTTTCTGCCTCTATTGGGTATTGAAGATGACGAAACCCTCTTTGTAGACGCGATTTTCCGCCCCCGCGCGGAACTTTATTCTTTCCGGCTGGGCCACTCCCACGTGCCCCTCATGCTCATGACCTACCTGGGAGCGCTGAAGTCCCTGATTTACGGACCTCTCTTTCGCCTTTTCGGAACGGGGATTCGGGTTCTGCGGGAACCCATGCTGCTGGCCGGAGTAGCCAGTATCTACTTCTTCTTCCGCCTCTTGCGCCTGGCCGCGGGTACCCGCGCCGCTGTGATTGGATGCGGATTACTGGCGGTCGATTCAATCTATTTGCTGACCGTCTGCTTCGATTGGGGGCCGGTCGCGCTGCAGCATTTATTGCTGATCGGCGGAGTTTTCCTGATAATCGGCTTTTTTAAGCAGGCGAGCGGGATTAAATTGGCCGCCGGCGGCTTTCTGTTGGGCCTGGCCCTGTGGGATAAGGCGCTGGCTATCTGGCTGCTCAGCGGGCTGGGCATCGCCAGCATCCTGACCTTCCCGCGGCAGGTTTTTGCCGCCCTCACGCGCCGCAACCTGGCCGTTGCCGCCGGCGGTTTCCTGCTGGGCGCTCTGCCCCTGGTGGTCTACAATGCCGGCCATCACTGGATTACTTTCCGCGGTAATTTCCAGCGCGATACCGCCCCCGGCGCCATCGCCGGCAAGTTCCGGATACTGGTGCATACCGGCGATGGCGGCGGCCTCTTCGGGTGGATGATGGACGAGGACTGGCAAACCCCCGCCCCGCACGCTCCCCAAGGCGCGCTGCCGGTCGCTTCTGCCCGTATTTCGGCAATTGCCCGACACCCGCGACAGGACCTGCTGGTCTACCTCTTCGTGCTGGCCCTGCTGCTGGCGCCGCTGGCGCGCGGTACGGACTTGCGGACGATCCTGTTTGCCCTGATCGCCATGGCCGTGGCCTGGATTCAGATGGCCATCACCGCCAATACCGGTGGTAGCGTGCACCACACCGTGCTGCTTTGGCCGCTACCGCAGGTGGTGATCGCGGTATCTTTGGCCGCCGCCTCGCGCCGCCTCGGCCGTGCCGGAATACCGGCACTGGCGGCCGTGCTGGCTGTCGCCATGCTTTCCGGCGCGCTGGTGATCAACGAATACTATTGGGTGACGCTGCGGTATGGCGGCTCGCAAAGCTGGACCGACGCCATTTTCCGGCTCTCGGACTACATGAAAACCACTCCCGCCCCCGCCGTAGTCTGCCTCGACTGGGGCATACTCGACCCCTTGCGCATGCTCAATCGCGGCAAACTGCCGCTCGAAATGGGCCCCGATTCCCTGGGGCGTTCCGAGATGACCGATAGCGACCGCGCCTGGCTGGCCTTCCGGCTCTCCGAACCGGCCAACGTCTTCATCGGCCACACCAAGGACTACACTTACTTTCCCGGCGCCTCGCCGAACCTGGCTCGCTTCGCCGCCCAATCCGGCTACACCCGCCAGACCGTAGCGACGATCCCCGACAGTTACGGACGCCCCGTCTACGAGGTCTACCGCTTCCGCCTGGCGACTGCCGGCAAGTAAGCTCTGCCAGGTCCGGGGGCCACACGCCCGCCCCACCACGGCCTCGCGAATTGAGGTGGCGGGCGCCTTCCGGGGCCCGAGCCCGACATCTGAGTCGGCCAGCCGACACGCAGCCGGTAGCGGTTAGAGCGGAGTTCCAGAGGCCGGGTCGTCCGGAATCGGGAAGCTCTTCAGGTCCTTGCGGAAATAGGTCCGGTAGCGGCGCTGGAAGGCGCGCGGAACCCCGTTTTGCAATTCGCTGTGCAGTGATGGAAGCACGTCCCGGACAAAGTACATCTCCACCTGCTTGCCTTCCTTGGTAGTGACTCTGCCGCGGGATTCGCAGGCGAAGAAATCCTTCACCCGGGCGAACGTGCGCTCGGAGATGTTGATGCAATCCGGCGCCCCGCAGGATTCCATCCGCGAGGCGCAATTCACCGTGTCGCCCCACACGTCGTAGGCGAACTTGTGCACCCCTACGACGCCCGCGACGACCGGGCCGGTGTGGATCCCGATGCGGACATTCAGAGCCCATTCGCCCTCGTGGAAGGCGCGGATCGCCTGGCGCATGGAGATGGCCGTCAGCACCGCATCTACCGGGTGGGAGCAGTTCACCGCCGGCAGGCCGCCCACGCACATGTAGCTGTCCCCGATGGTTTTGAGCTTCTCCATTCCATAGACCGCAGCCAACTGGTCGAAGGCCGTGAAGTAGCCGTTCAGCATGCTGACCAGTTCTTCGGCGGCCAGCCGTTCGGCGGCGGCGCTGAAACCCACGAAGTCGGTAAACAGCACCGTGACATCCGGGAAGTAGCGCGGCTCAATCCGGCCGTTCTGTTGCCATTCCTCGGCGATCTCGGAGGGCATGAGGCTGAAGAGGAACGATTCGGCCCTTTCCTTTTCCCGGCGCAGTTCGCCGTTCAGCCGTTCCTTCTCCCGCTGGCTGTCGATCAACATATCCTGGAGCCGCAATTTCTCCTGCTGCTGGCGAATGACGGCCAGCGACTGGAACTCGCGCTCGACCAGCAGGCCGATCTCCTTCAGCACCTCGATATCGTGCGGGGTAAAGCGGTGCGGCACATGATCGGCCAGGCACAGGGTTCCCACGTTGTGGCCGCTCGGCCCGCGCAGGGGAACCCCTGCGTAGGCGCGCACGTTAGGTTCCCCGGTGACCAGGGGATTATTGGCAAAGCGCGGATCCTCGTGGGTATCCGGAATCACCAGCGGCTCATTGCGCAGAATCGTGTGGCTGCAAAAGGCCACATGGCGCGATGTCTGGCACTCCTGTAACCCCACCCGCGACTTGAACCACTGGCGCTCGTCGTCCACCAGCGCGACGTACGAAACCGGCACCTGAAACAGCTTGGCGGCCAGTCTGGTCAGCACATCGAAGCGTTCTTCGGCCGGGGTGTCCAGCAATTCCAGGGCGCGCACCGAGGCCAGCCGGTCCGGTTCGTTGGCCGGACGCGGCGCCACCAGGTAGGCGCTGCCGTCAAAATCGTACTGCGCGGTCCCAGCCCCGACACTCTGAGGGAACATATGAGGTATTGTCGCCCGGGCATCCTCGCTTTGCAACCTTTGAGAGCGGCATGAGAGGCCCATAACTTCAGATCCTATCGGCCTCGCGATAAGGTTACTCTAAGAGGAGTAAATTGGCTTGCGAGGGACGGTGGGGATGGAACCTGACTTTCATCGCGCCGCGAGGCGCCGCTAGCGATGCCCACCGGCCGAACCGTCGGCATGGCGGGTTCGCTACGCCTGCTGGCCCGCTATATCGCGCCCCGCCGGCGCGCCTTTTACGCCATCGTGGCAGCCTCGCTGCTGGATGCCGCCCTGGGCGCGCAGATCTCGCTCAGCTTCAAATACCTCATCGACGACGCCATCGGGCAGAGGAACGCCTACGTCCTGGGGTTGATCACCATCGGACTGGCCCTCTCGGTGGCCCTGGTGACCGCGGTGGACATCTGGCGCGACCGCCTGTACGCCCGCACCGGAGCCGCTATCGGGGCCACCTTGCGCCTGCGCATGTTCGAGCATCTGCAAGGGCTTTCGGCTTCCTACCACACCCGCGCCCAGCCCGCCGACGTAGTGGCTCGCTTTGCCGCCGACCTGGCCGAGATCGAAGAAGCCTTCATGATCTCGGTCACCTATGGAATCCTTCCGGCGCTGGATGTTGTGGTCAGCCTGGGCCTCATTTTCGCGCTCGACTGGCGGCTGGCCTTGCCCGCCGTGCTGGCTTTTGTTCTGTCGATGGCCGGGCCGCGCTGGCTCTCGCCCCGCACCTCCGCCGCGGCGTATGACAGCAAGCGCCTGCACGCCCAGCTTTCCTCGCACGTGCAGGAGAACCTGGAGGCGCACGCCCTCGTCCGCGCCTTCGGCCTGGAAAAGTGGGCCCGCGCATCGTTCAGCACGCGCAACCAGGCGCTCGAGCGGGCCGTCCACAGGCTCGGTTTTCTCACCCAACTGATGGAGCGCTCGGCCGGCTTCAGCACCCTGCTCATGCAGGTTGCGGTGCTGGGAGCCGGCGGATACCTGGCCTTCCACCGGCAGATGAGCATCGGGACGCTGGCCGCGTTCCAGTCGCTGTTCACCCGCCTGGCCGAATCGCTCAACTGCCTGGCCGAGTATTTGCCCTCGGTGGTGCGGGCTACCGGCGGCCTGATGCGCATCGAAGAGCTGTTTGCCGAGCGCCCGCAAGTGGCCGACGCTCCCCAGGCCCCGCCGCTGGGAGCCTTTAGCGACGCCATCGAGTTCCGCAACGTGACCTTCCGCTACGGCCCCGATCAAAAGAGCCTGGATGGCTTGAGCCTGCGGATTCCGCGCGGCACGTCGGCGGCCCTGGTCGGCCCCAGCGGTTCGGGCAAGAGCACCGTCCTGATGCTGCTGATGCGCTTCTACGATCCAGCCGCGGGCGAGGTGCTGATCGACGGCCACGATTTGAAAACCGTGACCCAGGAATCGCTGCGCACCCGCACCTCGATCGTGTTTCAGGAGAATTTTCTATTCAGCTCCACCATCCGCGAAAACCTCCTGCTGGCGCGTCCGGAAGCCTCCGCCGCGGAATTGGAAGAGGCCGCCCGGCGCGCGGAAATCCACGAGTTCATCTGCGGCCTGCCGAACCGTTACGACACACTCACCGGTTCGAGCGGCGTGCGCCTCTCGGGCGGGCAGTGGCAGCGGCTGGCGATTGCCCGGGCCCTGCTGCGCAATCCCGAAATCCTGGTGCTGGACGAGGTGACTTCGGCCCTCGACAGCTCCAACGAAGCGCTCATCAACGAAACCATCGAGCGGCTCTCGCGTGGACGCACGGTGGTCTCGGTGACTCACCGCCTGGCCGCCGCCACCCGCTGCGACTGCATTTTCTATATCGAGAAGGGCCGGGTGGCGGAGCAGGGATCCCACGCCGAGCTTCTGGCGCGGGACGGCAAGTACGCCGCCGCGTGGAAGAAGCAGACCGGTTTCGTGGCCGGCGCCGATGGCGAAAGCGTCTACGTTACGCCCGAGCGGCTGCGCGAAATCCCCATCCTGGCCGGCCTGGAGGAGCGCATTCTGGCGGATCTGTCGCGCTCCTTCACCACCGAACGATATCTCCAGGACCAGTTCCTGTTCCACGAAGGCGATATCGGCGACCGGTTTTATATTCTGGTCCGCGGAACCATGGAAGTCCTCAAAACTCTGCCGGATGGCGCGCTGGAACGGCTGGCCGTACTGCAGGACGGCGATCATTTCGGCGACACGGCCTTGATTCTCAACGCGCCGCGCAATGCATCCGTGCGGACTTTGGCGGATTGCACCCTGCTGGTGCTTTCGCGGGCGCGCTTTCTGGCCCTTATGGATCGCGTGCCCACGCTACGCTGGCAGTTGCGCGAGGAAGCCGCCATCGCGCATTTCCGCAGCCAGATGGAACGCGGCGCCCCCGAGAAGACCGGGCCGCCCGAACCGCCGTCTTCCGGCGTCCCCGCCGCGCAGGCGAATGGATCGGCCGGCGCGCCGGCCCCGAACGGGCACGTGCTGGTGGTGGACGCTAACGACGCCGGTCGCGATCTGCTCTGCCGCATGCTGGAGCGGGATGGCTATCGCGCGTCGGCCGCCGCCGGAGGAAGGGCCGCGCTGGAACTGATCCAATCCGGCGGCATCGACCTGGTGTTGCTGGAGGTGATGATGCCCGATCTGGATGGCTACGCCGTGCTCGGGCGCCTCAGGGAGACCGGCTGGCTGAGCCGTCTGCCGGTGATCATGATGACCGCCATGGATGACGTGCAGGGGATGGCGCGGGCGATCGAACTGGGCGCCGAGGGTTTCATCACCAAACCGTTCGACCCCAGCCTGCTCCAGGCTCGACTGACCGCCTCGATCGAAAAGAAGCGCGTTCGCGACCAGGTGTTCCGGGAAGCCCAGCGGCTGGGAGCTACGGTGACCGAACTGGAGGAGAAGATTCGCCGGCTGGAAGCATCCATCGAGCAATCTCGCGCGCAGGGGGCGTAAGGCCGAGCCGCGCCGGGCCGCCACCGCGCAGATGCTTTAGGGCTGAAGCACCAGATCCTCCACCGTATAACTCGCTCCCTGGTGACGCGCTCTGCCAGTCACCCGCCTGCGTCAATTCGCGCGACATTGCTGGGCCGGGCCTTTGGCTGACCCTGGCAGGGCGAAGGTGGGCCGCGGGCCATGGGCACTCCCCTGGCAACGCGGAGGCAAACCGCCGCTGCACGGGGTTGGCGGGACAGGCGGCCGGCGAGGGCAGCCTGGAGACCTGTCCATATAGCCCCGACCGGCCATCAAAGGCGATGAGAACCTCGTGGGAACACCGGCCCCTAACCTCGGATGCACCAACGTGCGCGGCCGTCGCATTGTCGGACCGGCGAGGTTTTCGACTGCGGCCGGCCGGGTTGCTGTGTTTTTTCTTCGATATCGGAATCTATTCGTTTTACGGCGCTTTTCGCGCCCGGACATTGG
>JASHSS010000178.1 GCA_030038565.1 Bryobacteraceae bacterium
ATCGAGGCGCGGGAACAAGGAGCGTGCGTTGGGCAGCTTTGTAAGGTAGTCGATGGTGGCATGTTTCTGCGCCTGGCGGAACTTGAGCGCGTTTTCGATGGTAGGTGACACCCTGGACGCCACGGCCAGGAGAACCCGCAGTTGGTCCGCGGTGAAGGCCTTGGTTCCGCTGCGATACAGCGTCATCACCCCAATCGGAGCGGCAACGCCGGTCAATGCCACACAAGCCGCGGAACCGAGCTTGCTGCTTCGTTCGGTATCGGGCGAGCATTTGAAATCGAGAGTGGGATCGCCATTGAGGATCGGCTCGCCGGTCTCCGCTACCCAGCCCGATAGTCCCTGTCCCACGGGAATCTCCAATGAGGAGAGAAGCCGGAAACTCTCCCCGCTGACATATTCCGGGATCAGATGCGCATCCCGGCGGATGGAGATAGCCACGGCATCGTAATCGACCAGCCGTTTCAGCCGTGACGCGACTGAAGCTAAGATCTCCTCCGGGTTGGCGGAATTACCCAGATCGTGCGTCAGGTCGAACAGCACCTGCATCTCTTCGCGGGCTGATGCAATCGAGGCCAGGCATTCGTGAGGATTGCCGGCGGATCGATCCAGAGGCGCGCAGGCTGATCGAAGCAAGCCGCGCCCGGACCGGCCGCCGGCAGCCGCCCACGGGGCGCATTTCCGTTGCAGCATTCGCACCACGGCCGGGTCCAAACTCGTGCCTGCAAGCTTCGATAGCGCATCCCTGGCTTCGTCCGGCGCGGGCGACGGGCGATTCGAGATCAACGCCGCGAAGCATTCCGCGGCGGCGAGAATCCTGGCGCCGATGGGAATGGCGTCTCCCTTCAGGCCATCCGGGTAACCCCGGCCGTCCCATCGCTCGTGGTGCGAGCGGACGATGGCCGTCACCGTGCCAGGGAAACCGGCCTGTTCGAGGATCGCGGCCCCCACGGCGGCATGGGTCTTCATCTTGTCGAACTCCGCCGGCGTCGGGTCGCCGGGCTTCGAAACGATGTAATCCGGCACCGACAGTTTGCCGATATCGCGCAACGAGGCAGCCACGCGAAGGGCCTCCCGTTGCGAGTCCGGCAGATGCATCGCCGCGCCCAGTTCGACGGCATAAGCCGGAACACGCCGCAGGCCATCGCCGGCACCCGGGTCCTTGGCCTCAAGGGCCAAAGCTAGAGCTTCGACGGTTCGGAGAGGAAGATCGCCCATCTCCTCCACGCTCTTTCTTTCGGTCTTCGAGCGCTTCAGGTACGTCGCGCAGGCGAGGTGCACCACAAGGAACAAAGCCAGAAGAAGAACCACGCCGTGCCAAATGCCCCCGCGATCCAGGGTGGCAAGCTCAAAAAGGATTCGGCCCGGCCGCGAATCGGCGCAGGCAAAGGCCCCGAGACCGAATAGGATGGCCGCCCCCATCAGGACGCTGGTTCTCCATTTTCCTCGGGTGTCGCCGGTTGGCATCATAGGAGTTCCCTCGTTCCCCGCCGTCCTTTTACGACGCCGCGCCGACGAAAGGGACCAGGCATCCATCCTGGGCGCCGTAGATTTTCAGTTTCCGGATGAGGGTCCTTCGGGAGATGCCCAGCAACAAGGCGGCGGAGGCCTGCCTTCCCCCCGTCTCGGAGAGGGCCTTCAGAATGGCCTCCTGCTCCATTTGGTCCAGTGTGCGGCCACCGGCCAGGGACTTCGCGCCGGAACGGATCTCCGCAGGCAGGCCAACATCGTCGATCTCGTCGCCATCGGCCGCCAGCGCGGCTTTGATCACCGCGTTTCGCAACTCCCGGACATTCCCCGGCCAAGAATAGGAGCACAGCTCAAACAGCGCCCGCTCAGAAAAGTGCAGCCCAGGGGCTTCGAGCGAAAGAAAATGCCGGCTCAACGCCACGATATCCTCCGGCCGCTCCCTTAGAGGCGGCACTCTCAGGCGCAGTTGATCCAGCCGGTGGTAGAGGTCCCGCCGGAGCGTTCCTTTTTCCACGGCCTCCTCCAGGTTGGCGTTAGTGGCGGCCACAATCCGAACGTCCGCCGTCACTTTGCGTGTCCCGCCGAGCCGGTAATAAGGAAGCCCGTCCAACACCCGGAGCAGCTTCACCTGCAGCTTCAGGTCGAGTTCGCCGATTTCATCCAGGAACAGCGTTCCTCCGTTGGCGACTTCAAACAAGCCCGGTTTCTGGCTGACCGCGCCGCTGAAGGCCCCCCTCTCGTAGCCAAACAGCTCGCTTTCCAGAAGGTAGTCCGGCAACGCGGCGCAGTTTACGTCCACCCATGGCCGGCTGCATCGGAGGGAATGATGGTGAATGGCTCGCGCGACCAGCTCTTTGCCGCTGCCGGTTTCCCCGGTAATCAAAACCGCGGCGTTGCTGGTGGCGACCTTCATCACCCGCTGCATCAGTTGGCGCATGACGGGGCTCGACACCACCGCTGTCATTCCGATGAACGAAGTGCTGCAAGGTGTATCTACCATGGTGTCCGGGTTCATCACTGTTGTTGGCCTTTCCTGGCGCTCGCTTAGCCTACGATCCGCCCGCATCGTCTCCACTCTAAACGGCAATGCCGGTGTTCGACAGTAGGGCAGTTACTAGGTGTGTACCACACGTCAACAGAACTGTGATAACCAAAGTTAGCAAACCCGGTCCCCCGTCGCGGGTGAGGCAGGAGTGGCGCTAAGCCGCGCGTATTAACTAAGGTTAGGAATCCGTCATAACTTCGGCGCCGCACTGCGAGGCCCTTCCGGCGGCTATCACTCGCCGATGAAGTGACAGTATGTCACTTGACTCGCGGTCCCGAGTGACAAGCGGACCAACCGGGGCCGGATGACTCTTTGCGGTTTCAACATCTTACACCGCGTTAACTAATGGCCACGGGCGTGCATCTGGTCGGCGCGGCGGTATTCCTTCTTCTCCGCCACTTACTGGAACCGGCCGCCGCCAGGCCGCCGGGGTCTTTAACCGCCGGCGGGAAGTAAACGCTCCGGGTGGGAGATCGCATGGGAAAGACGACGAGGCTATACATCTACAGCGTGATCGCAGCCGGTGGATTGGTAGTGGCTGTCGCTCTGGCGAATGGCTTTTCGCCGGATCCAATGTCATGGACGATCTACCTGGCCTTGACGGTGCTGGCTTCGGTGGTGAAACTGCGCCTGCCCGGCATGGACGGCACTTACTCGCTGGGCTTCCTGTTCCTGCTCTACGGCATGGCTCACTTCAGCCCTGCGGAAACCCTCCTTGCCGGATGCGCCGGGGCCGTGGCCGGCAGTCTGTTCCACACCCAAAAGCGCTCCTCCCTCATTCAGGTGTTATTCAATGCCGCCAATCTGGCCGTCGGCGTGGGGGTCTGCTTCTTGTTGCAGCGCGTGTGGCTGGCGGCGGGCGTCACGCGGTACCTGCCGGCCACCGTGGCCATCACCGCTGGCGTGTATTTCATGGTCAACACGGTCCTGGTTTCGGGGGTCCTCGCTCTGTTGCAGGGAAAAGGGCTGGCCGAGGTATGGAACCAGTGGTACCTGTGGTCCTTCCCCTATTACCTGATTGGAGTCGCCCTGGTGGCCTTGTTTCCTTCGCCCACCCAGGCGGTGGCGGGAGAGGCCTGGCTGATCCTGCTGCCGCTGGTCTACCTGGTGCACTTTTTCCTGGGACTGCTCGAATGGCATGCCTCTTCGGCGCCGGTGGGCGAACGGCGGAATGCACCCCTGCCGCGGGCCGCTAAGTGGTTCGTCGTTTCGATCGTGACGGGCGGGGTGCTGCTGCTGGGCCTGGCCGGGTGGCGATGGAATTGCCAGAACCCGGTGCGGTTCGTCAGCTACCTGGCTCTGGCGGCGGTCGCCTCGACTTTTAAGATCCGGCTGCCGGGGATGCGCGGAACGCTCTCTCCCAGCTTCGTACTGGTGCTGGCGGCGATCGCCGAGATGAGCCTCGGGGAAGTGGTGGTGCTGGCCACCCTCGCAGGCCTGGTACAGGTGCTATGGCGTTCGGCGCGGCGGCCCATGCTGGCTCAGGTGCTCTTCAACCCGGCAAGCCTGGCGGTGAGCGCGGCGTTGGCTTACCAGTTGTGCCGCGTCCCGCTGGAACCCTGGTTAGGCCACTCGTTAGTGGGCCAACTGGTGGCCGCGACGCTGGTGTTGTACGCTTCGAACTCCCTGCTTTTGGCGGCGGTGCTGGCGCTGGTGGACGGGAAGCCGCTCGGGGCTGTGTGGCAACTGTGTTACTTCTGGTCGCTCCCCTACTATCTGGTGGGCGCGGCCGCGGCGGGGGTAATGACGGCGACCTGGCGGACGGCGGACTGGCCCGCATCGTTGCTGGTGATGCCCCTGATGGGGTTGGTGTACATTTCCTACCGCGTCCATCTGCGGCAGGCCATCGGCCGCAGCCAGACTCAGGCGGCAGTAGCTGTGGCGGCGTGATGGGGTACAAACCTATGAGACTTTGTCCCAAGCGCCAGACTGGGCGCCCTCAGAACCGCGACGGTAAAGGAAGAGTTGGCATTGTTATTACGAAACGGGCACTAAGTAGTTTTGGAAAAGGACTAATCCGATGAAAACCGCGAGAATTGCTTTCTTACTTCTGCTGGCTTCGACACAGGTCTTCGCCAGGCATCCAAAGGTCGCTCGGGACCTGGAAGGCGCCGATCCATCCACCTATATCGATGTGATCGTGCAGTTCCGGGAGACGCCAACCGAGGCGCAACACCAAAAGGTCTATAACCAGGGCGGTAAGTACAAGGCTACCTTGGATGTCATCCACGCCGGTGTGTACTCGATGCCGGCCGGCAGGCTGGAAGAGTTGGCCAACGATCCAGACGTATCCTACATCTCCCCGGACCGCGGCGTGAAAGCCGCTTCGACTAATCTGACGCCCGATTACAAGCTTCAGGCGGTGGAAGCCGATATTGCGCAAAGCGCCGGGTGGAACGGCACGGGAATCGGTGTGGCCGTGATTGACAGCGGTATCACGGACGAGCCCGACCTGCACGGTCCGAATGGATCCCGAATCGTGTACGCCCAAAGCCTGATCGGGAACGCCTCGGCCAACGACCTGTTTGGCCACGGGACTCACGTGGCGGGAATCGTGGCCGGAACCGGGGGGCTGTCGCAGGGGGTCTACGCCGGAGTCGCCACTAACGCCAACCTCATCAACCTTCAGGTCCTCAACCAGAATGGGCAGGGGAACGACAGCGGGGTCATCGCGGCCCTCCAAGCCGCCATTCAGTTGAAGTGGCAATACAACATCCGGGTGATCAACCTGTCGTTAGGGCGTCCCGTGTATGAGAGCTACACAGTGGACCCGCTGTGCCAGGCAGTGGAAGCGGCGTGGCATGCGGGCATGGTGGTGGTCGTGGCGGCCGGAAACCAGGGCCGCAACAATTCCGAGAACACTTCCGGCTACGCCACCATCCAGGCGCCGGGCAACGATCCCTATGCCATCACGGTAGGAGCTACGAAGAACGAGTGGAATGCCGGGCAGCTCTCCGAGCTGATCGCCAGTTACAGCTCCAAAGGACCGACTCTGTTCGACCACGTGGTGAAGCCCGACCTGGTGGCCCCCGGCAACAAGATTGTTTCCGTGCTGGCGTGCGGAACCTTATGCCAGGAGTACCCGGCGAATATTGTGGATGGGGCCTACTTTACATTGAGCGGGACCAGCATGGCGACTGCCGTGGTAAGCGGCGGGGCGGCGCTGCTGTTGCAGCAGAACCCGGGCCTCACGCCGGACCAGGTGAAGGCCCGGCTCATGAAAACCGCCAGCAAGATTTTCCCGCAGTACAGCACTACCCTGGTCGCGGCTAGCGCCACCGCCGCCAGTTTGGGCAGCTCCACGGCCCTGGTCTCCTACACCAGCCAATACGATATCTTCACCATCGGCGCAGGCTTACTGGATGTCTGGGCGGCGTTAAATAATACCGATGTCTTGCCCGCCGGAGAGACTGCGGAGTCTCCGGCAGTCCAGTACGATGCAGCCACTGGCACGGTCAGCCTGGTCACCGGCTCATCCCTGGTGTGGGGAGACGCCCCCCTGTGGAGCACCAACCTGGTCTGGGGATCGAGTGTCTTACTGAACGCCTCGAACATACTTTGGGGCGACTCCCTGGTGTGGGGAGACAGCGCGGTTACGGGGTTCAGCCTGGTCTGGGGCGACTACGTGATCTGGGGTGACAGCACCCAAGAGGCGACGGAAAGCACCCTTCTCACGATCAACGGCGAAAACTAGCCAACACGAGAGAAATCCGATGGAACGCGTGGTGATGACAAACATCGACCAGGCTGCGGAAAACGGCTCGCGCAGGCGAGGCGCGCTCTGGGCCGCCGGCTCCTCCGGCCCAGCGGCATCTTCCCAGCCACTTTCCGCGGCCTTCGGCCGCCTCTCCCGTGGCCCGGTGGGGTTGGCAGCGGCCGGCCTGATGATGGCGCCATGGCGGACGGCGGACTGGCCCGTCGCGCAGGAGGTAGCGCCGTGATTCCGGACATGGCGATAGCGCCACATCCCACCCCAAGAGGCCGTGGCCGGCCTTCCGGCCAACGGCGCAAGGAACCCCACTATCGTGTCTGCCGGACCTGCGACAACGCCTTGTGGGGAGGCTGAGAGCGGTTCGCAAAGGCACTCCGCCGGCCCATCGCAATCGCACCCGGCGGCGCGGCTCCCGCAGGCTGCCTTTGGTCCGGCCCTGTGACCCCTGGACAATCTGTCCCGCGGACCTCTCGCGAAGTGACAGATTGTCCTGGTGCGCGGCCTTCGATATCGTAAGTTTCCACCTGCTATCCAAGGTTTACGGAAGATACTCCGATGGGAGAGCGAATTGCAACTAACCCCGCGAGGGCTAACGGGTCGCCAATGGAACAAAGACAGACGAAAGAGTTGCCGGTGTCGGCCAAAACGTATATAGCGCTGGTCGTGCTGGCCAGCAGCATCGGCATTTGGGCCACCTTTCGCGGCTGGAATCCGGGATTGAACGGACGATTCCTTCTCTACCTCTTCATCGCGGCGTTGAGTTCAGGCATGAAGATCGCGCTTCCCGGCATTGACGGCAACCTCTCGGTGAATTACATCTTCACGCTCCTGGCGCTGCTCGAACTGGACCGTCCGCAGGCCTTGCTGCTGGCGTTGATTTCCGCATTTGTGCAGACTTTCTGGAACAGGAAACGACGGCCCAAACCGGTTCAACTGGTCTTCAACCTGGCCTGTATCGGGCTTACTGTTCTGCTGGCCGCGGGGATTTTTCAGCGGCCCTGGTTCTCCAGCCTTCCTGAAGGGGAAGCCCTCCGCCTGGCCATCGCCGGCACGGGATACTTCCTCATGAATACCCTCTGCGTGGCGATCGTCATCGGGCTGAGCGAGAGACGCATGGTCCTGGGGGTATGGAAGAGCTGCTATATGTGGTCCTTTCCCTATTACCTGGTGGGAGTGTCTTTGGCCGAGATGGTGCACACCTCCATCGAGCGGCTGGGATGGCGGTTTACGATCGCCCTAGTCCCGCTTCTGTACGTAATGTATCGTTCCTTCAAGCTCTATCTCGGCAAACTGGAGCAGGAGAGATCTCACAACACCGACATGGCCGCTCTCCACTTACGCACCATCGAGGCGCTGGCCATGGCGATCGACGCCAAAGACGAGTGCACCCAGGAGCACCTGCGGAGGGTCCAGGTCTACTCAGTGAGTATTGCGCGCAAAATGAACCTGCCCGAAGAGGAGATCCAGGCATTGCAGGCGGCCGCGATCCTGCATGATATCGGCAAGCTGGCGGTACCGGATTACATTATTTCCAAGCCCGGTAAGCTTACGCCCGAAGAGTTCGACAAGATGAAAACCCACACCACCGTGGGCGCGGCGATCCTCGAACAGGTCGGCTTCCCTTACCCTGTGACCCCCATCGTCCGCTCGCACCACGAGCGATGGGACGGCAGCGGTTACCCGGATGGCCTGAAAGGCGAGCAGATCCCCATCGGCGCCAGAATTCTCTCGGCGGTGGATTGCCTAGACGCATTGTCCAGCGATCGCCAGTACCGCCAGGCCAAGCCTCTGGATGAGGCCATGAAGCATATTGCATCGCTTTCGGGACGCAGTTTCGATCCGCAAGTGGTGGAAGTTCTGAAGCGGCACTACAAGGAATTCGAAGGTTACACCAGCCAGGCGCCTCTTCGCCAGGCGCTCCTCTCGAAGGATCTCTCCGTCGCGCGAGGCGATGCGCCCGATGCCGGATTTCAAACCGACCGGCCGCGATCCATGGCCGTCAAGGAAGCGTTTATGGCGTCCATCTTTTCGGCCCGTCAGGAGGTCCAGGCGATTCTCGAACTAACCGAGGAGTTAAGCGGCACGCTGCGTGGGGATGAGACGCTGGCGTTGGTCGCCGCCAGGTTAAAGCAACTGCTTCCATTCGATTGCCTGGCGGTCTATATTCGCGATGAAGGGATGCTCAGAACCAGGTATGTGCATGGGGAAGGCAGCCAGGGGCTGGCCTCGCTGGAAATCCCCATCGGCCAGGGATTGTCCGGCTGGGTTGTTGAGAACAACACGCCCATCGTGAACGGAAATCCCGCGGTAGAGCGCGGCCACTGGCACGATACCGGCCTGTTGAGCGGTTTCGGCTCGGCTCTCTCGGTCCCGCTTTCGGCCAAGAACCTGTCCGGGGCGCTCACGCTATATCTCACCGAGGAGGACGGATACAGCAAAGATCATCTGCGCATCATGCTGGCGATCAGCGGTAAGATCGCCTCGGCGATCGAACTTTCCTTGCGGCTCGAGCAGGCGCAGACACAGGCCCAAACGGACGAACTCACGGGGCTTCCAAATGCCCGGTCGCTCTGTCTGCGTCTGGAGGACGAGATCGCGGCGGCGAAAGCGACCCACCGGCGGATGGCCGTCCTAGTCAGCGACCTGGACGGTTTCAAGAGCGTGAACGACAACTTTGGCCACCTGGCCGGCAACGAACTGCTCAAGCGCGTCGCGCGCGTCCTCCAGGCCAATTGCCGGGCTTCCGACTATGTCGGCAGGCTGGGAGGCGACGAATTCGTGATGATCTTTACCGGCGTGGCGGCCGCGGAATTGGAACGGCGCACTGCGGAGATCGATAACATGGTCCGTAGGGAGAGCTTCGAAGTTTGCGGCGACGAGCGCGTGGGAATCAGCATTGGCCGGGCCTTCTTCCCCGAGGATGGCTCGGATGCCGAAGCTCTCCTCTCACACGCGGACAGCGATATGTACAGGACCAAGCGGGAGAACAAGACCGGCCGCAAAAACGTCCGTCCGGCGCCGCTTGCGATCGTGCAAGTTGCGTGAACCTGATAAGTGCGCCAAACCAATCCGAAAACCGTACTTACCAGTTACTCTTAGGACTGTGAATCGCCCCGTGTTAGGGATAGATTCTTGAATATGAGCACTGATAACCAGTTACACGACTTATTTAGTATCGACGCGACTGAGCCGTTGCCCGACACCGGACGGGGCCTGCGCTTCCCGTTCGATCTCCCGCTGCAATTTCGAGCAGTGGTGGGCGGAGATAGAGTGATGGAAGGATCCGGGCGGACCGTTGACATCAGCGCGGGAGGCATGTTGTTCAGCACGATGCAGCCCCCCGTGGTTGGATCCGACGTTGAACTTCTCATACCGTGGCCGGTTCTGTTTGAAGGCTTCCTTCCCATGCAACTGCGCGTTGCCGGAGGGATCGTTCGCAGCCAGGAGGACCGGGCGGCCCTAAGGATTTGCAGCTATGAGTTCCTGCCCTTGCCCGCGAACCACCCCCATAACACCTCGCGAATGAAGCTTTCCTGACTACTGTCCTCGAAGACAACCCGCCGCGGATGCCGCCTGCCGTAACTGAGGTGCGCAGCGCGGCGGGAGTTGACGCCGGTGCAAAAGGGCAGCGATGCCGCCGGTTTTGACCATTCGCAAAGGCCTGACGGCAACATAGCGACCGCGGCGTTGGAAAAAACACTGAACAATCCGCCCCGCGGGAATTCCGCTCAACCAT
Organism: Bryobacteraceae bacterium; assembly: GCA_030038565.1. Taxonomy (GTDB): domain Bacteria; phylum Acidobacteriota; class Terriglobia; order Bryobacterales; family Bryobacteraceae; genus JOPF133. The sequence goes on from JASHSS010000178.1 coordinate 9,961, forward strand.
CGCTATTACACCGCCGCGCAACTGGGGCCGACGCCTTTCGACAACGCCGGCCAGGATGCGGCTAACTTTTTAGGAGATTCCCGTTTCGGACGGATCTTGCTTCCCCAGCCTGCCTATTGTATAGTCTGCCTATGGAAGAGCGGGCGGAGATTCCCCCTGGAACTCTCTACATGCTGATCCTCAAAACCCTGACGCGCATCGGCCCCATGCACGGCTACGGCATCGCCCAGCATATCCAGCAAATATCGGAGGAGGTGCTGGAGGTGGAGGAGGGATCGCTCTATCCCGCTCTGCAACGAATGCTGATTAAAGGCTGGCTGGTGGCGGAGTGGAAGCAAACCGAAAACCACCGGCGGGCGCGCTTTTACCGGCTCACCCCCGCCGGGCGCAAGCAACTGGCGGCGGAATTGGCGGGGTTCGCGCGGGTGATGGGCGCAATTGCGAAGGTGATTCAACCGGCATGATTCGGGAATTTCTACGCAGGCTGGCGTGGTATTTCCGCCGGCGCCGGTTCGAGGAAGAGCTGGACGAAGAGATGCGGCATCACCGCGCGCTGGCGGGGCCGCAGCGGTTTGGGAATGTGACTCGCTGGAAAGAGGAGAGCCGCGCCATGTGGGGATGGACATTCGGGGAGCAACTCCTGCAGGACCTGCGCTACGCCTTGCGGGCGATGCGGAAGAATCGCGCCTTCACCGCCCTCGCCGTGCTTTCCCTGGCGCTGGGCATCGGAGCCAATACCGCGATCTTCAGCTTCATGGATGCGATTCTGCTGCGCTCGCTGCCGGTGAGCGATCCGGG
>JASHSS010000179.1 GCA_030038565.1 Bryobacteraceae bacterium
GGTAAAAGCGACTCTCGCCAAGCCGCCAAGACGCAAAGTAGCGCCAAGGGGATTTTTCTAGGGAAGGTCTCGGCGTTCGTGGGAGCGGGGAGCAGAGGTTTCTGGAGAGTTGGCCACTCGCTCGGTGCAGGCGTGTCCGGTTTCGGAGCTTGGGTTTGCGCTTTTGAACGCCGGCTCCGTCCGGGATCTCAGTAGACGACAGATAAATATCAGTCGAGCCGGTGGCGATTCGCCTGCACAGAAGAGGGGCGAATAGGTTCGATATATGTGCGACGCGAAGAGACTGGCCCTCGCCTCTGTACTGTTTAGCGGACTGCTGACTGCCCAGGACAAGGCGAAGGAGATTGAGTCGCTGATGCAGAAGGCTCATGAGATCGGGATCTTCAACGGGAATGTATTCGCAGGCGCCGGCGGAAGGGTAATTTACGAGGGATCATTCGGTTATGCGGACGCGGACAAGACCGCTTTACTGACCTCCCAATACCGCTTTTACATAGGCTCGATCAGCAAGGAATTCAATGGAGCGGGCATTCTTCTGCTCAACCAGCAAGGCAGGCTACGGCTGGATGAGAAGCTTTCGAAATACGTGGACGGCTTGCCGCCGTGGTCTTCGACGGTGGAAGTTCAGCATCTGCTGAATTACACGTCCGGGATACCGGACGTGTCGATGGACGAGCTGCGAAGTCTGAAGGAACTGGCCTTCCGTCCAGGGACGGCATTCCTCTACACGCTTCCGAATGTCGAGCTGCAAAAGAAGATCATTGAGAAAATCACCGGTGTGGGGTACCGGCAGTTTGTGGAGACTCGTCTGTTCCATCCCTGCGGCGTCGCCAACGACACCACCGGCCCGATTGCCTCAGCGTTTGACAACCTGTTTAAACCGGTGAAGTTCGAAGGCACGATGGAGCCCGAGATGGTACTCACGGCGCGCGATCTTCACCAGTGGATGAGCTGCCTCAATGAGGGCATCATCCTGAGAGGCCCATCCCTGCAGAAACTCGCCGAAGGTTTCGGCGGCAATGAGAGCAGCCTGGGTTCCGCACAGGTTGAAAACGGCCGGCTGATGACGCATCAGCACCAAGGCTCCGGCAACAACTATGAGGCTCTGGCGTTCAGCAGGGCGTCGGATGGCATCGATGTAATCCTGATGACCAATAACCAGAACTTCAAGCTGTATCAATTGAAGGACGCCATTCTGGCGATTGTCGACGGCAAGCCGTACGAGGCGCCCAAGAAGTCGATTTACCTGGATATCCGACAGGGGTTCGAGGCCAATCTTGAAGACGGCATGGCGGAGTATCTGGCCAAGCGCGAGGCGGGCAAAGATACCTACGATTTCGCGAGCGAACCGCTGGACCTCATCAACACCGGCAAATATCTGATGAGGCGGCATAAGTTGGATGACGCGATCGCGCTATTTCACCTGAGTACGACTTTCGCGCTGAAGCCCGCCGATTTATCTTACGCGTACGAACTGATCGCGGATTGTTACGCGCAGAAGGGCAGCAAAGCGATGGCGGTTTTCTACTTTCGGAAAGCGATCGAGACCGATGCGGCGAATAAGAGCGCCAAGGGGAAGCTGGCTGGTCTGAGCCAGCAGTGATCCCTCCTCCGCGCTAATCACCAAGCGATACTTTGGGGTGGGGCGTTACGCGGTCTGCGCCACACCTGCTTTGGAATACCAGGGCACGGCGGAGCGGATGGCTTCGTTGACGGCCTCGATATTCTTGACGCCTTCCCGTTGCAGCCATTCTTCGAGGGCCTTCACCCCGTGTTTGGCGTATATCGGAATGCCCTCCTTCCAGGTGGCCCGCCCGCAGAGTACGCCGGAATAGTCGGTACCCGCCTCGGACGCCATTTTGAGGGATTCGGTGAACTGGGCGTTGCTCACCCCGGCGCTCAGATAGATGAACGGTTTGGCGGCCAACGCCGCGGCCTCGCGAAAATGTTTCAGGGCTTCCTCGCGGGTGTAGGCCTTCTGGCCTTTGTAGACGCCCGACCCTTCCACGTATTCGGCGTTGATGGGGACTTCCACCTTCAGCACATCCACGCGGTATTGCGGTTTCGAGAACTCCTCCATGCTGCGCTTGACGATTTCGGGCTTGGTCCTGGCGAACTCGAGGCCCTTTTCATCCCCGCCCTTCGGGTCGTAGCCCACAAACTCCAGGAAGAAGGGAATCTCGTAGGTTTCGCACTCCGCGCCGATCCGCTCGATGAAGGCGTGCTTCACGTCGTTAATCTGGGGGTCCTCGCTGGGCGTGTAATAGATCAGGATCTTCACCGCGTCGGCGCCCCACTCCACCAGGCGTTTGACGGAAACATGCGGCAGCAGATCGGGCAGCCGTCCGGGGCGGGTATTGTCGTAGCCGCTCAGCTCGTAGGCCAGCAGCAGGCCGGCATTCCCGGCGCGGGCTTTGGCGGCCTCCAGGCCGAATTCCGGATCCAGCAAAATGGCGCTGGCGTGAGGCGTGAGGACCTTGCTCACGGCCACTTTGAATTCACTCATCATGGCGGGAGTAATCTCTTTCACATCCACGCCGCGGCCCGCGGCCAGCGATTTCTGGAGGCTGCCGCGTTGATCCATGGCGGCGGCCGCGATCACGCCGCGGTGGTTGGCCAGCGCCTGCATGCGCTTCTGTTTTCCCTCGGAAAGTTTCATGGCCACATTATCTCGCAACTCACAATCGCATGGGCTTGCCATAGCCGGTCATTTCCAGGTATCCCACGCCGGAGGACGATCCCGAGTAAGTGACCGCACCCTCCCAATAGGTGGGAGCGGCGGCATTCTCCGACACGAGCTCCTGGTCGGGCAGGGCGGCGCGGCAGTCGAGCGCCAGGCCCAGCGACGGAATGGCGATGCGCCATGCGACCGGGTAGCGGGTGTGGGTCCGCGGGCTGGTCCAGAACTGGATGGGTTCCAGGTGAAAATCCTGGTGCTTGAGATGGGTGGCGCGGCCGTCGGGGGCGATGTAGGTTCCCGCGGAGAAGGGGTCGAGGGTACCATTGGTGCGGCGCAATTGTAAAAGCATCAGCTCGCACGGACCACCGCCCGCGGGGGCATTGGCGAGCTGGATGCTGAACCAATCCCAGCCTTGCTGATCATCCTGCAACTGGTGGGTGAACCATTCGTGGTCCATCCAGGCGGTGCCGCTGACGGGGGCGCCGTTCAACACTCCCTGCACCGCCAACAGTGGGAAGGACACGTAATACGAGGCTTTGCCGGGACCCTCGGCCTTCTGGCTGACGCCATTTTCGCCGTTGATGACGGGCGGCGTTCGGGGGCTGAGGCGCAACTGGAAGCGCAAGCCCGAGACCAGCGCGGAGAGAGTCTGAGCGGCCGAGGCTTTGTCCCAGCGAGCCTCCCAATTGCCGTTCCAGACGCGCCCTTCCTCGAAACTCGCGCCCGCCAGGCCCGGGCCGGCGCGGTTCAGGCGCTGGAAATACCGGAAGCCGGCGGCATCGATATCGGTGAGGGCCAGGTGCGCCAGGTAGAGGTCGTCGGCGCGCCAGGACGAGGCGTTGGGCGAAGGACCACGCCGCCGGGCCTCGCGGAAGAAGACCAGCTCGAAGCCATAGCGATGGCCGCCGGCGGCCTGGAGATTGCCGGTGTAATACCACCATTCGGTGCGAAATTCCGGATGGTTGAAGTGATCGCGGGGGAACTCGAAGCGATAGCCGGGAAGGGCCTCGCGGAAACCGGGCGTGCCGGCCCAGAGGCATACGGCAAGCCACAAGGCCGGCCGGAACCGCAGGGACTGGCGCACAACCCTCAAGCCGCCATCTTACCCCAACCGGCGGCGCATGCCGCGGGATGAAAAAACGGACGAGACTGCAAAAAATATGCAAAACAGAGCGCGGCATGGCGATTTTGAGTACTTCCGGTGTTTCCCTGATAACGGCTAGTAGACGGGGCGGTTTTTCCCCAATCCCAGGCAGTAATCGGAGCAGGGTTTTTCCTGCTGCCGGAGAGCACTGCAAGCCGGTGTTTCCCGGTTCCCGGGGAGCCTCAGAGCCGGGTGTTTCCCCGTTTCCAGACAGTAGGTTAGCGGTTTTTCCCTGCTCCCTGGGAACGGCCTGGATAGCGGATTCCGAATAACTAAAGACATATTGAGCCAGGCAGGTGGCAAATGCGAATCTCACCACAAGAGAGGCGCGGGCGGAAATGGAATTTTTCGAGGACAAACTGCTGAAAAACGGAGAACGTGAGAGGCGCAGCAAGCGGCGCTTCCACATTGAACAGGAAGTGCGCTACAAGCTGCTGTACGGACAGCGCATCGCCGAGACCGGACGGGGAACCACCGTCAACATCTCGAGCGGCGGTCTGTGGTTCACCACCGACAACCTGCTGACGCCGGGAATCCCGATCGAGGTTTCGATGAACTGGCCGGTTCTGTTGAACGATTCCTGTCCCATGAAGCTGATGATCTACGGGTGCGTCCTGCGCTGCAACGAGCGCGGCGCGGCGGTGGCCATCGAGCGCTACGAGTTCCGTACGCAGAGCATTAAGGCTTTCCAGGCCACACAGGCGCAGCCCCCCCTGGAGATCCGGCAGGCGGCGGAACTGCGGTATCACGGCTAGAACCGGCGCGGCTTAACATCGGCGCGCGGCCGCGCGAATCCGCAAGAAACCTCCCCCGTCCACAATCCCTCTCCACGGCGCCGGAGGCGTGCCGGCAATGGGGCCCGCGGCACCAGGTTCGGCAGGCGCCGGAAGCGTGCGCGGCTAGCAGCCAGCAGATTGGGGAAAAAGGCGGGCAGGCTAAATGCCTGCCCCACCGGCGACGAAAAAGGCCTGGGCAGGCTAAATGCCTGCCCCACCGGCGACGTGAATCCCTGGTTGTGCGGCAGGGGGCGATCCGGCCTGGCGGGCTGCTACGGGCCAAGTTCGAAATCCACAAATTGATTGGCAGCCCGCTGCGGGCCGGTGTTGGCCGGCTGGTCGGCGATTGTAAGCCGCATCACGTAATGGCCCGGGCGAAGCTTCGCGGGAAAAATAAAGTGGCCCTCGATTGCCAGCCGGCGAGGGTCCTTTCCCGCCGGCAGTTGCAACGCCATGGGTTGATTCGCAACCACCATCTCGCCGTTCCGGAACACCGCGACCTGGAAGGTGCCCCGGAAAATGCCGGCGCGGTCGAGCGCGGGGTTGTACAGAGTGCAGCGATAGCCGACCGGACGGCCGGCGCGAAGGATCCCCATGGCCTCGCTCCCACCGGGGTCGAGCGGATGGGTGTGGCCGGTGGTGGGGGAATCCTCCAGAGCGAGGAGTTCGATCCCCGAAATCTCCAGGCGGCCCTCTTCGACGGAGGGAACCTCGAGCCACTGGCTGGCCGACCCCATTCTGCCGCTGATCGTATCGCTCACCACGGCGCGGACCTGAAGCATCGCGGCGGGCACGCGCAGCTCGGCGGCGGCCACGACGCCGGTCAGCAGGCCCTGCCGGTATTGGCTCTCGTTCCAAGTCACATCAAAGCTCTCTTCGCGGTGGTCGAGCGACTGGATGGTGGAGCCGAAGATGGCCACCAGAATACGGACTCCGCCATGGTAGACCCCGTCCAGGCCGCGGCGAAAAGTCAAATCGCGGGTATCCAGATGGACCAGCACAGTCAGCGCAGAACCCTGTGGGGTGTTGGAGAACAGGGGAGTGATGCGCGTGCCGATCCGGCCGGTTGAAAATGGGTCAGACATAGCGCGCGGCAGTTCGTCCTGGCGCTCGGTGGCGGCGCTCAGCAGCGGATCGGCGAGGGTTTCGGAGGCGGGGCGAGAGGAAAGAA
>JASHSS010000180.1 GCA_030038565.1 Bryobacteraceae bacterium
AATCCCCACCCCCAACTGGAACAACATGCCACCGATCAACCATCTCGTGGTGGCGCGGCCCTCCCCGGTCTTGAGCCAGCGCTGCACCGGGTCCTGCGCCATCAGCAGCAGGGTGGCGAACAGAATCAGGAACGGCACCAGCCGGTCGAAAACCGCCGGCGGAGTCAGCTTCAGCAGCAGCGCCCCCGCCAGTCCGCCCACCAGGCTGGGCACGATGAGGGCCAGATAACGCCCTTCGGCCCGCCCCAGCTCGCGCCGGTAACCCCATGCGCTGCCTACCGTTCCCGGCCAGATTGCGACCGTGCTGGTGGCATTTGCGGCCACCGAATTCAACCCCAGCCAGATGAGCGCGGGAAAGGAAACCAGCGTACCTCCGCCGGCCACCGAATTGATCGCCCCGGCGAGAAACGCGGCGCCGAAGGCCACCGCTGCGTGAAAGAGGTCAAACGAAGCCAATTCTCCAGCTTACAACGCGGCTCGCGTTTCTACGGAAAGGGATCGTGCCGCTCCTGGCAGCGCCGCCACCACACCGGAAATTCGATCGCCTGGTAGCCCGCCTGGTAGCCCCCGGTCCCCCGGCGGTGGGGCTCAGGATGCGCGCCGGCACGTCGATCCCCTGGCGCGGCCCGCGTTTCTACGGAACGGGAACGTGCGGCTCCTGACCGCGCCGCCACCACACCGGAAATTCGATCGCCTGGTAGCCCCCGGTCCCCCGGCGGTGGGGCTCAGGATGCGCGCCGGCACGTCGATCCCTGGCGCGGCTCGTGTTTCTACGGAACGGGAACGTGCGGCTCCTGGCCACGCCGCCACCACACCGGAAATTCAATCGACTCGTACCGCGTCTGATATCCCCCGGCGGTGGGGCTGACGATGCGCGCCAGCACGTGCACCCTGAGGCCCGGATCGCATTTTTCAGGGATCGAGACTACCGAGTAAGCCATGGAAGCCAATTGATGATCGTAAACGTCCCACGAATCCGAGCCGCGCAACCCCGTGTCCACGCACGCGTCGTTCGAAAACACCTCCGCCGGCCGCAGCGCCTCGCCGTCCTTCAGCAGGATGACGAAAGTCTCCCCGGGCGCCGCCTCGCCATCGCGGTTACCGTCCCCGAAAACCGTCTCGGCGCGCTCCGTAGCGTGGCGCCAGGCCGTTACCGCGCGCCCATCCACAATTTCAAAATCGCCTTTTTGGGCCACCTTTGGATTGGCTGGAAACAGCGGCACTTCGAACGCCATCCGCTCGCTCCCAATGGCCGCCACAATCCGCGCCATGGTCCGACTCGCATCGCCCGCCGTCAGGGTCACGGCGAGGGGAGCCGTTTCGCCCGGCCCCAACCCGAACAAGCGGCTGGATGCCGGTGTGAATTTCACGCCCTTATCGGGGCTTTCCCACTCCACCGTCCCGGTGGCCGAACGTGCCGAGCCGGCATTCAGGAATCGCACCTCCAGTTTCACCGGTTGACCCGCGGTGGCCCAGGCCGCGCCGGTCACCCGCCATGCGGAAACCGTCACTGCCGCGCCCTCCCCGATGGCGACTTCGTACGCGTCGCCGTTGAGATCGAAATTCAAGCGCCCCTGCACGTCCGCCCGCAGGGTGGCATGCCGGGTCTGCCCGTCGTGCAGCCGGACGATCGTTACCGGGTGGGTGCTGCCCGGCGGGTACAGCCGCGCCGAGGCCAGCGATAGCTTGACTTCCGGAATGGTCGCGCCTCCCGGCGCCCATTGCCGCACAGCGCACCGGAAGCCGCGCGCCGAAACATGGTCCAGCATGGTAAAACCGGGCTGTCGCCGTGTGGAGGCCACCTCCCAGCCCCACACCGCAAAATTCGGGTAGGGATCCCAGTGGCTGAAGGCCGCCGGCTTGGGCAGCGGCGCCGCAAACGCGTGCATGTGAAAATCGAAGGTTTTGGGAATCGCCTCGGTGGCCCGGTCGCGATCGAAATCCGCGGTCTCGTGGTTGGCCCGCGCATACAGCCAGCTTCCGTTCAGACGCTGATGATAAAAGTGCGCCGGCTCGTTGGGGTCCTCGACCAGCCGCGTCCGCACCCCATCGTAGTTGCCATAGACCTCGTGCAGGCGGTAATCCACCTCGAACCCCTGCGGCCCCACGGGCGATTCCGTGGCGCCCAAAAAACTCGAAGCGCTTCCCACCAGGTCCGGGTATTTGCCGGCCGTGTAGAGCGCCAGAAATCCCCCCACTGAGTATCCGGTCACGGCGCGATGGTCCCGGTCGGCCACAGTTCGCAGGGCATGGTCGATGTGGTCCACCAGTTCCGGAAAATAGAGCGGATAGTTACCCGACGTTTCCACCGGCCCGGCGTAGACCACGAGCACGTCGTGCGCGCTTAAGTAGGCGAGGATTTCCTTCTCGCGTTCCTGGTTGGGCTGCTCGTAACCGTAGAGCCAATAAATCACCGGATAGCGCTTCTGCGATCGCCCATACCCCGGCGGCAGGAACACCCGGTAGGAGCGCTCGCCACCCAGCACCTGGCTGGGGAAAGTCTGCTCCTCGACCCTGGCGGCATTGGCCGCGCCGCCCGCCGCGGCAGTGGCCGCCGCCACGGGTCTCTTTTGCCATCCCCACCCCGCCGCCGCCAGACACAGAAACCCCACCAGGATGCGCACTCTTGAGTACGTACCACTTCCACCGCCAATCCGCAACCGCGGGGCTTCCGTCACTTCCATCAGACACGAAACTCCGCGGCGTGATCGGCGGCCCAGTCGAGGAATGTCCGGGCCGGCGCTCCGGTGAGCCGGGCCACGGTATCGGTGACGAATGCCGGTTGGCCGATGGCAGCGGCCCAGGCGTCCAGCAGCATATTCACGACGGACGCCGGCATCGTCTCGAGCCATTCGCGGCGCGCCTCGTCCGGCGGGATCTCTTCGATGCGCAACTCGCGGCCGATCACGCGGCCGATGGTGGACACCTGCTCGAACTGGCTCAGGGATTGGGGCCCGGTCAGAACGTATTCCGCTCCGGCGTGTCCGTCCAGGCACAGCGCGCGGATCGCCACGGCCGCGATGTCGCGCTCGTCGATAGGGGCCGTGGGAGCGGCGAGATGCGGCCAGCGTACGACATCGCCGGCGCGGATCTGCGGGGCCCACCAGCGCAGCGCATTGGCGGCGAACATCCCGGGCCGCAGGAGGGTCCACGCGAGTCCCGAGGTCTCGATCAGCCGTTCGATTTGCGCGGCCAACTCCCGGACCGGATTGGGCTGTTGAAAGAAGGGGTGCGGCGTTTTGAGCGGCGCCGACAGAAATACGATTCGCCGTGCGCGCCGGGCAATCCGCTCCATCGCGGGAGGCGCCGCGGCGGGCGGCGCAGTCCAGACCAGAAACACCGTCCGGACGCCCTCCAGACACCCGTCCAGGTTCCCGGGCAGGGTGAGATCTGCGCGCACCACCTCCACTGATGGGGGCCAGCGAACCGCGTCCGGGTGGCGCGCCATGGCCCGGACTGGCACGCCCGCGGCCGTCAATTGAGAGACCACCTGACGGCCGACGGTGCCGGTGGCGCCGATGACGAGGATCCGATCCATTGAGGATCATTCTACAGGCGAACGCCGGCCGGGCCGATGGTCGGGCGCCAGCCGATCGGATCGGCTGGACCCGGCCGGGGTCAGCCTACGTCCGCGCTCCTCCGCGCGGTTATCAGGACGCGTGAACCTCGCGGGCCGCGTCGATCATGGCGCCTTTCCGCCCGGAGGCCGCATTCTCGACGAGGACCGCCACCGGGGCCATCGCGCCGAAGACCTGGGCGCGTGTTCGGCCGAGCCTTCGAACTATCCCGATTATGCGCGCGCGGTTGCCGAGGCGGTCCTCCAGGGACGCGGCGCACGCGCCATCCTCATCTGCGGCGGCGCCCTGAACGCGAGCCGGGTCGCGGTCAGCGCGCCGGCCCCGGCGTTACGGCGGCGGGCAGAACCGCACGGATCAGCGGTCGTCGCCATCGTCATCGGGATCGGTGGCCTTGCGTTTATCGTGCAGAAAGAATTCCGCGCTTTTAGGGGCAGTGATGGTCTGGTAGGCGCGCGGAGTCCGGGTGAGATTGTAGAAACCGGTCAGGTCGTTAGTGGCCCGGCTGTCGGCGAAATTGAGCACGCCTTCGGCGATTCCGAAGTTGTGTTCCACGAAGCGCAGGATGCTTCCGAAATCGTGGCGCTCGTTGTTGATGTAGCCGGCGGCCGTGTAGGCGGAAACGAACACCAGGGGCACGCGGAAGCCAAGCTGGTAGTCGCCTTCGGGCTGGGCCAGGAAGGTTGGGCGCTCGTGATCGTACCAGCCGCCCCAATCGTCCCAAGTGATAATAATGGCCGTGTTCTGCCAGTAACCGGTGTTGTTATCGCAGGTGCTGCTGTTGCCGATGGCATTGACAATCGACGTCACCCAGGATGGACCGCCGCCATCGTTGGCTCGGGCATGATCGGAATTCGCCCCCGTAGGAATGACCCAGGACACGGACCGCAAGTTACAGGCGGCAATGTCACTCAGGACGTCGGCCGGCTTTAAGTCCACGTTGGCGGACCATTGGGATCCCGCGCACTTTCCCCCGGGACCGGTAGATTGGCAGATATGCTGGATGGCATTGGGAGCGGTCCAGATAGATCCCGCGCTCGGTGTGTAGTATCGCCAGGTGATGTCGGTGGGGAGCACGTCCGGCACGGTGGAATGCTCAAAACAGGGATAGACCTTCTGATTTTCGCCGGAGGGGCCGATTAACGCCACGGTGGTATCGGCCGCGGCTATGCAACCGGCGGTAGTGGAAGTTCCCGCCACGCCCGAATTGGACATGTTTTCGGAGGCAAAAATGCCCGCCGCATCGTCGGCGGCGCTCGGCGCGGAAGTGCCTCCAAAGATGAACTGGTGGGCAGGGAAACTGGGACCCTGGTTAGTCTGGAACATGTAGTTGGCCCAGCCGTATTGGGTGGCTAACTCAAGGTAAGGTGTAAGTGTCCCCGAGGAGTTAGTGACATAGCGGAACTGCGGCTTGGCCAGACACTTGCCGGAGCAGGCGACGCTTCCCGCGCCATCCATCCGGCAGGCGCCCGTGAGCGGATCCTGATCGCACTGGACCACGAAGGCGGAATGGGCATGACTCAGATCGTACTTATTCGCCAAGGCCACGGGAAGGGGCTGAGTTACACCGGTGGAGGATTTCTGGTCGAACCAATTGGCGGTCTGAATATCATATTGCGCGGAAGTGGGGGTAGTGCTGCACGACGCGGCCGAGCCGAACGGGGCGGAGCACAGACCCTGGAACAGGTTATCGGGGGTCCGATTCTCCTGAACGATGACCACAACATGCTGGAAACCGGAGATCTGCGCGGCCGCGACGAACGTTCCCAGCCAGGCCGAGAGGCAGCTCCCCACGAACCGGCGACTTAAAAAAAGGCGTCTCACATTCTGGTGAACCCGGCGGGGGCGGGCGAGTTGCGGAAAGCCGCGGCGGACGTGGACGTCCGCGAGCCGCCAGCGTCCGGTAGGATACGCAACGAACCGCGCGGCGGAAGACAGGCGCGCAGCGCAAGGCTGCTACGCGAGCCACGGTGAAATGAGCTGCGCGAGCCGCGGTGAACGAGAAGCGCCGGGTCGGGCGTGGCGCACGAACCGGCAGCCCGCGTTTCGATGCCGGCCCGCGTGGGGCAATGCGCGAGACCAGTGGCGAAAAGCTGTGCTGCATAAAGTGTGCCGGGCAGCCGCGTTGGGCCAGGCCTCCGACGCGCCGGCTTATCCGCTTGCGGCTTGACCTGGCGCGCGGTGGCCCCGATAGATGCCGAATGACAGCGTCTGAGAGAGCGGCGCTCTTGGGGAGTTATTTCTTTACCGCTACCACATCCACGGCGAAGCCGGCGTCCATCGAAGGCAGGCCTTCAAAGAGCAGTAGAGTGCCGGCGGGGACGTTGCCCGAATCGAAGAACTCGCCGCGCACGGCGCGCACCTGGTCGGCGATACCGCTGGAAAGGGGATAATAATGCGCGAAGGCCACCTCGCGTGAAGAGGAACCCTCCTGCTCGAGCACCTTGGCCAGCCGCTCGAAGGCCAGCCGCGCGTCGGACAACTGGTAGCCGAAGGAGACCTGCGTTCCGGTGAGCACCACCTGGGGAGCATCCACCAGGGCGATTTGGGATTCGCCCGGCACGGCCGCCAACTGGGGCGGATTGAGGGTGCGCACGGGCGCGCCGGGAGACGCGCGCAGGCGGGAGACCGCCTCGCAGGCGGCTCCGGCGCTGAAGGGAGCGCGCTGGGTCTGGACCATGTCGATGGCCGCCTGCGGGTAGGCGCTTTCCACCTGGCTGCGGCTGGCGGCCACGTTGTCGAGGGAGCTCAGAAAACAGGTCACCCGCAGAACGTCGGTGGGATCGGACCCCGCGGCCTTGACCGCCTGAGCCAGTCCGGCCAGCGCCTTGGCGGTGAGCGGTGGAACCGGATCGAGCGGGTTGGGTGAAGTCGCCGACTGTGCGGACAGGAAGGCCAGGCCATTGGGATTGAGTTCCTTGCGCGCGGAAGCCATGGCCTCCAGGACAACCTGGGCGCCCTCCAGCGGCAAGCCGCCGGATTGGATCAGGCTGAGCACGGGCAGGGGCTGTTTGTGGTCGGTAAATGCCTCGCTGACGAGGTCGCGCACGCGGCGTAAGTCGCCCGAGCCGGCCACGAAGGCGCGGATCTTCAAGACCCGCTCGCCGCCGGCCAGGTGCATCAGCGCCTTGATCCCGTCGCGAACCTGCTGCGAAAGAAGGCCCTTGGCCGAGAGCGGCGTCACCAGGAAAGTCAGGTGACTGGTGTCGCCCGTGACCGCGGCAGGCAAGTCCTTGGGCAATTGGAGGGTCTGAGTCTCTTCCTCTTTCTTATTCTTGTGTTGCGCAGGGGACGCCGCGAGGGCCAGCGCACAGGCGAAGGCCACCGGCGGAAAAGCTCTCATAGTGCTCCTCCGCGACACCACGCGGCGAGACCTAGTATTGTAGCATAGACCATTGGGCACGGGGTCAATTCCCACCCTGCCTTACCCCCGGCGAACGCGCGGTCTTTCAAGCCGAGCGGCTACGCAGTCCCGCGTAATCCACCAACTCGATTCCGTGGCGTTCGACGGCCGCGCGGACTTCGGGCGCGGTGAGGGCGCGCAACTCCTCTTCACGGCTGTCCTTGAGGCGCGTGGGGGCGTGGCGCAGGGCGTCGGTGCAATACCCGGGGTGGCACATCAGCTCGGTGCTGCCTTTGGGGAGGAGGGCCAGCAACTTCAGCAGACCGCCGGTGTGGAAGCGGCCGGTGAGCTGGAAGCCGGCAAAATAATCCGTGGTGCGGCAGCCGGCGCGGGTCAGCACGCGGCGGAAGCGGCGGCGGGCGAGGCCCAGGGCGAGGCTGGTGAGGCGCTCCAGGCGGGGCACTCCGCCCAGCGCGCCCATCGGAAAATCGAACGGTCGGCGCACCCAGGAGATCCCGAATTCGCGCGCCAGGCGGGCCACCGCATCCAGCACGGAAGGCGCCAGGTGGGTATGCTTGTGGCTGTCCAGGTGGGTGGGATGAATGCCCGCCTCGACAATCCGGCGGACTTGGGCCTGGAGTTCGCGGTAGGGATCGATTTCGCGGCGGGCCAGGGCGGCCAGCAATTTCGTTACGGTCGGAGGGTAAGGGCTGCCGGCGACCAGCGAACGGCCGCCCACCAGCACCAGGTGACAACCGATATCGAGGGTGGGGGCTTCACCGGCCAGGCGCACGGCGTCCTCGAAGGCATCCCCGTTGGCCATCAGGGTAGTGGCGGTGAGGATGCCATGGCGGTGGGCTTCCAGAATGCCGCGGTTGACATCCGGGGTGAAACCGAAATCATCGGCGTTGACTACCAGTTGGCGGATCAAAACAGGCTCAGCCGGAGGGTCAGGAATTTTTTGGGATTGGTGCGCACGTCCTTGGCCAGGCCCTGGAACTCGCGGGTGGCGCCGGCGAGGGCATCGTAAAGGGACGGATTGACCATGAGCTGGCCGACAGTGCCCTGGCCGGAATTGATGCGTTCGATGGTTGTATTCAGGCGGGCGGTGAGGGTTTCAATCTGTTTCGAGATCTGATCGTTTTTCAGAAGCTGGCCGGCGGTGCCCTTACCGGCGTTGAGCTCCGCGACCAGGGTATGGATTTCGGCGATGGTCTTCTGGGCCTCATCGAACATGGCGGGGTCCTTCAAAACCCTTCCGGCGGTGCCCTGGCCGGCCTGGAGGCCCGCCAGCAGGCTGTCGAGGCGGTTGATGGGGGAGCGAATCTCGTTGTAGAGCTGATCGCTGTACAATACCTTGCTCAGGCTGCCGTTGCCGGTGCGCACGTCGTTCAGCAGTTGCTGGCCTTCCAGAACGATGGCGCTGGCGCGGTCGTACAACTCGCGGTCCTTGAGCAGGAGGCCGATGTTGCCCTTGCCCTCCTCGACATAGGCCAGCAGGCCGCCGATGCGATTGATGATGGCCTGGAAGGAGTCCAGCAGGGTGGCGCTCTGGGCCATTAACTCGGGAATATCCTGGCCTTGCTGGGCGGCGATCTCGCTGCCATCCCCGACGCTGCGCTTGTCCTTGCCACGGGTGATATCGATGAACTTATCCCCGATGAGATTGGCGGCGGTGATGGTGGCCTGGGAATCCACGGGAATGTCGGGAAGGAATCTGGGGTCCACCTTCATGCGGAACTCGACGGCGCGGGCGGGATTGGGCGAATTGGTCAGCGAGACCGTGTCCAGGTAGCCGATCTCGATTCCGTTGAGCCGCACGGACGATCCCTTGGCCATGCCCAAGGCGTCGTGCATATAGGTGCGCAGCACGGCGTTGCGGCGGAAGATGCCCTTGGAGCTGGTGAGCAGAAGAACCAGTACGAAAATGATGACGAAGGCGGTAACTCCGAGGATCCCGACTTTCGACTGCGACCAGCGCACTTTTCTGCGATCCGGCATAGGCTAATTCCGCGGCTTTACAAATTTCCTGACGTACGGATCGGCCGACGCTTCCAGCCGGTCCTGGCTGCCTTCGAAGATCAGCCGGCCTTCGTGCAGAACCATGAAGACGGTTTCGGGCGCCTGTACGGCCCCGTTATGCGCCGGCTCCAGCCCCCCTTGTTTCGAATTGTAGCGGAAATGGGCCATCAGGTTGCCATCCTGGTAGCGGTAGGTGACCATCAGGGTGGTGGTGTGGCTGACGTCGCGCTCCTTGATGAGGAGGGCCATGATGGTGTAAGCGGTGATGGGATCGAGGCCGGCGGTGGGGGAATCGTACAGCACCAGGGGCGGCTCGGTGACCACGGCGCGGGCTATGGCGGCGCGCCGGCGCATGCCGCCCGAAAGCTCACTGGGGAACTTGGCGAGGGTGCCGGCCAGTTCGACGAACTCCAGGGCCTGCTCGACGCGCGCGTGCACTTCCCGCTTAGGACAGTGAACGGCTTTTTGATTGAGCAGGGGATAGGCCACGTTTTCCTCGATGGTGAGGGAGTCGAAGAGGGCGCTTTCCTGGAACAGCATCCCCATGCGGCTGCGGATTTCGAAGAGTTCTTTCTCGCGCATCCCGGTGAGATCCTTGCCGAAGGCGAAGACCTTCCCGGAATCGGGTTTCACCAGACCCAGGGCGGTTTTCAGGAGCACCGTCTTGCCGCTGCCCGCGGCTCCCATGATGACGCGCGACTCGCCTTCGCGGGCCTCGAACGACACGGCTTCGAGCGCCGCCACTCCATCGAAGGAGACCGTGACGCGATCGAAGCGGAGAATGACGGGAAGATCGGCCATAGCTCTTCCTAAGAAGCCGAATACACGAAGCACTGCGTGAGCATGAGGTCCAGCACGAAGATCATGATCCCGGAGGCCACCACGGCCTGGGTGGTGGAGCGGCCCACTCCCTGGGTGCCACCGGTGGTGCGCAATCCGTAATAGCAGCCTACCAGGGCGATCATGTTGGCGAAGATGAAGGGCTTGAGCAATCCTTGCAGGACGTCGTTCCACACCAGGATCTTCCACACGGAGTTCCAATACTGCACGCTTCCAATGCCGAGGTAAAAGCGGGCGATGAGCCAGCCGCCGAACATGCCCACGAAATCCGCGATGGTGGTGAGGAGGGGCAGCATGCTGGCGGTGGCGATCAGGCGCGGGGTGACCAGTTTCTGAACCGGATCGGTGCCCAGAGCGCGCATGGCGTCGATCTGCTCGGTGACTTTCATGGAGCCCAGTTCGCTGGCCATGCCCGAGGCGTTGCGGGCCGCCACCATGAGGGCCGAGAGCACCGGCCCAAGCTCGCGCACCAGAGAGATGGAGACCAGCATTCCGGTCCTGCCTACCTGGCCGTAGGTCTGGAGGGCGCGGGCCATTTGCAGGGCCATGACCGCGCCGCTGAAGAAGCCGGTGAGGGTGACAATCACCAGGCTGCCCACGCCGATGCTGTCCATCTGGAGGAAGACATCGTCCCAATAATGGGGGCGGCGGAGTAGGTTGCGGTAAGCTCTGCCGGCGAGAAGAAAGAAATCCTGAAATTCGGAAACAGGCTCTTTCAGCAGTTCGAGCAATTTGGGTCGGTCCCCGTAACTCGATGCTACCATGAGACAGGCCAAATCCCATGAAAGGTTTGACGGATATTCCAGGCATTCGCGTGGGGCACGTGTCGGATTTCGATGCGATCACGGGTTGCACGGCGATTTTGTGCGAACAGGGCGCGGTGGGCGGCTACGAGATTCGCGGTTCGGCCAGCGGAACCGAGGAGACGCCGGCGCTGGATCCGTTACATGTGGATCCGGTGGCGCACGGGATTCTGCTGGCGGGCGGGAGCGCTTTTGGGCTTGAAGCGGCGTCCGGCGTGCGCCGTTACCTGGAAACGCGCGGGGCAGGCGTATCGACGCCGGCGGGCAGGATTCCGATAGTAGCGGCGGCGATTATCTACGACCTGGGAATCGGCAAATCGCACCTGCGGCCCAACCTGGCGATGGGCGAAGGGGCGGCGGCGGCGGCTTCGACGGAGGCCGTGGCGGAGGGCTGCGTGGGGGCGGGCACGGGGGCCAGCGTGGGCAAGATGCTGGGCATGAGCCACGCCATGAAGAGCGGCCTGGGATCCTGCAGCATGGAACTGCCGGGTGGGGTGCGGGTTGCAAGCCTGGTGGTGGTGAACGCCCTCGGCGACGTGCGCGACCCGTCCACCGGCAAGATTGTGGCGGGCGCGCGTACCACGCCGGATGGCCGGGAATTCGCGGACAGCCAGAAACTGATGATGGAGCGGCCGCCGGCGGGTCTCGTACGCCAGAACACCACTCTGGCGGTGGTGGCCACGAATGCGTCGCTGTCCAAAGTGGAGGCCACCAAACTGGCGCGGCTGGGTGGATTAGGGCTGGCACGGGCGATCTATCCCGTGAACACCGGGTCGGACGGCGACACCATCTTCGCGCTGGCGGTCGGCAGCCTGCGGGCGAATATCGATTCGCTGGGCGCGGCGGCGGCGGGGTGCGTGGCAGAATCGATCCTGCGCGCGGTGAAATCGGCGCGGACGCTGGGGGGTCTGCCGGGGCTGGGGTGAGGCGCGCGCGGGCTGTGTTTTCACCACAGAGGCGCGGAGGGCGCGGAGAGAGCACGGAGAGAACCCAGACCAGAAGAGAGACCTACCCAACCCGGGCAAACGCTCCGGCCCCATGGGGCATCACCAGGGGGGCCCTGCGGTGAGCCTGAGCGGGATTGAGTTCAGGGGGGAAGCGGAGGTTCTGGCGAGCCACGGAGAGGCCGGGGCGCCGAAATCACGGCGGCGGGCGGTGCGTGCTATCCTTTTCACATACGAGGGCTTTGCGCAAATGTGCCCGTCTGTTGAACTTCCCTGCAATTGGGGAGCTTTTCATCACCGTGCCCAAGAGGTTTTCCAGCCTGCCGCCTCCGGCATCCGCGGGCCAATCGAAAGATGCCCTGGAGCGTCTGTAACGATAAGCGGTGCTCGTCGCGTCCATAGTCCTATTGCGATCCGGTCAATGAGTTTGGCATGTTCGAACTTCTGTTCAAATACCCCGCGAGCCTGTTTCACAAGGGCCAGTTCGTCTTTTTGACGCCCTGGCCGCTTTGGATGATGGGCGCGGCGATTGCCGTGGCGGGCGTGCTGCTGTTTTGGCACGTGCGGCGCAACCACGGGATGCTTAGCGGTTTGCGTCCCCTGGCCATCTGGTTGCTCGAAACCGGGATGATCGCGCTGATCCTGTTCCTGTTGTGGCACCCGGCGTTGAGCGTGGCCACACTGCGTCCCCAGCAGAACGTGGTCGCGGTGCTGGTGGACGATTCGCGCAGCATGGCCTTGAAGGACGCCGGCGGTTCACGCGAAGACGCGGCGAAAGCGGTGCTGAACAACGGCTTGCTGAAGGCGCTCGGAGAACGCTTCCAGATCCGGTTGTACAAGTTCGGCAAGGAGCCGGAGCGGGTGCCCAACCTGGATCAAATCGGCGCTACCACCTCGGCCACCCGGATTGGCGACACGCTGGAGCGGGTGATGGCGGAATCGTCTTCGCTGCCGCTGGGCGCCATCGTGCTGTTGAGCGACGGCGCGGACAACGCGGGGGGGATCGATTTGCCCACCATCGCGGCGATTCGCCGGCAGCGTATTCCGGTGCACACCATCGGCTTCGGGCGCGAGCATCCGGAGAAGGATGTGGAGGTGACCGACGTGGTGGCGCCATCGCGCGCGCTGCCGCAATCCAAACTGACCGCTACGGTGACGCTGCAGAGCTACGGCTTTTCCGGCCAGAAGGCGCGGCTGAGCATTCGGGACAGCGGCAAGGTGCTGGCGTCCCAGGAAATTACGCTGGCCGCGGACGGCCAGTTGCAGAGCCAGAACGTGGTGTTCAACTGCGGCGATGCGGGGCCGCGCACGCTGGAAATCGGCGTCGAGCCGCTTCCCGGCGAAGAGAACACCCAAAACAACCGGGTCACCCGCCTGGTGAGCGTGGAGGCGCGGCATCCGCGGATTCTGTACATGGAGGGCGAGCCGCGCTGGGAATTCAAATTCGCCCGCCGGGCGCTCGATGACTACAAGCAAATCGAGCTCATCAGCATCCTGCGGACCACCCAGAACAAACTCTACACGCAGGGCACGCCGGATCCGCCGGACAAAGGCGAAGTGGCCGACGGCTTCCCGACCAAGCCCGAGGACCTGTTCCGCTACGACGCCTTGATGATCGGCAGCGTGGAGGCCAGTTATTTCACCCCCACGCAGCAGCAGATGATCCACGATTTCGTGGACCGGCGCGGGGGTGGCCTGCTGTTCATGGGCGGGCGCGCGACGCTTTCCGACGGCGGCTACCAGGGGTCGCCGCTGGCCGACCTGGTGCCGACCTATCTGCCGGAGGGCAAAGGGACGTTCCATCGCGATTTCACGGGCGAGGAACTCACGCCCGAGGGCGCCCAGAGCGTGATCTGCCGGCTGAGCGACAACCCGGCGCAGAACCTGGACATCTGGCGCAAGATGCCGCAGATGGCCAATTACCAGGAAGTGGGCGATAAAAAACCGGGCGCCACGGTGCTTCTGGAATCCACACCCGCCGGCAAGCGCAAATTTCCCCTGCTGGTGATCGAGAATTACGGCCGCGGGCGCACCATGCTGTTCGCCACCGAGGGAAGCTGGCGCTGGAAAATGTGGCTGCCCCACGACGACAAGACTCACGCCACGTTCTGGCAGCAGATCTATCGTTACCTGGTGACGGATTCGCCGGGCCAAGTGGTGGCCAGCACCCCCAAGAGCGTGCTGGCCGACGATACGCGCGTGCCCATCCGGGTGGAGGTGAAGGACAAGCAGTACAAGCCCGCCACCAACGCCAGCGTGCAGGCGCGTTTTCTCAGCCCCGACGGGACCTCGGCCACCATGCAGCTTTCCCCGGCGCCGCTCGAAGAGGGCGTCTACGCGGGCGAATGGACGGCCGAAAAACCCGGCTCGTACGTAGCCGACATCCTGGCCGGAAGCGACCAGGAAGAGATCGGGCACGATGTGTTGACCTTCCGCCGCGAAGATGGCGTGGCGGAGAACTTCCATACCTCGCAGAACCGCGAGCTGTTGGAGAAACTTTCCGAACAAACCGGCGGGCGGTATTACAAGCCCGAGGAAGCGTCCAAACTGGCCAATGAGATTTCCTATTCCGAAGCCGGCATCACCAGCCGCGAAACGCGCGACTTGTGGGACATGCCGATTGTTTTCCTGCTGGTCGTGGGCATCCGGGCCAGCGAATGGCTGCTGCGGCGGCGCTGGGGTGTGGTATGAAGCTCGCTAGTATGAAGCGCCTGGCAGTCGTGCTGCTGGCGGCCGCGGCGGCGCATGCCACCACGTTTTACGTGACCATTTCGGGCCTGGGCGGGGAGGCGGACTACGAGCAGCGCTTCAAAATGTGGGCCGAGGATATCGACTCCAGCATGAAGAAGGCCGGCGGCGACGAGCAGGTGGTCACCATGGTGGCGCCCAAGCGCGACGAGATCCGCGCGCGATTCGCCGCCCTGGCGCAGCAGATGAAGCCCGCCGATGCGCTGGTGCTGGTGCTGATCGGCCACGGCACTTATGACGGGGTGGAGTACAAGTTCTGCATTCCGGGATCGGATATTACGGCGACGGAGCTGGCCTCGCTGCTGGACCGGTTGCCCGCCCAGAGGCAGTTGGTGGTGAACACCACCAGCAGCAGCGGCGGTTCCATCGAGGTGCTGCGGCGGCCCAACCGGGTAGTGATCGCGGCCACCAAGAGCGGCACCGAGAAAAATGCCACCGTGTTCGCGCGCTACTGGGCGGAGGCCCTGCGCGATCCGGCGGCCGATACCGACAAGAACGAGACCGTCTCGGCGCTGGAAGCCTTCAACTACGCCGCCACCAAGACCACCGAGTTTTTCGATACGCAGAAGCGCCTGGCCACCGAGCACGCCGTGCTGGAAGACACCGGGAAGGGCGAGGGCGAGCGCAAGCCTTCGGCCGACAATGGAGAAGGCAAGCTGGCGGCGAGTTTCGCGGTGGTGCGCCTGGGGGCCAATGCGGCCGCCGCGCGCGATCCGGCCAAGCGTCCGCTGCTGGAGCACAAGGAGCAACTGGAGCAGGCCATCGATAAATTGAAATACGAGAAGGCCGCCATGCCGGCCGAGGAGTACAAGCGCCAGCTTACGCAACTGCTGCTGGAACTGGCTAAGACCCAGGAGGCCATCGAGAAGTGAGACCAGCGGCCACAGGATTCACCACGGAGACCCGGAGAGCACGGAGAAAGCACGGAGAAGAAATCTTGACGTTTCCTCCGTGCTTCCTCCGGGCCCTCCGTGTCTCCGTGGTGAGCGTGGTTGCGTGTCTGTTGACGGCGCCCGCATTGCTGCCGGGCCAGACCCTGGAACAGGCGGAGGCATTTCGTAAGGCTCGGCGGTATCAGGATGCCAACGAGGTTTTCCGGGAACTGGTCGCCAAATTCCCCAAGAGCGCGGAGTACCGGGTGCGGTGGGGACGGCTGTTTCTGGAGCACTGGCAGCCGGACGAAGCCCAGGGGCTGTTCAACGAAGCTCTGGGGATTGATAAGAACTATGCGCCGGCGTACCTCGGCCTGGCGCTGCTGGCGGAAGAGCACTTCGAAGGCCACGCCGAGGACCTGGCCGAAAAGGCCCTGGCGCTCGATCCCAAGCTGGTGGAAGCCCAGGAGTTGATGGCCCGTCTGGCGCTCGAAGACAACAACAACCAGAGGGCCGCGGCGGAGGCCCGCAAGGCTCTCGCCCTGGATGCCAATTCCGTGCAGGCGAAGGCGATTCTGGCGACTATGGACTGGCTGGCGGACAAGAAGGAGACCCAGTGGGACCCGCACGACGCCCGCGGCTATGAAACCGCCGGACATTTCTTCACCCTCAACCGCCGCTACGCGGAAGCCATCGAATTTTATCGCAAAGGGCTGGCGCTCGACCCCGCGCTGTACACGGCGCGCTCCCAGATGGCCATCAACCTGATGCGCCTGGGGCAGGACCAGGAAGCCTACCAGGAACTGAAGCTGTGCTGGGATAACGGCTTCCAGGACGACGCCACGAAGAACTCGCTGACCTTGCTGGACAGCTACAAGAATTTCGTCACCTTCAAGACCGATACCACGATTCTGAAAATCAACAAGAAGGAAGCCGATCTGCTGCATCCGTACATCGAAGACGAGATGAAGCGGGTAATCGCCACCTACGAAAAGAAATACAAATTCAAGCTGGACGCTCCGGTGGAAGTGGAGGTCTATCCGGATCACGAGGATTTCGCGGTGCGCACGCTGGGCATGCCGGGGCTGGGGGCGCTGGGCGTAACCTTCACCGGCAAGCTGGGCGGCACGGATTATTACTCCATCGCCATGGACAGCCCGTCCTCGGACCAGCGCCCGCCCGGATCGTTCCACTGGGCTTCCACGCTGTGGCACGAGATGAGCCACGTGTACACCCTGTCGATGACCCAGTCGCGGGTGCCGCGCTGGTTTACCGAAGGCGAGGCGGTGCACGAGGAGACCGCCGTCAACCCCGAGTGGGGCGACCGCCTGAGCCCCGACATCATCATGGCGATCAAGGAGAAGAAGCTGCTGCCCATCGCGCAACTGGACCGCGGCTTCGTGCATCCCACGAGTCCCGTGCAGGTGCTGGTGAGCTATTTTCAAGCCGGACGGATCTGCGATTACATCAACGATAAGTGGGGCTGGGACACGATTCTCGCCATGCTGCACGATTTCGGCGACAACGAGGAAACCAGCGCGGTGGTGCGCAAGGAGCTTAAGATCGAGCCGGAAGAATTCGATAAACGGTTCATCGCCTGGGTGGAAGCCGACACTAAGAACACCGTGGATCATTTCGACGAATGGAAGAAGGGAGTCACCGATCTGGTGACGCTGGCGAAGAATAAGGACTACGGCGCGGTCATCAAAGAGGGCACGCGGCTGCGCGACATGTATCCGGACTACGTGGAGATGCACAGCGTGTACGAGATCCTGGCGGACGCGTACCTGGCCAAGGACGATAAGCCGCACGCCATCGAGGAGATGGAGCGCTATGCGCACGTGGGCGGGCGCAATCCCGACACCTTGATGAAGCTGGCCAAGCTGCAGGAAGAGGCCGGAAACAAAAAGGAGGCCGCCGCCATCCTGGAGCGGCTCAATTACATTTACCCTATGGAGAACGAGGAGCACCAGGAACTCGGAAGCCTGTTGTTCGACCTGGGCCAGCCGGCGGGGGCCATTCGCGAATTCCGCGCGGTGTTGGACCACAAGCCCATCGACCCGGCCGAGGCGCACTACGAACTGGCGCGCGCCTACCGGTTGAATCACCAGAACGACAAGGCCATGGACGAGGTGGTGTCCTCGCTGGAGGCGGCGCCGGGCTTCTCGAAGGCCCAAAAGTTATTGCTGGAGCTGAGCGGGGCGGACTCGGGATCTCCGTCCGTGAAGAAATAGAGATTGGAAACGAATACAACATGTCGACAACCGTAACGCAGCAGTTGGAGCCGGAAGCTTTAAGGGGGCGGATTGCGCGCTTCCGCCAGGTGCAATCGGACATTGTGACGCAGGTGCGCCGCGTCATCGTGGGCCAGGAGGAGGTTCTGGAGCAGGTCATGATCGGCCTGTTCGTGGGTGGGCATTGCCTGATCACCGGGCTGCCCGGCACCGCCAAGACGCTGCTGGTGCGCACGCTGGGGCAGACGCTGGGTCTGGTGTTCCGCCGCATCCAGTTCACCCCCGACCTGATGCCCAGCGACATCACCGGCACGGACATCATCGAGGAAGACCCCACCAACGGGCGGCGCACCTGGACGTTCGTTCCGGGGCCGATCTTCGGCAACATTCTGCTGGCGGATGAAATCAACCGCACGCCTCCCAAGACGCAGAGCGCCCTGCTCGAAGCCATGCAGGAGCGAAGCTGCACGGTGCGCGGCAATATTTACCAGTTGCCTTCGCCATTCTTCGTGCTGGCCACCCAGAACCCCATCGAGCTGGAGGGCACCTATCCGCTGCCCGAGGCGCAACTCGACCGCTTCCTGTTCAACGTGGTGCTGGATTACCTGGACGCCGATGAGGAAGTGAAAGTGGTGGACCTGACCACCGTAACCACCATCCCGCAGGCCGATACCGTGACCAACGACAAGGAGATCATGGATTTCCAGCAGTTGGTCCGGATGGTGCCGATCGGCGAAAGCGTGGCGCGGCACGCGGTGGACATGGTGCGCGCCTCGCGCTCGAGCGACGCCGACGCCCCCGACTTCGTGAAGAAGTACGTCAACTACGGCGCCAGCGTCCGCGCCGCGCAATTCCTGGTGCTGGCGGCCAAGGCGCGGGCGTTGATGCGCGGCCGGTATCACGTGACCTACGAGGACATCCGCTCGCTCTACATTCCGATTCTGCGGCACCGTATTCTGTTGAACTTCCATGCGGAATCGGACCGGTTGAAGCAGGACGATATCCTGAAGCGGCTACTGGAGTGGAAGGCGGCGCCGAGGGACTGAGAGGCTGGGGATTCACCACAGAGGCACGGAGAGAACGGAGACTCCACGGAGAAAAACAAGAGAAACAGCGCGGAGAAAAATTCAGATTCACCACAGAGGCACGGAGAGAACGGAGACTCCACGGAGAAAAACAAGAGAAAGCGCGGAGAAAAATACAGAGAAAACATGAGAGGAAATGAGCTGACGGAGAGAATCATCGGAGCGGCGATTGAGGTACACCGGCACCTGGGACCGGGCCTGCTGGAGTCGGCCTATGAGGAATGTTTGTGCCATGAGTTGCACCTCAATGGGCTTCGGTTTCAACGTCAGGTTTCTCTTCCCGTCAGTTACAAGGGCCTTCGATTGGACTGCGCTTATCGGTTGGATTTGTTGGTGGAGGATCTTGTAATCGTGGAGATCAAAGCGATTGATGAACTCGCCCCGATTCACCAGGCCCAACTGCTCACTTATTTGAAGGCTACCGGCAAGGAGGTCGGTCTCTTGTTGAACTTCAATGTGCCGGTGCTTAAGGAAGGCATCAAGCGAGTAATCAGCAATTTCCCCGGTTCTTCTCCGTTCTTTCTCCGTGACCTCCGTGTCTCTGTGGTGAAAACGGTGCCGGAATAGCTATGCTCCAGCGCTTTCTCGATCCCGCCACGCTCGCTTCCATTTCGGGGCTCGACCTGATTGCCAAGACGGTCGTGGATGGGTTTGTGGCCGGGTTGCACCGGTCGCCGGATTTTGGATTTTCCCAGGAGTTCGCCGAATACCGCGCCTATTCCCAGGGCGACGACCTGCGGCATGTGGATTGGAACGTCTTCGCGCGCACCGATAAGTGCTTTCTCAAGCGCTATCGCGGCGAAACCAATTCGCAGTTGCTGATCCTGCTGGATACCTCGGCGTCCATGTCGTATGGGTCGCAGCCGGTGCATAAGCTGGATTACGCCCGGTTTGTGGCGGCCTCGCTGTGTTACATGGCGCACGGGCAACGCGACGCCGCCGGGCTGATCATCTTCGACGAGGATGTGGCCAATTACGTGGCTCCCTCCACCCGCCAGGGGCAATTGTTCCGGCTGCTGCACGCCATCGAAGAGGCCAAGGTCGGCACGCACACCGACTTCACCAAGCCGTTCGTGCACTTTCAGAATTTTCTGCACCGCCGCGGGATCGTGGTGGTGCTCTCGGATTTTTACGAGCAGCCCGAGACGATTATCCGGACGGTCGAGCCGCTGCGTTATAAGGGCAACGAAGTGATTCTATTTCACGTGCTGGACCCGCAGGAGATCAAACCCAAATTCCGCGAGCCGGTCTTACTGGTGGATATGGAAAACGCCCGCGAGGCGATGGAGGTGTCGCCGGAATACGCGCGCAACCAGTACCGGAAGCGTATCGGCCAGCACATCGATGAGCTCAGTTCGAAAGCGCGCGCGGCGGGCCTGGACTATTTCCTGATGGACACCGGAAGGCCGCTCGACGAAGGACTGCGCGAGTACCTGGCAGTGCGGAAGGGAAGGTTCTAAATGGGCTTTTTCACCCCATGGTTTCTTGCCGGAACGGTGGCGGTGGGGCTGCCCATCTGGCTGCACCTGCTCCGCAAGCACCGCACCAACCCGCTGCCGTTCAGCTCGCTGATGTTCTTCGAGCAGCACATTCAAAGCTCCATCAAGCACCGGCGGCTGCGCTACCTGCTGCTGTTTGCGCTGCGCACCGCCTTGATCCTGCTGCTGGTGCTGGCGTTTGCGCAGCCCTACATCCGGCGGAATATTCTGCCCACCGGGCGCACCGGCGAAGTGGCCGTGCTGGCCATCGACAATTCGCTCAGCATGCGGGCGGGCGACCGGTTCGAGCGGGCCAGGCGGGAAGCTCGCGCGACCATCGGCGGCTTGCATCCCGGCGAGCGCGCCCAGGTTCTCGCCTTCGGACAGCGCGTGCAGGCCATGGGCGAAGTCACCGACGATCACTCCGCGCTGAACGCGGCCGTGGAATCCATCCAGCTCTCGGACACCAAGAGTTCTTTCGCCGAACTGACCCGGGCGGTACGTTCCATCGCCAACTCGCTCCACCTCCCGCTGCGTCTGCACGTCTATTCGGATATGCAGCAATCCGGGCTGCCGGCGAACTTCAACGATCTGCGGCTGAACGCCGACGTGCGTCTGGAAACGCACCCTCTGGAGACCAAAGAGACGCCCAACTTCGCGGTGGAGAACGTGGTGGCGCCGCGGCGGGTCTATGAGAACGGCAAGACCCGCGTGCTGGCTACCGTGGCCAGTTTCGGCGCGCCCAAGGCCAGCCGCACGGTCAGCCTGGAATTGAACGGGCGCACCATCGAGACCAAGCAGGTGGAAGTGCCGGAGAGCGGGCGCGCCAGCGTGGAGTTTCTCTCGCTCGACGTGCCCTACGGCCGCAACAAGGGCGATGTGAAGATCGATTCGGCGGATTCGCTGGCGGCCGACGATACGTTTTACTTCTCGGTGGAGCGCGCCGATCCGCGCCGCGCCTTGTTCGTTCGTGAAGCCGGCAACGACGCGGCCCTGGGATACTTTAAGACCGCCCTGGAAGCCTCCGGCCAATCGGCCTTTGCGATCGACCCGGCCACCGTGGACCAGACCGCCAACCTGAATCCCGCGAAGTACGCGTTCGTGGTGCTCTCCGATGTGAGCTCCCTGCCGGGGACCTTCGAAAACGAACTGCGCACCTACGTGCGCAACGGAGGCTCGGTGCTGATTGCCCTGGGACGCAACGCGGCCGTCAGCAACCAGGTGCCGGTGTCGGACGCGCGCGTCGAAGCGGCCCGCTACTCAGGGCGGGAGGGCGCCATGTTTCAGAGCGCGGCGTGGCTGGACACTTCGCACCCTTCCATCCAGAACGACAACCGCTGGGACGACGTGAAATTCTACCGCGCCATCCGCATCAATCCCGGAAGCGCGCGGGTGGTGGCGCGGCTCACCGACCAGACCCCCCTGGTGATTGACCAGCAGTTGGGCGATGGCCACGTGATGGTCTTCGCCTCGACCTTCGACAACATCGACAACGATTTTCCGGTTCACCCGGCCTTTGTGCCCTTCATCGAGCAGACCGCGCGCTACCTGGGCCGCCTGGATAGCGGACCCTCCAGCGTGCTGGTGGGGGCGTTCGGCGAGTTGCGGGATTCCAAGGAGGTGGGCGCCGCGGTGGACGTGGTGGACCCCAGGGGCGAGCGCGTGCTGTCGCTGGCTGAGGCCACCAAGGCGCAGAATATTCAATTCGAGGAATCCGGCTTTTACGACATCCGGCGGCCCAACGGCCGCAACGAGTTGGTGGCCGTGAACGCGGACCGGAGGGAGAGCGACCTGACCCCGGCTTCTGCGGACACCTTGACTTTGTGGCAGAATACAGCCAACGGGACCGGCGGCTCGGACCCCAATGCGGCAAATGGGCCGGCGGGCGCGACCAATGCCCCCATGTCCGTCTGGTGGTACGTGATGCTGGTGGTGTTGGCGTTGGCGGTGGCTGAATCGGTGCTGGGAAATCATCATCTTTCGGTGGACAAAGAGGCGGCATGAAACCATTGGATCGCTTGTCCGATTATCTGGGCGCCATCGAGCGCCGGCTGCGTGTGCTGACATTGACCCGCGGAGCGGCGGTGACGGCATGCGCGGCGTTGCTGCTCACGGTGGTGGCCGTTTTGCTGGCCAACCAGTTTGCCTTCTCCGGCCGCAGCGTGGCGGGCGCGCGCATTCTGCTGTTTCTGGGGCTGGCGGCCGCGCTGGCGGCCGCGCTGATTGTCCCGGTGATCCGCCTGAACCGGCGCTTCGCCGCGCGCCGAGCCGAGAGCCGGTATCCGCAATTCCAGGAGCGCCTGCTCACCTTCACCGAGCGGGTGGAGCAGAATCCCAACGATCCTTTCCTGGAACTGCTGGCGGACGACGCTTTGAACGTGGCCCGCGAGGCGCAACCCGAGGGAGTGGCCAAGACCGCCTGGATGTTCAGCTTCTCTTCGGGAGCCCTGGTGGCCGCCCTGGTGCTGATCTGGCTGGGCGTTTCCGGTCCGGGCTTCTGGGGCTACGGCACTTCGCTGCTGTGGGGCGGCATACCCAAGGGCGACATGAAGCCCTTCTATTCCATCAAGGTGGATCCGGGCAACAAGACCATCCGCAAGCGCTCAGACCAGCTGATTTCGGCCACCCTGATGGGTTTCACGGCGCCCAAGGTGCGGATCTTCGCCCGTTATGCCAGCGCGTCGGAATGGGAACAGGCCGAGATGCGCACGGGAATGGGATCCAGCGACTACCAGTTTCTGATCGCCGGGGTGCCGGAATCGCTGGAGTATTACATTGAAGCGGGCGGCGTGCGTTCGTCCACTTATAAGTTGAACGTGATGGATCTGCCCTCCGTGAAGCGGATCCGGGTGACGTATCACTTCCCCTCCTGGACGGGAATGAAGGACGCAGTGGAGGATCCCGGTGGCGACCTGCACGCCGTGGAAGGCACCACCGCCGAAGTCGCCATTCAAACCGACCGGCCGCTTTCAACCGGCGCCATCCTGCTGGACGACGGCACCAAGATCGGCCTGCGCGCGGGCGACAACGGAATGCTGGTGGCCAATATTCCGATCCAGAAGGACGGACTCTATCACGTGGCCGCGGTGGAAGGCGGCGAGGATGTGCGGCTGGGCGAGGATTACTTCATCGAGGCGCAGAAATACCATCCTCCGGAAGTTCAAATCACGCGGCCGGGCCGCGATTTCCGGGCCTCGCCGATCGAGGAAGTCACCGTCTCGGTGGATGCCAAGGACGAGTTCGGGCTGAGCGGCGTTTCGTTGCACTACTCGGTGAACGGGGCGGAAGAGAAGGTCGTCCCGCTGCTCGCGAATAAGGGCGCCAAGAATTCGTCCGCCAGCACGGTGATCGCGCTCGAGGATTTCAAAGTGGTGCCGGGCGACGTGGTGAGCCTGTACGCCGAAGCCAAGGATGCGCGCTCTTCCACCACCACCGATATTTTCTTCATCCAGGCGGAGCCGTTTGAACGCAACTACACGCAGTCGCAGGAATCCGGCGGAGGCGGCGGGGGTGGCGGCGACGATGCCAACCAGCAAAACGAGATTTCGCAGCGGCAGAAAGAGATCATCACGGCCACCTGGAACCAGTTGAAGGGTCAGGGCGCGCGCGGCACGGATGCCGAAAACGCGGCCTTCCTGTCGTCGGTGCAGAAGAAATTGCAGGACCAGGCCCGCTCGCTTTCCGAACGCGCCAAGGCGCGCCAGTTGGAAGGCGCCGGAGATGCCTTCAAGAGCTTCGTGGACGACATGGATCACGCCGTGGAGGCCATGGGACCGGCCAGCGACAAGCTGAAGGGGGGCAAGTGGCAGGAGGCCCTGGTGCCCGAGGAGAAGGCGCTGCAACACCTGCTGCGGGCCGAAGCCACCTTCCGCGATATTCAGATTTCCTTCGGCGGCCGCGGCGGCGGTGGTGGCGGCGGCGGGGTGAGCGGGGCCACGCGCGACCTGCAGGGTCTTTTCGACCTGGAGCTGGATTCCGAAAAGAACCAGTACGAGAGCGCGCGATCAAGCCAGGCGGCCGATTCGCAGCAGCAGCAGGTGGACGAAGCGCTGCAAAAATTGCAGGAGCTGGCGCGCCGACAGCAGGAGTTGGCCGAACAGCAGAAAAACCAGCCGCAGACTTCCCAGCAGCGCTGGGAGCAGGAGATGCTGCGGCGCGAGGCCGAGAAGCTGCAGGAGAAGTTGTCCCAGTTGACCCGCCAAAGTCAGCAGTTGAGCCGTAACGGGCAGCAGGGGCAACAGGGGCAGCAACAGCAGGGGCAACAAGGACAGCAAGGACAGCAGGGACAGCAGGGGCAACAAGGGCAACAGGGACAATCGGGACAATCCGGCCAATCGGGACAGATGGGCCAGATGGGGCAGCAGGGACAGATGGGCCCCAACGGCCAACCGAGGGCCGGACAGCAGGGGCAACAGGGACAGCAGCAGCAGAACGCCCAGCAGCAAATGGGTCAGCAGGGCCGCATGGGAGTGCCCGGCGCGGACCCCCGCCAGCTCCAGCAGACTCTCGACAGCCTGCAAAAGGCCTTGCAGGATATGCAGCAGGCGGCTTCTTCACAGCAGGCCGGCACGCCGCAGGGTCAGGCCGAGGCTCGCCGGGCGGCGGACCGGTTGAACGAAGCCATGCAGAGCCTCTCCGCGCTACGCGGCCAGCAGGCCAACAATGAAGTGGAGAGCCTGGCGCAGCAGGCCGAGGATCTGGCCCGCCGCCAGCAGGATTTCGAAGGCCAGATGCGCAAGGCGTATGGGCCTGATAGCCGGGGCCTCAGCCGGGACCAGACCGAGCAGCTCGGGCAGCAGCGCGACGCGGAAATCAGCGACCTGAAAAAACTCGAGCAGGGCATGCAGAACGCCGTGCGGAACCTGCAATCCGGCAACCGCGAGGCGTCCTCCAAGATGCGCGAAGCGTTGGGCCAGGAGGAGCAGCAGGATCTTTCGCGCGACATGCAGCGGAATGCCGATTGGATCCGGCGGGGCATGGGCGAATACGCCGTGATGTCGGAATCGCAGATCACGGCCGGCCTCGCGGAATTGCGCGACCGGCTGAAACAGGTGCAGCAGGCCATGGGCAAGGGCGGCCAGGACCCGCAATCGGCCGCGCGCGACAAGGCGCTGGAGCAGGGCTTGGGGAACATCGAAGGCCTGCGCCAGGCGATGGAGCAGATGGCCGACCGCAACGCCGCCGGTAACCGCGGGCAGCAGGGGCCGCTCTCGCGACAGAATGGCCAGCAGCAGGGCCAGCAGGGCCAAGGCCAGCAGCAGGGCCAGGGCCAGCAGCAGGGGCAACAGGCAGGCCAGCGCGGGCAAGCGGGACAGCAGGGGCAAAACGGCCAGCAGGGGCAGAACGGCCAGCAGGGGCAGAACGGCCAACAGGGGCAGGGCCAACAGGGCGGTCAGCAAGGCCAATCAGGCGGGCAGCAGGCCAACGGCAACAACGGGCAATTTAACGGCGGCGGCGGGCCGACCACCGGGGGCGGCTATCGCAATTACGGCAACGCCGGGGGCGGCCACGTGGACAATCCGCAGGGGTGGGCCAACGGCCCCATCCGCCCCGAAGATTATCAGCAGGCCTATCGCGATACCCTGCAATCGCTCCAGCAACTTCAGCAGCAGCTCAAGGACGACCCCAATACCGCTCGCGACATTCAGGGGCTGATGCGCGATCTGCACCAGTTGGATCCCAATGGCTACGGCTACTCCAACGACCCGCTGCTGGCCGAGCGCATTCAAGCCGCCATGGCCGGCCTTGAGCAGGTGGAGATGGAACTGCGCCGCAAAGTCGACACGACTGGGACAAACGGCACAGTCCGCAGCCCGGGCAACGAAATCGTCCCGCAGGGTTATCAGGACGCGGTTTCCGAGTACTTCCGCAAGCTGAGCGGAGGCAAATAAAGCCAGGCGCGGCATCCAGGAACGGAAGGATGAATCGCCGGGGAAGGATCTCCTGATTCGCCAGGGACGTTTTGGAGGCCGGATCTACCGCCGAGGTTTCGACGGCGACCTTGCGCGGCTCCGGTTTCGGGGTGAGTTTTTCGACCGCATCGAAAACGGGACCGCCTGGAACGCCGGGATTCTTCCAGGTCTTGCCAGGTCTTGATCGTATATTGCGAGGCGCCTTCGGGTCAGGTAGACTTGATGCGCTATGCCCTATGCACTGAAGTATGGCCTGTTCGTCGCGCTCGACAAACCCGATGACATAAAAGCGCTCATGAAAAAGGATCTGAAGAGCGCCATCGGCAAGTCGATCAAGTTTGTAGCGGCCAAGAATTACAAGGTCGGCGGCAGAGTCCTGGACCTTTTCATCGCAACCGATACCCCCAACGATTTCGTGACTTTTCTGGGCAAGAAGGGCGCGACAGTAGCCAGCGGCGAGGCGGTCATCGACAAGTCCGGCAGCAAGCCTACCGTCATCGTGACGAAGTCCACAGGTGGTCTTACCGCGAAAGTGATCACCACCATCGTGCCGCTGGTGGATAACAGCATGGCGGGCTCGGTGGAGGGCGCCCCCAACGTGCCCGAAATGGTCAAGCGCAGCCACGAGCAGGCAAGGAAAGAGGGAAAGCTGGATTGGGAGTTTAAGCCCACCGACGAGATCGTACATCGAATGGCGATGGTTACGATGGAATCGGGAGAGTACCAGAAGTTTGCCGGCGCTTTTAATGGGTTTGCCCAGAAGTATCATCTGGCGGACGCGAAGAAGGTGCCGGTGGATATCTGGAGTTCCCTGGTCAACGGCTTGGCCAAGTCCGGCTACGTTAAGGGGATAATCCCAAATGCCGGCGACCCGGATCAGTTCATTCTGGCCTTCAAGGGCAGCGACGGCAAGCCGGTTCGCGAGAAGGCGTTAGCCGAGGCCATGAAGAGTCTCGAGAAGTTCGTGGCCCATGCCGCGAACTATATGGATAAGGTCGTGAACGAGATTGCCAAAGGCGGCGGGGGCAAGACCTGGGCTTTCTGGTCCGGCACCGGCGCACAGGACGCGGCCAAGAGGGAAGCCCAGGGTGGAGTTGTGCTGGAGGGATCGGTGGGATCCTGGTTCGACGCCGTTTGGGATTTCAAGGCGCTCACCGGAGTGGAAAATCTGGCGCTTTGGGCCGCCCTGTCGGAAATGTACGCACAAAAAGCGGCGGAGTATTATTCCAGCTTCAGCTTCGTCGGCTATCTCGGACCAGGCGCCACTCGAGATCAGAGCGTCTTCAACAAAATTGAGCAGCCGACTTTGCTGGCGGTGCTCGATAAGAAGAAGACCGTTCCAGCGCCAAAGATCAAGTGGTTCGTGGTGGATTGCAATCGGAACCCGGCCAACGGCCGGTGGGAGCCCACTAACAATCCGTCCGCGAGTTTCGGCAACCGCGGCGCGGCATTGGGCGAGATCACAAAACGCTACGGTTCGTAACTAACTGCGGACCTCGCCGGTAGCGGCCCCGCGTGTGGAAGTGGCTTCCCCACCACGACGATTTTCCTTCGCCAGGCGCCTCCCGGACGCTTGGCGCGGAGATGCGGTACCCGCCCCGCCGGCTGGCTAGCGTTCCGGTCCCTTCTCGCGCCCCAGGCACGAACCCGCCTCACGGAGCACCGCAGCGGCGGTTTCATCCGCCGTCGCGGCAGGCAGCCGTGGGGTTATTCACATCTTTGCTCGGGGGCTATTTTCTGCATCCTCTTCCATTCCCGATAATCTCGATATAATATAAGGGAATTATCTCGATTGGGAAAAGGTACTTTATGGCCAGCATCGCTCTCGAATCCGATACGGAACGGCAAGACCTTGAGATTCAACACCTTCGCACAGTCCGCCAGGAGATCGAAACCTTTCGCCAGCGGGCCCGGGAATTTCTGGACGGGAAGATTACCGAGGATGAGTTTCGCCCCTTCCGCTTGAAGCACGGGATCTACGGGCAGCGCCAGCAGGGCGTGCAGATGGTGCGCTGCAAGATCCCCGGCGGCCTTCTGACAGCCCGCCAGGCAGAGCAACTGGGGCGCATCGCCGAGGAGTTCGGCGGCGGGCGCGGCCACCTCACCACGCGCCAGAACCTGCAGTATCACTTCGTTCCGCTCGAGCGCGTGGCCGGCCTGATGCACCTGCTGGCGGATGTCGGCCTGACCAATCGCGAAGCCTGCTACAACACCGTCCGCAACGTCACCGCCTGCCCTTGGTCGGGGATCGCCCGCGACGAAGTCTTCGATGTGCGCCCTTACGCCCAGCGCGTGGCCTACGCACTCCTGCGCAAGGATCTGACCGGGAATCTGCCGCGCAAGTTCAAGATCGCCTTCGATGGCTGCGCCGGCCACGACTGCGTGCAGGGGGCCATCAACGATATCGGGCTGCGCGCCCAGATCCGCGACGGAAAGCGGGGCTTTAGGATGATGATCGGGGGCGGCCTCGGCCCGCTGCCCACCGAAGCCCAACTGCTGGAGGAATTCGTCCCCGAAGAGCGTCTCCTGAACCGCATTGAGGCGGTCATCCGGGTCTTCAACCGCTACGGCAACCGCAAGAACAAGAACACCGCCCGCATGAAGTTCATCCTGCGCGGATGGGGCCTGGAGTGGATGCGGGAGCAGATCGAGAAAGAGTACGGCGATATCCTGGCCAACGGCGGCATCGCCTGGCCCGAACTGGTGCCGGAAGGGTTCGGCGGCTACGAGTCCCACCCCCATCCGCTGGGCGCGGGCGATACGCTGCCCGTCCTCGACAGCCACGACGGGCACTCCGCCAACGCGCCGGAATACGACCGCTGGCTCGAAACCAACGTGGTGGAGCAGAAGCAGGCGGGCTACGCCGCGGCCATCGTGCGGGTGGACCAGGGCAACCTGAGCGCGGCGCAATTCCGCGGGCTGGCGCGCCTGGCGATGAGCGCGGGTGATGGCCTGGTGCGCGTGGATGTCAACCAGAACCTGGTGCTGGCGTTCCTGCCCTTGCGCTGCCTGCCGCAGGTTTACGCGGCGCTGGGCGAGCTGGAATTGGCGGAATCCGGCGCACACCGCATCGAAGATGTGGTGACCTGCCCTGGCTCCTACACCTGCAACCTGGGCCTCACCAAGACCATGAACCTGGGGGCGGCCTTGCAGGAGACCGTGCGGCGGTACGACGATCCGCAGGTCTCGCGCCTTTCCATCAAGGCCAGCGGCTGCCCGAATTCCTGCGGCCACCACTGGATCGCCGATATCGGTTTTTACGGTAACGCGCGCAAGATCGACGGCCGCGAGATTCCGTACTACCAGATGCTGCTGGGAGGCGGTTTCGACGAGCAGGGCATCATGCGCTTCGGCCTGGCGGTGCAATCGATTCCGGCGCGCCTGGCCCCCGCGGCGGTGGCCCGCATCCTGGACCATTTCCTGGCCCACCGCGAGCCAGGGGAAAGCTTCCGCCAGTACGTATTGCGCGAGCGCGTGGAGACCTTCCGCGCCATGACCGCCGAATTCGCCAAGCCCGCCGAACTTTTCCCGGAGATCTATCAGGATTGGGGCGACGAGCAGAGCTACTCCCTGCAATTGGGCCGCGGCGAGTGCGCCGCCTGAAACGTGCGCCAGAAGGGAAAGCCCGGCGCGCCGCTTGGTGGGACAGGCCTTCAGCCTGTCCCTGGAGATTGGCCATCCTGGGAGGCCCCCAACCATCAGGCGGCAAGGGTACAAAGGGTTTCGGAGGCCAGGGGAGGTTTCGTAGGGTTGCCGTCTGCGGGGAGCAAGGATGCGAAGTCATCGATACTCTTGGTAGTTTGGGACGGCAGGAGTCGAGCAAAGACTTGGTCGCGGAGGAGATTGAGGAGATCTAAGACCGAGGGGCGAATCGATTTTCTCCTCCATAAGGGCAGTGGCAGGTAGGCGGCGGTGCGCTGAAAGCCGTAAGCCAGGATGGAAGCCAGCAGCAGCAAGCTGTAGATGGCAACCTGAAACTGCGGCAGGCGAGCGACGGCGAAGGGATTCCAGACTTGGCCCTGTGCCGTTCCGATGAGCGACTTTTCATCCCGGTGATTGCACTCGATCTCCCAGCGATCGATGTAGGCTTGCAGCAACACTGCCAGATCGAGTTGTGGATCGGTGCAGATGAGAAAGGCGGGCTGGCGGTAGAGCAGCTTGGAGCCTTTGCGAAGACGATAGCCAAGAGGCTTGATCGCTACCAGCAGCAGTGGCAGATCGGGACCGGCCTTGCGCCAGTAGACGGTACGCAGCAACTTCACGGGGATCTCGCGAATTTCTCGGGCGGCGAAACAGCGGACCTTGACGATCGGCGTCGTATCGTCTTGGAGCACTTGTTCGGGAGTAGGGGAGGGGGCGCCATAACGGCGCGGTCGTCCACCGGCGCGGGCGGCAGGGGCCGCGGGCAAGGGCAGACAAAGTTTGGCATCCTTGCGGATGCGCCCGATGAAGGTGGTGCGCTCGGGTAGCTGGGTCAATACCGTGCGATTGGTGTAGGAACCATCTCCGGAGACCAGCAACTGGCGCTGGCGCGTGGCCGACCGAGCGTCCAATGCCTGCCGCAAAGAACGCAATACGCCTACTCCCACCTGTGTCAGAGCGCGTAGTTTCTTCTGAACTCGATACTCCTTCTCCTCTGCCGTGAGGGGAACCGGCTTTGGGCGGCCCTTGCTTTCCTTTTTTGGATTCTTCTTTTGGTTTCTCTGGTTGTTCCGGGAGTGCTTGGAGGCGCGCTTGACGCTCTGCGGTTTGACGGCCGGAGGCGCCGGTTCAAAGCGTACCGG
>JASHSS010000181.1 GCA_030038565.1 Bryobacteraceae bacterium
GACAGTTTCGTGAACGGTGCGGACGTGCCGGGCGCCGAACTGCCCGCAATCTGGCGCGATACGACACAGCCGGGGGCCTTCGATTCGCCGGTGTACGAGGAGTTTTTGCGCGCGGTGCGGGAGGTCAACGGCGGGCTGCCACCTGGCCGGCGGCTGCGGGTCGTGGCGGGCGATCCGCCCATCGACTGGAACGGGGATTCGGACGAGCAGATTCGGGAATGCGTGGAGGGGAGGGACCGATTTGCGGCCGCGGTGATTGAGCGGGAGGTGCTGCGCAAGGGCCGCAAGGCGCTGGTGGTGTATGGCGGGCTGCACCTTTGCCGCAGACGCGCGGGAAGCATTGTGGAACTGCTCGAGGGAAATGGCGCGGCGCGGTGGTTCGTGATCCTTCCGGTGGACGGTGGGGAGCCGGCTTCGCCGTCCGAGCCGCTTCTGATC
Source organism: Bryobacteraceae bacterium (assembly GCA_030038565.1). Lineage (GTDB taxonomy): Bacteria > Acidobacteriota > Terriglobia > Bryobacterales > Bryobacteraceae > JOPF133. The sequence continues at coordinate 439 of JASHSS010000181.1, forward strand.
AAGCTGGCGGACGATCCCCTGGGCGAGTCGGAGGCGAACGAGGTGTTGGGCAAAGGCGCCAAGCGCGTCAAGTGGGTGGATGGCAAGCCAGTGATAGCGCCGGCGCAACTGTTTGAACCGGGGGTGAGGCTGCGGGAAGTGGCGGATGCGGCTCTGGATTTCGGGGGCGCGCCGCCGGAGCTGGTTCCCCGGCCGGACGGAATCGCCGGCACGGAATATGGGCGGGAGGTGGACCGGCGCCGGGCGATCCTGATGCGGCGCCTGCCGCGATAAGGGCGCTATTCGTAAGTCGTTATTCGTAGCGCAGGGAGATGGCCGGGTCCACGCGCGCTGCGCGCCGGGCGGGGATGTAGCTGGCCAGCATGGCGATGAAGAGCCAGGCCAGGGCGGCGGCGGCGAAGGCCGTGGGATCGAGCGGATCGATGCCATAGAGAAAACCGCGCAGGAAGCGGGTGGCGGAGGCGCTCAGGGCCAGGCCGGCCGCGATGCCGGCGGCGGTGAGGCGCAGGCCGCGCGCCAGCACCATCCATTGGACGTCGATGCGCTGGGCGCCCAACGCCATGCGGACGCCGATTTCGCGGGTGCGCTGCGCCACGCTGTAGGCGACCACGCCGTACAGGCCGACCACGGAGAGCGCGAGGGCCAGCAGGCCGAAGGCTCCCAGCAGGCGAGCCTGCCAGCGGACGCGCCACAGCGACGACTGAATCACGTCGTCGAACGTGCCCAGTTCGTACGTGCGCAGATTGGGACCGCCGGTGCGCGCGAGTTGAATGAGCGGTGCGTACAGGGCCGCCGGGTCGCCGGCCGTGTGGAGGATCAGGGCGAAGTAGCCGTTCCACCAGAGTTGCCGGCGGGAGGCGTAGAAAAGCGGGGTGGGATCCTCATCGAGGGCTATGTACTTGCTGTCGCGGGCAACGCCGATGACCCGCGCGGCGATCTGCGGATCGCCGTCCGGGCAGCCTAACCAAAGCACTTTGCCGATGGGGTCGCGGCCGGGCCATTGGCGGCGCGCCAAGGTCTGGTTGACGATGATGTCCAGCGGCGGACTGCCGGCGGCGATGGCTTTGGGCGTGTCCAGAACGGGCTGGGTGTACGGTGAGAAGTTGCTTCCCTGTACGATGGGAATGCGCATCAGCTGGAAGTAATTCGGCTCGACCACGTTGATACTGGCGTGACCATCGGACGGGCCGCGGCTGGGGCTGACGCAGGCGCTATCCGAGAAGCCCAGCACATCGAAGGAGAGCGTGGCGCCGCGAACACCGGGCAAGGCGCGCGCCTCATCCAGGAGGCGGGTGAAGAGCCGGGTGCCGGCCTCGGGCGTGAAATCGGGATCGGGTGCGAAGAGGCGGACGTACAGGCGATGGTCGGTGGCGAAGCCTGGATCGATGCGCTCGATGCGCTGGAGGGCTCGCAACAGCAGTCCGGTAGCCACCAGGAGAACCAGCGAGAGGGCCACCTGCGCGATCACGTACAGGTCGCGCTGGCCCAGGCGGCGCCCACGGCTGGTTGGGGCGTCGGACTTCAGGGCCGAAACCAGTTCCACCGGAGAGCCTTCGAGAGCCGGTGCGAGCGAGAAGAGGACGGCGCAGACGAGCGCCAGGGCGGCGGTGATCGCGGCGACCCGCCAGTTCATCTGCAAGTGAATGCCGCGCAGCACAGCCAGCGGAATGGAAGGCGGCATCCAGAGCGCCAGGGCGCGGTCCGTCGCGTAGCCGAACCCGATGCCGAGCGCGGCGCCGCCCAGCGCCAGAATGACGCTTTCGGCCATGCCCTGGCGCAGGAGCCTGCCGCGCGAGGCTCCCAACGAGCGGCGGAGAGCCATCTCGCGCCGGCGCACCGCGGCGCGCGAGAGCAGCAGGTTGGCCACATTCACGCAGGCGATGAGCAGCACGATCCCTGCGATGGCCGTTAACAGAATCGCGATCGAGCGCGTGACGCGGCGCGCGGCGGGAGAAGGGATGCCGCGAAACAGGCGCACGTGGAGCGGCGTGGCATACAGGGTTTCGCGCGGATGGGCCTGGCGGAGGCGGGCGTCGATGACCGCGATTTCGGCGGCGGCGCGCTCGACGGTCTGCCGGGCAGCCAGACGCCCCACGAGGCTGACCGTAGGACCGGGGCCATGCGGGTCGGCGAGTTGCGCCCGGGCGATGGGATAGGTGGTCAAAGGCACCCAGGCATCCACGCGAATCGGCGCTGAAACCCCCTGGAATTCCTCGGGCGCTACGCCGACGATCCGGTACCATTGCATCTCGATGCGGACATTTCTGCCCAGCACGCGGGGATCGCGGCCGAACCAGGTTTCCCAGATGCCGTCGCCGATCACCACCACCGGCTCCGCGCCGGGCAACTCATCGGAGGGCCGGAACCAGCGGCCTAGCGCGGGCTTCACGCGGAGGACATCGGCATAGTTGGCGGAGACGGTTTCGGTGACGATGCCGAAATTGGCGCGCTCGACATCCATGAAGGTGCCGCGTCCGGCGGTGGCCGCTATGCCGCTGAATGCGTGGATGCCGTCGCGGATGGACAGGTAGTCGCGCCAGAAAGAGGGGGTCCTTCCGTCCCGGTCGAAGGCCACCACGCGATCGGCCTGGGGCACGGGCAGCAGGCGGAAGTACATTCCATCGAGGAAGCTGAACACGCTGGAATTGACGCCGATGCCGAGGGCCAGGCAGAGCATGGCGGCGACGGCGTATCCGGGATTGCGGCGAATGACGCGCAGGGCGTAATGCAGGTCGCGGCCGAGATCGGGAAGGACGCGGCGATTGGGCGAAAGGCGGACGCGGAGGCAGGTGAGCACTTCGAGCCAATACCAGAGACGGCCGCCGCCGCGCTCGGCCCAGGCTTCCGCGAGATCGCCGGCGATGACGTCGCCATCCTTTCCGGGAACCAGCCGGTGCAGCAGTCGCTCGGCGAGCCGCGGCGGCCGGTCAGGCACGCGAGCCTCCTTCGATGCTGACCCCCTGCCACATGCGGTCGAGCATGGTTTTGGAGCGGGAGAGAGCCTCGAAGCCCGCGGGCAGCAGACGGAAGCAGCGTTTGGAGCGTCCGCCGCGTTGGGCGGTGGCTTCGGAAAACCAGGAATGCAGGTAGCCCTTGGCTTCCAGGCGATCGAGGGTGGCGTAGAGCGCGCCCACGCTGACCCGCCGCCGGGCGCCCTTTTCGATCTCCCGGCGGATGGGCACGCCGTAAGGCGATTCGCCCAGGCGGGCGATGGCCAGCAGTACGATCTGCTCGAATTCGCCGAGGTACTCCGACATTTGTTCCACAGTATAGGACAAATATGCTGCGGGAACAAGGAGAGCTGAGATTGGGGAACTTTTGGGTCCCGGATGGGCAAGCAAAAGCATGAGCCACATGGTTACACTGGGAGAATCGTGAGAATCCGCAGTTTCCTGCTTCTGGGTGTCCTATGCCTGCCGTTGGCGGCTGATGAGGGCATGTGGCTGTTCAACCAGTTCCCCAAAGATAAAGTCAAGGAGAAGTACCAGTTCGAGGTGACGGATGGGTTCCTCGACCATCTGCGGCTGGCCACCTTGCGGATCGGGAGCGGCACGGGCGCGTTCGTTTCGCCTACAGGGCTGGTGTTGACCAACCAGCGCCTGGTGGTGGACTGTTTGAAGGCGGCCTCGGGGCACGATTACCTGAAGGACGGCTTTTACGCCGCCACGCCGGCGGCCGAACTGCCCTGCCCCAACCTGGATGGCGCGGTGGTGGTCGAGATGGAGGACGCTACCAAACAGGTGAAGGAATCGGTGAAGGAGGGGGCCAAGCCGGCCGAAGCGCTGGCCCGGCGCAACGCGGCCATCGGGGCCATTGAAAAGGCCTGCGCGGAGCGCACTCACAACACCTGCACGGTGGTGAAGCTGTCCTCGGGGGAGCGCTACGACCTGTACCAATACAAGAGATACAGCGACCTGCGGGTGGTCTTCGCGCCGGAACAGGCGATTGCGTTGTTCGGAGGGGCGGCGGCCGATTACACGTTCCAGCGCTACTCGCTGGATGTGGCCTTTCTGCGGGCCTACGAAAACGGCCAACCGGCGGCGACCCCGCAATACCTGAAGTGGAGCGCGGAGGGAGTGACGGACGCGGAGTTGACGTTCGCGGCCGGGAATCCGGCGCCGACCTCGCGCCTGGCGACCTACGCGCAGCTCACTTTCTACCACGACACCATGCTGCCGGCGATGATCGGGCGGATTCAATGGCGCCTTCTGGATCTGCGGAACTTCGCCGAGCGCAGCCAGGCCAACCTGGCGCTGGCCACGCGCCACCTGGGCGAGCTGAACACGAGCTATAAATTCACCGCCGGGCGGCTGATCGGGCTGAACGACGTGCGGCTGATGGCGCGCAAGCAGAATTTCGAAAAGAAGCTGCGCGCGGCGGTGGAGCACGATCCCAAGCTGGGAGTCCCGGCGGGCAAGGTTTGGGACGAAGTGGCCACCGCGTATACCGAGTGGAAGCGCTCGGAACGGACGTATGAAATTCTGGAAAAACCGGGGGCGATTGGCTCGGAGATGTTCCGCATCGCGCGGGAGATTGTGCGGCTGGGCGAGGAGCGCGGGAAGCCGAACGAGCAGCGCCTTCCGGAGTACCGCGACAGCAACCTGGCATCCCTGGAAGCCGGCCTGTATTCGGCGGCGCCGATTGACGACCCCATCGAATCGATCATGCTGGCGCGCTACCTGGAGGAGATCCGGGCGCTGGGCGATCGGGAAGTGCCGTTGAAGGCGATTCTGGGCGGGCGCACGCCGACGCAGGCGGCGGAGGCGTACCTAAAGAGCAGCAAGCTGAAGGATGTGGCGGAGCGCCGGCGGCTGGCGGCCAGCCGTGCGGCGGTCGAAAAATCCGATGACGGCATGATCCGGCTGGCCCGGCTGCTGGAGGAACCCGCGCGCAAGCTGCTGAAGAAGCATGAAGAGACGATCGAAGCGCTGGAGGTTTCGAGCGCCGAAAAGATCGCCTCATACCGCTTCAAGATGTTCGGCGCGGCGGATTATCCGGACGCCACGTCCACGCTGCGGCTGACTTTCGGAGCGGTGAAGGACTACAAAGACCGGACGGAAGCCAAAGTGCTGTACGACACCACTTTCGGCGGCCTGTTCTCCCTGGCGGGGAAGACCGCGCCGGTGCTGCTGCCCGACCGGTGGATGGACGCCAAGGGATCGCTGGACCTGGTGGCGCCGTACGATTTCCCCACCACGTGCGACATCGCGGGCACGGCCGGCAGCCCCACGGTGAATCAAAAGGGCGAACTGGTCGGCATCGTGGTGGACGGCAACCTGGAGAGCATCGCGCTCACCTATCTCTACACCGACGACACGGCGCGGGCCGTACACGTGGCGACGCAGGGAATCGCCGAAGCGCTGCGGGTGGTGTACAAAGCCACGCCGCTGTTGAAGGAACTGGGCGTGCCTGAGGGCAAGAAGAGCGGAACGGAGTAGGAGGCGGGGGTTACTCGCAGCGCAGGGCTGCCATTGGATCGGCCCGGGAGGCGCGGAACGCCGGCACGGCGCAGGCAATCCCGGATACCAAGGCGAGCAACACCGCTCCCGCCAGAAGAACCATCGGATCGCGCGAATTGCCTTTGGTCCAGTGTCCGAGGATCGCGTTCAGGGCAAGGGTGAGCGCCAGGCCGATCAGAATACCGCTGCCCACAGTCACCAGAGTCGAGGCGAAGACGATGCGCAGCACATGCCCAGGCTGCGCGCCCAGGGCCATCCGAATTCCGAACTCGTTGGCCCGCTGCGCGACGGTGTAGGACACCACACTATAAAGCCCGACGGCCGCCAGAGCCAGAGCCAGACCGGCAAATACGCCGAAGATCCAGGCCGCCAGGTGTTCCTCCTGCCACTCCGGCTCCTCGGAGATCCAGCCCTCCAGATCCTCGACATTGTTGTAGACCTGCTGGTCCGGGTTTACCGCCATCACCTTCGTCCGCAGAGCGTTCAGCAGGGTCAGCGGCGGCACCTCCGCTCTCACCAGAATCTGGGTCCACATGGACACGTTCAGCGTGAACGGAACAAAAATCGCCGGCGTGACGGGGTTGCGCAGCCCGTCGTTTCTGGCATCCTCCACAATTCCCACGATCGGCAGCCACGAGTTCTCGATATCGGGCGGTGTCAGGACGGCCGGCGGACGGTTTTCCAGGTCCGGCAACTTCACGGAGCGGCCGATGGCATCGCCGTTTGGGAAGTAGCGCCGCGCCAGGGTGCGGTTGACCACCGCGACATGCGCGCCGCCGCCATTTTCGGCCGCGCTCCAGATGCGCCCTTCACCGCGCGGCATGCGCAAAGCGGCAAAGTACTCCGGGCTTACCAGGTTCACCGACGCCATGGGCTGTGAGGCGGCAGGCATGCCCAGAATTTCAAAGCGCGAATACCAGCCGTTCCGCGGCGGCGTGGCATTGGTGGAGATCGCCGTGATGGTCACGCCGGGAGTTTCCGACACCGCCGTCCGCAGTTGCGCAATGTAGGCCGCGCGCGCGGCCCACGTGGTGTATGCGTTGTCGCGAAGTGGAATCCTCAGCGACAGCACGTTGTGAGGATCGTAGCCCAGAGGCGTATGGATCATCCGCAAGAAGCCCTGCATGGCGGAACCCGCGGCGGCCAGGAGAAGCAGCGTGAGGGCAATCTGTCCGGCGATCAGCGCATTGTGGGAGCGGCGGCCGTGCACGCTCCCGGCTACCCGGCGCCGGTTTGACTGGATCATCCGGCCGGCCTCGGTCCGGGAGACCTGCAAGGCAGGCCACCACCCGAACACAAACCCGGTTGCCAGCGCCACTCCCCCGCTGAACAGGAGCACTGGAAGATTGATGCGGATGACGACTTCGGCAGCGAAGGCCCGCGGGGGCAGCAAGACCCGAATGGCCGCCAGAATTCCGTAAGACAGCAACACGCCCAGGAGCACGCCGGCCGCGGCCAACAGCATCGACTCGGTGAGCAACTGGCGCACGATGCGATAGCGGTTCGCCCCGACCGCCACCCGCACAGCCAACTCATGCTGCCGCGCGGCGCCCCGCGCCAGCAGCAGAATCGATACATTCCCGCAGCCTATGCCCAGCAGGACCGCCACTGCGCCGAACAGCAGATACAACGTGCCGCTCATGTCCCGGACCACCCACTCGTTGAGCCCCTCGACCTGCACTTGGAAGTGCTCCGGAAAACGCTTCGGCATGTCCCTGGCGAACTGGTGCAACAACGGTTCGAGCGCCGCGTCCGCTGCCTCCAGGGTTACGCCCGGCCGCAGGCGGAGATTGGTGATATACGTCAGCGCCGGATCTCCGGTCAGCTTCAGCGGCAGGTAGAGATCCGCCATATACCAGGTAAACCGTGGCGCGGCCACGCCCACGATCGTGTAGTCCTTCCGGTTCAGTTGCACGGTCTTGCCCAGCACATCCGGATTGGAAAAGAAATGCTCCTGCCAGAACTTGTACGACAGCACCACAACGGGCTGCGGTTCCTGCCCATCGGGTGAGTCCGGGGGTCCGAGGGCCCGCCCCAGCACCGGCGGCACGCCCAGATCTGCGAAGCCGTTGGAGATGAGAGTAATGGCGTTGACGTTCTCGGGGAACTCGTGGCCGGTCAGGGTGAGGGCTTGATAACCCATGGCCAGCACGCTGTCTATGGCGCGCACCTGGTGCAGTTGGCGGATCTGCGGGCCGTTCAAATTGATGTTGATACTCTCGATCGAGCCCCGGATGCGCACGTTCAGCCGGACGATCCGGTCCACCGCGCGGTAGGGATAGGGGTTGATCAGGGCGGCATAGATCACGCTGAAAACCGCGGTGGTGGCCCCGATACCGAGCGCCAGCGAGACGACCGCCGTGAAGGTGAACCCCGGACTCTTGATGAGTTGCCGTAAGGCATAGCGGAGGTCTTGAATCAAGGCCGGCAAATCCCTCCTGGCTTACTCCGGCAGCGGCCTGCCCTTGGTTTCCGGGGCGAAGGGGAGGGCCGCCAGCCCCACCAGGAAAACCAGGCTCATGGTGACGCCGGCGTAGCGCATGGGTTCGGGGTATCCTGCGAAAACCCGGCTGGTGAAGACACCCAGGGTGAAGGGGCCGGCGGCGGCTACGAAGCGCCCCACGTTGTAACAGAAACTCGTGCCGGTGGAGCGCAACCGCGTGGGGAAAAGCTCCGGCAGATAGATGGCGTAGCCGCCGAACAGAGACAACTGGGTGAAGCCCATCAGCGGAATCATCCAGAAGACGTCGCTGAGGCTCTTGATGCTCCAGAAGGTGTAGGCCGTCATGCCGAGCGCCGCCAGGAAGCTCACGGCGAAAGCGGTTTTGCGGCCTACCCGGTGAGTGAGCCAGGTGAAGGCGTGCACGCCGAAAAAGGCGCCGAAGTTCTGAAGCAGGGAGGTGATGCCGATCCAGGTGGTGGTCTTTCCGGCCAGCGCCGCGCCCGAGAGGCCCTCGGCGCGGAAGGTCTTTTCGAACACCGCCGAGCGCAGCAGGTCGTAGCTGAAGAAGCCGATGCCCCACAGCCCCACCACCCCGGCAAAGGCCAGGGTCAGGCCGACGAAGGCATTGCGCCGCCAGCGCGGGTCGGAAAGCAGCTCGCCGAACGATCCCATCTTCTTTTTGGCGGCGCGCGCTTTCAGCCACTGCTCGGGTTCTTTGAGCTTCTTGAACACCAGCAGGGCCAGCGGCGCGGGGATGGCGCCGGCCAGGAACTCGAAGCGCCAGGCGCCGGCAATCGCGCCGGACTGCTCCAACTGGCCCAGGAAAATACCGGTAAGGGCGGCCACCATGTTGCCCAAGGCGGAGCATGCCTGCACCATGCCGAGGGCGTGCGGGCGCGCCCGGTCGGGGACCACTTCGGCCACCAAAGCGACGCCCACGGCGAACTGGCCGCCCACGCCCAGGCCGCACAGAAAGCGGTAGGCGTTAAAGTCCCACACCCCCACGGCAAACATGCTGAGGCCGGTGAAGATGGTGTAGGTGAGGATGGTCATCATCATGGTTTTGGCGCGGCCCAGGCGATCGCCGAGCACCCCGAAGATGACGCCGCCGAGAGCCCATCCGATCATGAAAATGGAGGTGGCATAACCTGCCTGGTCGGCCACGGCTCCCGGTGAGGCGTGCCCGCCCATGAGGTCCCGGATGGCCGCCACGCGCGCCAGGTTGAAGAGCTGCTGGGCCATGGTGTCGAACATCCATCCGACGCTGGCCACCGCCACCACGAACCACTGATAACGGTTCAGGTCGCGATACCACGCATATTTCGGGCCGCCGGCCGGCGCCGGGAAAGATTGGTTGCCAGGCATGAAGCTGTTATTGTTTCGGAAATGCGGCGGCGCCGCAAGTGGGCGCCCGTGGCGTGTCGCCGCCATGGCGAGGAGGGACGCTCGAAGACGGATGCGTGCACGGGGTGAGGACGGGCGCGGGGCGGACAAGCTCGCGATGGGGCGTGCCTGGAAGCCAGCACGGGTGCGGGCGAAGGCGGGTTACATCACCGGGGTGACACGGGCGCCGGGCGCGAGCGGGGTGTCCGAGGGCAGCGCCACTCGGTCGCCATCGGCCAGGCCTTCGGTCACCTCGACCAGTGAAACGGTGGACGCACCGGTCTTCACCGGGCGGCGCTCCAGCGTGTCGCCCGTGAGGCACAGCACATAATCGCCTTGCGCGTCGTGGCGCAGAGCCTCGCGGGGAATCACCAGCGCGCGGTCCACGGCGGCGGTGCGGATTTCGGCATCCACATTGGTGCCCGGCACCAGTTCGCGGCCGGGATTCTCGATGGTGCAGACCACTTCCCCCACCTGCCGCGATCCCAGCGGTTCGATG
>JASHSS010000182.1 GCA_030038565.1 Bryobacteraceae bacterium
GTATCCACCACGCGCACTCGATTCCCATCGGCGATATAGAGATTGCCCGCCGGGTCCGCCGCCAGGCTGAGGATATCCGTCAGCGATGCCGCCGTGGCCGGTCCGCCGTCGCCGTTGTAGGGCGCGGAGTACGGAACGCCCGCCGCCACCTCAACCGTTCCGTCGACACCCACACGCATCACCTGGTTGGGGTTGGCGCCGGTCGCCGAATACCCGGTGTAGTAAACCGTTCCGTTGAAGGCGGTCATCCGGTACAGGCTGGGGACCTGCACCACCGTGGTGATGGTTCCAGCAGGATCCACCTTGCGAATCACATAATCGCCCCAGTCGCCAATCCAGATATTGCCGGCCGAGTCCACCGCCAGCAGCCCCGTTTCGATCTGCGCGTCGATGGCCGGCCCTCCATCGCCGCTGTAGCCGACTACGCCCGTCCCGGCCACCGGTGTGGTGCTGCCGTCGCCAGCTACCCGCACGATCTGCGCGTTGCCCACGTTGGCGTAGAGATTGCCGGCGGCATCGCAGGCAACCGCGGTCGCCGCCACGGGCGCATAGACGGCCATCAGCCCGGCGGGAGTGATGCGGTAGATCGCCCTGCCGTCTGCCAGGTACAAGTTGCCCTGCGCATCTCCCGTGAAACTGTTCGAACCGAAATCTTCAGGGGCGGCGGCCTCGAGGGCGTAGACCGGCTGCCCGGGCGAAGCTGCGCTGGGACCGAACCCAACCACCGGCGAAACGTTGCCCTGTGTGTCGATTTTCCAGATCGGCCCGTTGTAGGTTGCGTAGACGTTCCCGGACCCGTCGGTGTTGATGAAGTCGAACCGTCCGTTGGAAGTGAATGCCGGGCCGTAGAGTGGGTTCGACCACGGTCCGATGACCAGATACCCGGTGTAACTCGTTTGCGCCTGGCCGGCGAACACTATGGCAAGGCCCGCCAGCCAGGCAACCATTGTGGGTCTCACTTACTCTCAAAGACCCGCCAACCGCGTTTTCAACTACACCGCGGCGCTAACCCTTACCCGTTCAGAGTCCAGCCCGACCGGTAACTCCGCTTCAGCCAGTCGTTGGCGGCGCTGTCGTTAGTGATGCGGCCGGTCGCCGGATCGTACTCCAGGCGCTTGCCGGCGCGGTGCGCCACCAGGCCCAGCAGCATCTGCTCCATCATCGAGCCGGAATAATCGAAATCGCAGTGTGTCTTGCTGCTGGTCCCGTGGGTCACGCCGTTGTTCTTGCCCTTGCAGGCGTCGATCCAATCCTGTTGGAACAGGCTGCCGGAGAGGTTCGGCGCGCGGCCCTCCTTTTCGGCTTCCACCATCTGCTCCACATCCGTGTTGGGCATGCCCAGATCGGCGGGCAGGCCGTTGGCCAGGAACTGAACCGCCGGGAATCCGTTGGCCAGCGGCTTCGAATCGGGCATGGCGGTGAAACCGGCGGGCAGCGCCGGCCGCGTGCGCGCCTGCGCCGGGTTACGCGCCGGGCCGCGCCCTCCGCCCGGGCGTTGGCTTTGGGTGGTCTGCCCGGTGCCCTCCACCAGCGGCAGCAGGTCGCCGGAGGAGCGCCGCTTGTAATAGGTCAGGTCGCCATCGTCGTTATTGGGAATGATCACGCGGGTAGTGAAATCGGCCAGAATGCTGCCCTTGGTGCCCGCGAAGATGGCGCCGTTGGCAATCTTCTCGACGTCGATATAACTCTTGGGCGCATTGGGCTTGAGCCCGCCCTGATACCATACCACCGTCACTGGTCCGCGCCACTGGTTGGCCGGGTGCGCGAAGGAGGCCTTCAGTTTTACCGGGGTGATCTCCGGGTTGAACCTGTCGCTGACTTCCTGATCCACCTCGATGGCCGTGGGCGCCCCGGCGTCGATGGAGTTCCACAGCAGGTCCATGGTGTGGGCGCCCATGTCGCCCATCTGTCCCACGCCGAAATCCCGATACATGTTCCAGAACAGGCAGTTCATGCCGCTGGAGCCGCCGAAATATTGCGGTGTGTAGGGATGGTATGGAGAGGGCCCGATCCACTGCTCGTAGTGCAGCACGTCCGGCACAGTGCCTTCGCCCTGCGGGTAACCGGGGCGCGGAAGCTGGCGGCTGTCCCACCCGTGGATGGTCTTCAACTCGCCCACCGCGCCATCCAGAATCAGCTCGCGAAGCCGCTCGAAATTGGGATAGGCGTGCCGCTGCGTGCCGTGCTGCGTGGCGATCTTCCCGCGGTTCTTCAGATAATTGGCGCGCAGCGTGCGCACCTCATCCACCGTAATGCCCATGGGCTTTTCGCAATACACGTGCATGCCGCGATTCATGGCCCAGTTGGCCAGGAAAGCGTGATGATGGTCGGCCGTGCAGATGATCACCGCTTCAACGTCCTTCTGGTCCAGCATGCGGCGCCAATCAAAATAGGTTTTGGCCTTGGGAAACAGCGCCAGGGCCTCCCTCGTGCGGAGGTCGTTCACGTCGCACAGGGCCACCACGTTCTCCGTGCGCAGAACGTTGTAGTGGGCCGTTCCCCGGCCCCACACACCCGCCAGCGCGATGTTGAGGCGGTTCGAGGGCGCCGTCTGGCCGCGCAGCAAACCGCTGCGCAGAATCGTCAATCCGCCGCCGGCCGCGGCCGCTTTCAGTAAATCCCGTCGTTGCATGGCTCACCTTCCGCTTACTGGAGTATCACGCTTTCGCCGGCCAGCGCAACGGGCGCGGGCGCCTGCGCTCTGCGCCTCCGGTTCCCGATGAGCCGCGCCACACAAGCGTCGCTGGGCCGGCTCCGGCGTGGTTAGCTCGGGTTGTGGGCGGCCGGTCGACTCGCACTGCCGGTTGCCGCAATCGGTTCTAGCGGGGTTTGGTCTCCGGCGTGGTTGGCTCGGGTTGCGCGCGGCCGGCCGACCCGCACGGCAGGTCGCCCCGATCGGTTCCAGCGGGGGTTTGGCTTCGGACGTGGTTGGCTCGGGTTGCGCGCGGCCGGCCGACCCGCACGGCAGGTCGCCGCAATCGGCTCCAGCGGGGGCCGGCTCCGGCGTGGCTGGCTCGGGTTGCGCGCGGCCGGTCGACCGCACGGCAGGTCGCCGCAATCGGTTCT
>JASHSS010000183.1 GCA_030038565.1 Bryobacteraceae bacterium
TTGGCTTCCACTTCCTTGATGACGTCCGGCATGTCGAGCCGGATATGCGTCATGGCGCGTCCGCCCGGCATTGCCGCCGGGCGCTTGTAATATTCCACAATCACCAGTTTGCCATCGGGCTTGAGGGCCTGGTGCAGTCCCGCCAGCATCTTTTCGGGGTAGTCGAAATGATGGTAGGCGTCGAGCACCAGTTCCATGTCCACCTGCCCGGCGGGCAGGTTCGGGTCGGTTTCGGTACCCTTGATGAACGCGACGTTCGGCAGTTTGTGTTCTTGGGCGGTCTTTTTGGCGCCGGCGAGAAAATCGTCGAAGATGTCTTCGGCCAGCACATGGCCGGACGCTCCCACTGCGGCGCTGAGGTACGGCAGCATAAATCCGGGGCCAGTGCCGACATCCGCGACCGTCATCCCGGGCTGCAAGCCCATGGACTGAACCAATTCGACGGGCTTCTCGGTGTGTTCGCGCTCGGGCGAGTTCAGACTCCTGGCGAGGTTCTCGCGCCCGGCTTCGGTCTGGTAAGTGGAATTGGCTTGCTGCGCCACCTGCGCGAAGGCGGCGCCGGCGAGGGCCAAGCAGACGACGAAACTTTTCATAGCGCAGTCTCCATGGGCAGCGCGAGGGGCGCCTCGAGCATGAAATCGAGCCGCGCCATCTCGGCCGCCGCTTCGCGAATGGATTGCTCCGAGGTCGGCTCGACGGTAATCACGAACGGAAGGTCGTGCTTGGTTTCGCACGGTTCCTGTAAAACAGCTTCCAGGCTGATATTCTTGCTGGCCAGGATGCCGGCCAGGCGGGCGATGATGCCGGGCCGGTCGCTCACCCGGAAGCGCAGGTAATAGGCCCGCTTCTGCAAGGTGACGGGCACCGGCCGGTTCTCGCCCAGGCGTTCGTGGGCGAAAGGCGAAACGCGCTCCGGGCTGCCACTGCGAATCTCGCGCGCCACCCGCATCAGGTCGCTCACCACCGCCACGCCCGTGGGATGCCCCGCGCCCCACCCGTAATAAAACGTGTCTTCGCCGTAGCGGCCCTTCACCCACACCGCGTTGTACGGCCCCTGCACGCCGGCCAGAATGGTGGACGACGGAATCAGCGCCGGCCGCACGAACAGGATCAGCCCGCCGCCCGTTTTGCGCGCTCCGCATACCAGCCGGATGGCGTGCTTCAACTGCCGCGCGTAGCGGAAATCCAGCGGCATGATGCGCCGGATGCCTTCCATGAAAATATCCGAGGGAGTGATCTTCTCGCCAAACGCCAGCGCCGCCAGCAGCACCAGCTTGGAGCGCGCGTCGAAACCGTCGATATCGGCGCTCGGGTCGGCCTCCGCATAGCCCAGCGATTGGGCCTCCGCCAGCACCGTATCAAGCGCTTCGTCGCGCTTCTCCATCTCCGTCAGAATGTAGTTGCAGGTGCCGTTCAGAATGCCGTAAAGGGCTTCGACATTGTCCCCCGAAATGCCCTCGCGCAGCACCGCGTGGATGGGAATGCCGCCGCACACGCTGGCCTCCATGGCCAGGTTGACGCCGGCGCGGATGGCGCGGTCCCACAATTCCGGCCCGCATGCGGCCATCAGTTCCTTATTGGCCGTCACCAAGGATTTGCCGTGCTGGATGGCGCCCTCGAAAATCTGCGCCGCCACGCTCGTGCCGCCCACCAGTTCGGCCACGATCTGCACTTCAGGATGGCTCACCACCTCGCGCCAGTCGGTGGTGCGAAACACGCCGTCGAGGGGCGCGGGCAGCTTTTTGGCGTGCGCCGAGCGGCTGCACACGGCCGTCACCCTGAGCCGGAAGCCCAGTTTGAGCGCGATCTGGTCGGCATTGTGGGCCAGGATCCCCAGCGTGCTGGAGCCGACGTTGCCCAGGCCCACGATGCCGACCTTCACTTCTTCCATATAAGGTTCATGATACCAATGGCGGCCCAACCGCCGCGCAGTTTGGCCCCGCCGTGCCCGCCGCGGCGCGCCGCCGCACCCGCCCGGTCTGCCGCAGCAGAACATAGAAGGCCACGGCTGCCACCCAAAGCGCCACGATCAGCCAGCGGACCTGCGCCGCCCATGCCGCCGGGACGCCGATGCCCGTGGCAGCCGTGAGCCAGGCAGCCAGGCACAGCGGGCATTTCGGCAGCGCCAGCAGCGCGGTCCCCGGCAGTACCGAACTCGCGGCACCCCAGAGCCGTGCGAGGGGGCGTGGAGACCCCTCGCGGCTGCAGCACGGCCGGCGGGTCACACCCCCTCCTCGGGTTTGCAGCACGCGCCCGTTTCGCGCGGCTTCTGATAGGTGGCCGTGGGGTCGAGCGCGTAATCCGCGCCATATTGATCGTGGTGCCTCACCCACGCCATCGAAAATGCCAGGCCGTCTTCGTCGCGGCCCTTGGGAACCAGGTCGAGGAAGTGATACGTCCCGACCAACGCGTCCAGGCCGCGCGCATAGGTGGAGTAGGTATGGAAGATCTCACCCGCTTCGTCCTTGTAGAACACGCTCAGGCCGGGCGCTTCCTCCGAGCCGAAACGGGTCTTGTGGTAGTTGTAATCGACCTCGCCCGCCAGTTCCTCGCGGGTGAATTGCACACCGTAGTCGCGATTGAAATCCGTGCCGTATGCCGACACCCAGTGGAAGCGCCAGCCCATCCGCTTTTGAAACGCCTGGATGCGCGGCATGGGCGCGCGGGAAATCACCGCGAAGGTCACGTCGCGATGGGCCAGGTGAATCCGCGTGGAATCGAAGTGGTCGGCCAGGAATGAGCAACTCTTGCATCCTTCTTCCCAGTTGGGTCCGAGCATGAAATGATAAACGATCAGTTGCTTGCGGCCGGCGAAGAGATCCGCAAGCGTCTCCGGGCCGTTGGGACCTTCGAAGACGTAATTCTTCTCCACTTTTTCCCACGGTAGTTCGCGGCGCTGCCGGCTCAGTTCATCGCGCCGGCGCGTGAATTCCTTTTCGGCGGCCAGGTGCGCCATACGCGCCTTCAGCCATTCGTCTCTCGATACCACTTGGTGCTGCGTCTGCGTTGCCGTCATCGGATTTTCCTTTCTGTGGTTATGCACGGGCACACGTCTCCTCACGGGTCCGCGCGGGGTTATCGGTTTAGCCCTGTTTGGGGCGCTTTTCGGCCTGAGCTTCGGCGTCCTCTTTGATGCGCAGCAGATGGCTCGACCACAACTCCTCGAAGCGCCCCACCCAGCGCTCGTAAATCTGCCGGATGGGCACCACGTTCAAAGAGTTGATTCGCTGCCGGCGCTCCTCGCGGGTGTGAATCAGGCCGGCCTCGCGAAGCACTTCGATGTGCTTCATGACGCCGAAGCGGGTAAGGTGCGGAAAGGCCTCCACGATGGCCGTGGTCGTGCGGGGCCCCTGGCGCAAGAGGTCGAGAATCGAACGGCGGGTGCTGTCCGACAAGGCCTTCCACACTCCGTCCAGGTCGTCGCCGGGCATTTAGGTCCGCGGCGCCGCGGTGCGCGCCGTCGAGTCCTGGGCGACGCCTTCCAGGATGTGCCGCCAGCCGCTGGTAACGCCCTGCCGGTGAGCGGGGTCGATGAAGCCGATGGCGCGGTGACGGAGATCCAAGTGGGTTCCGCCGGGCCGCTGTTCGAGCTTCACTTCGAGGTGGTTCAAGGCCGGATACGACATGAACATGGGGCCGCTCAGTTCCAATAGCACCGGCGGTTTGAGCACCTGCACGTGTCCCCACAGGTGGCCGATGCCGTTGCCGCGATCGCGGAACCAGCGGCCTCCCGGCCACTGCTCCAGTGTCATTTGCATGGATTCGCCTTCCGGCGGCTTGGTGAAGCCTTCACCGAACCGGTGCAGCACGCTGCGGAAGACATCTCCAATGTCGGCGTTGATGTCAATGCTCTGGGTGATATCCAGCGTCAGATCGTCAAGTGTCATGATTTTCGGGTCCCTCCTAACGTGACTTTATAGTAACGTGACTATATGGTAACGTCAAGCAGATTTTTGGGAGTCAGGGCCGATGATGTGCGCTATGGAACATACCCGCTCAGCGCGCCGCCAGGTCCTCGGAAAAAATCCGCCGCGCCTCGCGAAAATCGTCCGGCAGCATGGGCCCCAGGCGGGCGGCTTGCTCGGCGGCTTCGTGCTCCTGGCGGAACACCGAGGCAGCCGACTGGAACGCCAGCAGGCACGCCTCCACCACGTCGGCGCCGTAGGCCTCCGCCCGGTCGATGAGCTGGTTCGCCGGTCCCAGGATCAGCTCGGCGGCGGCAATCCGCGCGGGAGCCTCCGCGACCATCCCGGCGCGCGCCGCCAATTGCAGGTGCGGGCCGAAAGCGGCCACCAGCGCCGACCAGCGGTCCAGCACGATGAGCGCGGCGTAGCGGTGCTGGTCGAGGGCCATTTCGTAGGCGAAGGCCGATCCCTTGCGGCTGGACTGGAGCCGCCGGAGGGCCATGGCGGCGGCATTCAATTCGCCCTCCAGAGCGTCCACGAACGCGGACGCGCAGCCCAGGAATTGCGGCTCGCCGATACTGGGGTAACGCAGAATGCGCAAGGCGGCCTCGTCAGGCCAGGTGTTCGCCCAGGGCCTGCTCCACTTCTTCGGGGGCCAGCTTTTCTCCGCCGTTCAGCCGCGCCAGCAGGGTATTGATAATCTCTTTTCCCTGGTCCTTGCCGAAGTTCTTGAGGAATCCGTCGTAGAAATGCTCCCCGGCCATGGCGTGGTTGATTTCGGTTTCTTTGTTGTGGTCCTGCAGTTCGGTAAAGTAGACCACCCGGTATTGCCCGGTATACTCGGTCTCCCGGTAGATTTCGAACATCACCTTGTCGGACTCGAACAGCATAAGTTCGAGGGTATCACAGCCGCCCGTCAGTGCAGCGTGGCGGCGATGATCCACGCCAGGCCCAGCAGAGCCGCGCCCGCCACGATAGCCGCGGCCACGTTGCGCTCCTGGCCGATTTCCTTCCACAGGTCCAGCGGGATCATCCTGCGAACCACCGCGAAGGCGGCCAGGAAGAGCACCACCCCGAGGCCCGCATAAACCAACGCGTTGACGAGGGGAATGTCCGACATCGGGAAAAGGCGAAAGCCCTCACTCATTTAAGCACGACAGAAGGCGGAAGACGCTCGCCCGGGCGCCGCGCGGGGCGCACCGCGCCCAGCCTGCGTCGAGGAGCGCAACTGGGTCCCGCCCGAAGACCACGCGCACAGCGTGCCCGGCGCCCATACCAGCCGTACCCGTTACCCACGCGGCCCCGCAACGCGCGCCCGCAGGGCACACCGCGACCCGGACCTGCGGCGCCACCGCGCCGCCCAG
>JASHSS010000184.1 GCA_030038565.1 Bryobacteraceae bacterium
CCATGTTCACCAGGGCGTTGTCGATATCGCCCACGGATTTCATTTCGGGGTACGCCAGGGCGCCACCCACCGCGTGCACGGTCGCGACCTCGCCCAGGAACATGCGGCCCAGGTCGAAATCGTGTACTCCCATATCGGCAATCAGCCCGCCCGAAACCTGCGGATCGCAGAACTCCAGAGGCGGCCGGAAGGGGTCGCGGGAGATGGAGGTCATCACCACCGGAGTGCCGATGACACCGTCCTCGATTTTCCGCTTGGCTGCCATATACCCGGCATCGAAGCGGCGCTGGAATCCCACGTGCAAAACTACGCCCGCCTTTTCGACCGCCCGGAGCATTTCGTGCGCCCCGGCCAGCGACAGGGACATGGGCTTCTCGCAGAAGATGGCCTTGCCGCGGGCGGCCGCATCCATTACCACCTCTTTGTGCGTGCTGGTAGAGGTGATGACGGCCACCGCCTCCACGTCGCGATCCTCCAGCAGTTCCTGGTGAGTCGCGTAGACCTTGACTCCTGCAAGCTCGGCGGCGAACTGTGCGCGCAAATCGGCTTTGTGGTCGGCAACGGCGGCCAACCGGGCGTGCGGCACGCGCTGCGCCAGGTTGCGCGCATACACGCTGCCCATCCTTCCCAAACCGATCACCCCTACGCTTAAGAGACCGGACATTCGGCTGCCACTCCTTGGTGGATTTCGCTCAGTTTCACGGGCCGGTTTTCGCGGGCGGACCGCGCGGCCGCAAGCGCGATCGCCGCGGCCTTGAACCCATCCTCGCCACCCACCGGAACGGGCGTCCCATCGACTACCGCATCCACGAAGGCCCGCATTTCGCGCAGGTACGATTCCGCGTAGCGCTCCAGGAAGAAATTCAGCGGCAGGGCCGTGTGGATGCCCGCGTGGTCCGCCAGAATATGCGCATCGGGAGTATTGTTGGCAACCGTCACCATGCCCCCGGAGCCGAACATCTCCACGCGCTGATCGTAGCCGTAGACAGCCTTGCGGCTGTTATCGATCGAGCCGAAGGCCCCGTTTTCGAAGGTCAGCGTGACCACCGCGGTATCCCAATCGCCGGCCTTTTCGAACACCGGGTCCACCAGCACCGCGGCGCGCGTATACACTTCGGAAACCTCGCTTCCCATGAGGTAGCGCGCCATGTCGAAATCGTGGATGGTCATATCCAGGAAGATTCCACCGGAAGCCCGGATATAAGCTTCGGGCGGCGGAGCGGGATCGCGGCTAGTGATGCGCAAAAAATGAGGCTTTCCGACCTTTCCCCCGGCCACGATTTCCCGGACCTTCAGGAAATTGGGATCGAAGCGGCGGTTGAACCCCACCAACATCCGCACCCCCCGGCGCGCGACCTCCTGGTTGGCGGCCTGCACTTTCTCAAGCGAAAGGTCGATCGGTTTTTCGCAGAAAATCTGCTTCCCCCGCGCCGCCGCATCCACAATCATCTGGTAGTGCAGGTTGGTGGGGCCGCAGATGGCGACGGCGTCCACTTCGGGAAGCGCCAGCATTTCGCGGTAATCCGCGAAGGTCTTCCCGATTCCGAATCGGGCGGCCACCGCCTCGCGTTCCTGGGCGGCCACATCGGCCAGGGCCACCACTTGCACGCCGGGAATCCGGTTGACCAGGTTCTCGATGTGAATCTTGCCAATGCGTCCGGCTCCCAGCACGCCGAATCGAAGCTTGCCTGTCATTCGATGCCTCCTGTTCACCACGGAGGCACGCAAACCGCGGAGAAAGCACGGAGAAAAACCAAGGCATTCAGGGTTTCTTCGAGCTTTCTTCCTGGTTCCGTTGCCTCCTTCGAAAATCCTCTTGCGGTACTTTGCGCCTTAGCGGCTTGGCGAGAATCGCCCTCGCCTTTCTTTTCTCCGCGCCTCCGCGTGAAGACGGCGCTACTTATCCGGATTCGGAACCATCGCGTCGCGGATCACAGCGTTTAACTCGGCGCCGGCCGCCAGGAATTGGCGCAATGTTCTACGGGTCGCCCCAAAGGTATCGAATTCGTCCGCCGAAAGGCCGTCTTCCGTGTAGGCTCGCCGGAAATCGGGGAATTGTTCGGCGAGCGCGGCGACGATGCGGGGATCGACCGGGTTGTCCATCCGCGGAATCGGCTCGATGGCGCTGGCGTTATAGCGAACCTGCCAGGCATAGGGCGGCGAAATCACCACGTCCCCGCCGATCAACTCGCTCCAGTGCATGTGATTGCGGAACGCCGCCGAGAGCAGGCGCAGGCGGTAGCCGCGCTGCCGGTAAATACGGTAGGCCTTCTTGAACACCGCCACCCCGGCCCATTCCAGGTAGCCCGGGTCGATGCACAGGTTGTGCTTGTCCAGCAGCACTTTCAGCCAGTCGTCCAGCCGGCCGACCATGATGGTGCAGACCGGACCCATGGAGCGGATTTCCAGACCTTCCTTCTCCCGCCGCGCGAGGCCGCGCTCCACGGCTTCGGCCACCTGCAGCGCCTGCGGCAAGGTGAAGGAAACCGTCGCGTTGATGCTGATCCCGCGCCAGGTGGCTTCTTCCATGGCTACCAGGCCCGCCCGCGTGGCCGGAATCTTTACAATCATGTTGGGGGCAAGCCGGTTGAAGTGCTGGGCCTGCTCCAGAATGGCCTGCGGGTTGCGGTAGAAGCGCGGATCGGTTTGTATGGACAGGCGGCCGTTGCGTCCGCCCTGCGCATCGAAAATCGGCTTCAGCAGCGCGGCGCCCTGGGCCGACATCTCTTCCACCACCTTCCACCCGATCTGATCCTCGGTCGCGGTGGACATTTCCTCGATCAGCGCCTCAATGCGGCCACGCCACAAGGGCATCTGCCGTTTCAGAATGCCCAGGGCGATGACCGGGTTGCAGGTGGCCCCCACGGCGCCGTGTTCGATCGAGTAAGTCAACTCGTCGAGAGCGGCGGAATCGTTCCACAGACAGGTGGGCGTAGTCTGCGTCATCTGGTGGAGAGGACTCTTACAGGCAGCCGGCGTAGATGCCATAATTCTCCAAACCTCAAACTGAATACGTGTGCAATCCGATCGTAGCCCCGTGCAATCGGCCGCGTCAAGCGGAAACGACGGCATGGGCCTGGCAGAACACGATGCTTTTCAAAGGGACTGCGCTTTGCGGGCGCGCCCGGCGCGCGCCAGGAACTCCGCCATGGCCTTGTCCTTGACCTCATCGATGCCTCCCGCCGTATTCACGGCGAAGGCGTGGTATGCCCACCCTTCAGCAGTCCCGTTCCAGCGATAATCTCGAATCGTCATGTCGATGCCGTGGTCGATGAGAAACCGCGCTGCTTCATAGTTCCCCCGGATGGCGCACTCATGCAGAATACTGGCGGGCTCGTGGGTGCTCCAGTCCGTGTTGATATCGGCTCCGCGCTCCAGCAGAAAAGAAGCAATCGCAAAGTGCCGGTTCATGCACGCCCATGCCAGCGCTACGTTCAGGATCTGCTGCGCGCTCGCGGGCGTCCAATGAAGATTCCGGAGCACCGCGGGGTTGTTCGTGGGGTAATGCTGGCTGAGGCTCCCGAGTTGCGGCCGGCCGGCCTCATCAAACCAACCCCTGACTCGCAGGAAGTCCCCCACGCCGGCGGCGTGGCAGAGATCGTTGGGTAGTGGCCAAATCGGAGTCAGCAGAGGGATGAGATGCGACTTCCCATAGTCCAGCGCGATCACCAGCGCGGACGAAGCGGGGCGCCTCGCCGTTTTCAACAGTGCGGGATCAAGCTCCATCAGTCGAGTGATGAAAGGTCCCCGATCCTTCAACACCGCGTGCTCCAATAACTCCACCTGCAACGCCACATGGGATTCGCCGAGCAGATCAGGTTCCCGCTCGAGCCACCGGCTGAACTCGCCGAAGTTATTCTCATTGATCGCCGCCAGCAGTTCATTCATAACAACCGTCTGCCAGGGGCTTCCATACTCTTGCGGATGTCTGGCCAGGTAATCGATAAACCCCTCCCGTCCACGCCATTGCTCCACTCGCCGCCCGAGCATGGGATCGAGTTCGATCGAACGGTTCAGAAGGAGAGCGGCGACGGCCCGCTGCTGAAAACGGCAGGCGCAGAGGAACGCCTGCGTGACGGCGGCGGCGTCGCCACCGGAGCGAGTCCGCATTGACTCAAGACATTCACGCACGCCGTCGTTATCCCCCAGTGCAGCCAGAACATCGAGGCTGCTGGGCAGCGCTCCCTTCCGCCAAAGGAGTTGCAAGACACCTTTCGCGCGGGCACGCATCGCGCCTTCCCAAATCGACGGCTCCGCGCGAGCACCCGCGTCCAGGAGAAACTCGGCGCATTCGAGGCGCGTGAACATCTGTTCCCGATGCGGATCGCCGCTGTCGCCAAACGAGCCGGTGGCAAACCCAAGTAGCGATTCGCCGCAATCACCGTGCCACGCGAGAAGCGCGGGATTCTCCCGAACCAGTTGCGCTAACCGGCGGACGTTGTTGTCATGGATGGCGCGCTCCGCCTCCGCGGCGGCCCATTCCAGGCCCTTGCCTTCCAGGCGCAGCGCCGCCGCGCGAAGATCCAGCCAGCCTGCGAAGCCGTATTCTCGTGCCAACACAAGCTGGGCGTCTCGCAGCGATAGAGGAAGCGCCGGCGCCGGCAGTTGGACCTGCACCCGGGCCAGAGCATCGGGGTCACCGGCGGCGAACTGGCGCACCAGTTTCTTGGCCTGCTTCCGGAGGGATTCAAAGGATGGGTGAGAGGGCAAAAACTTCGATGGGGTCACAAGGCCTCCTTTCATATTTGCCGGTGTCCCGCCGATACCAGGCTGAAAGAAGGTAACCACAACCTTAAACGAAAACAGGTGGGATATTTCCCTTGCCGCGGGTAGGAGACGCCCTGTTAGCGCACTGCCCCAACTATATCCGGCTCGGTAGAGCTTGTCAATTACTTCCAGATTACTTCCGGATGGCTGGCAATCGGGAAGTTGGGCCGCGCTTCACACGCTGCGCGCCGAGGGATATAATGCCTATTACACACGTGTTCACAGGGACGAGGCCCCACGGCTGAATCCGCCCTCCGTGGCGCGTGGTGCTTCGCCGAAATCGGTGGCAGGTGTAAAGGAGGCAAGTCCATGCAGCTACTTGTTCGGCCGCCAAGCTCCCCTCGAATCGAGAGTTACGGCTTCGAATTCCTGGGTTTCAAAAACCAGCGCATCGCGCCCGGAGAGCGCGTGCAAGACGTTACCGGAGCGCGCGAGTTGGGCATCGTCATGCTCGGTGGCACATGCTCGGTGGAGTCGTCGCGCGGCGCCTGGTCCCACATCGGACGGCGGCCCAACGTATTTGCGGGCATGCCGTACGCCCTTTATCTTCCGATCGGCACCACCTTCACCCTGACCGCCGAGACGGATTGCGACATCGCCTTCTGCTACTGCCGCGCCGAAGAGTATTTTCCCGCCCGCCTGGTGACGCCCGCCGATGTGGATGTGGAAATCCGCGGCGCCGGCAACGCCACTCGGCAGATCAACGGCATCTTCAAGCCGCACTTCCCCGCCCACCGGCTGATCGTGGTGGAGGTCTACACGCCCAGCGGCAACTGGTCCAGTTACCCTCCGCATAAACACGATGTACACAATCCGCCGGGCGAAGTCGATCTCGAAGAGATCTACTACTACCGCATCGACCGCCCGGAAGGATTTGCCATTCAAAAGGTCTACACGCCCGACCGGCGCCTGGATGAAACCCTCACCGTGCGGGACGGCGAAATGGTGCTGGTTCCGGAGGGCTACCACCCGGTGGTGGCGGCGCACGGCTACAACGCATATTACCTGAACGCGCTGGGCGGCTCGGCACGGTCGCTGGCGGCGTCCGACGATCCGCAGTACGAATGGGTGCGCCAGGGCTGGCGGGACAAGGACCCCCGCGTGCCCTTGGTCACCATGGAAATGGAGAGGTGAGCGCCATGCCAGTACGTCACGTCACCATGGCCCAGGCTTTGGTGGGCTTTCTGAAGAAACAATACGTCGAGCGGGACGGGGTCGAAAACCGCTTCTTCGAGGGCGCCTGGGGTATTTTCGGCCACGGCATCATCGCCGGGTTGGGCCAGGCGTTCCAGCAGAACCCCGATTTTCCGTATTACCTCTGCCGCAATGAGCAGGGCGCGGTGCACATCGCCACGGCGTTTGCCAAGGCGCGCCGGCGCAAGGCCGCCTTCGTGTGCACTTCCTCGATCGGCCCGGGCGCCACCAACATGATTACCGGGGCGGCCACCGCCACCGTGAACCGCATCCCGGTGCTGCTGCTGCCGGGCGACATCTTCGCCCGCCGTAACGTGGCTCCGGTGCTGCAACAGCTCGAATCCGAGCACACCCAGGATATCTCCGTCAACGACGCCTTCAAACCAGTCTCGCGGTACTGGGATCGCATCTACCGCCCGGATCAGTTGATCTGCTCGCTGCCGGAAGCCATGCGGGTGCTCACTTCGCCCGCCCAGACCGGCGCGGTCACCCTGGCGCTGCCACAGGATGTGCAGGCCGAGGCGGCCGATTATCCGGAAGAGATGTTCCACAAGCGCGTGTGGCACATCGCGCGGCCGGAGCCCGAGAGCGCCCTGGTGGCGAAGGCCGCGGAGTGGATCCAGGCGGCCCGCCATCCGCTGATCGTGGCCGGCGGCGGCGTGATTTACAGCGAGGCCACCGAAGCGCTGGCGCGATTCGCCGCCCAAACCGGCATCCCGGTGGGAGAAACCCAGGCCGGCAAGGGTTCGCTGCCCTTCGACCATCCCCAGAACCTCGGCGCCATCGGGGTGACCGGAACGCCGGGAGCCAACCTGGCCGCGCGCCAAGCCGACCTGGTCGTCACCATCGGTACGCGCCTGAGCGACTTCACCACCGCCTCGAAGACCGCGTTCCAGAACCCGCAGGTGCGCTTCGTGAGCATCAACGTAGCCGAATTCGATGCCTTCAAACACGCCGCACTTCCGCTGGTGGCGGATGCCCGAACCGCTCTGGAGCGGCTGGCTTCCGCCGTGAAGGGTTATCGCGTTTCGCCGCATTATGCACAGGCCATCGGGGAATGGAAAGCGCGCTGGGAAGAGGAGACCGACCGTATCTTCTCCTTGCGCCACGGCCCGCCCATCAGCCAGGGAGAAGTAATCGGAGCGGTGAGCCGCGCCGCGCGCCCCCAGGATGTGGTGATCAATGCCGCCGGCAGCCTGCCCGGCGATCTGCACAAGCTCTGGCGCACGCATCAGGCCGGCGGCTATCACATGGAGTACGGGAACTCCTGCATGGGTTACGAAATCGCGGGCGGGCTGGGCGTCAAAATGGCCGATCCCGCGCGCGACGTCTACGTGATGGTGGGGGACGGCTCCTACCTGATGATGTCCTCCGAAATCGTCACCTCCATCCAGGAAGGCTACAAGCTCAACATCGTGGTCTGCGACAACCATGGCTTCAGCAGCATCGGCGGCCTTTCGCGCGCAATCGGCTCGGGCGGCTTCGGAACCGACTACCGCTTCCGCCGGACGAAAACCGGGCAACTGGACGGCGAGTACCTTCCGGTGGACTTCGTCAAGCTGGCCGAGGGCCTGGGAGCCATGGCCGTCCGGGCGACCACCCGCGAAGAAGTCGGGCAGGCCCTGGAGGCCATGCGCGGCCACAAGCGCACCAGCGTGGTGGTGGTGGAAGTGGATAAAGAGATGCGCGTGCCAGGGTACGAATCCTGGTGGGATGTGCCGATTTCCGAGGTTTCGGAGCTCGAAGCCATCCGCCGGGCGCGGGCTGAATACGAGGCGGCTTTGGGAAAGGAGCGGCGCCACGAAATCGCCGCGCCGCCGGAGTACGTGGAAAGCAAGACTTGAGAAGGAGTGCGATGCCCATCAGAATGGCAACCGCCCCGGTGAGCTGGGGCATTATGGAAGTGGAAGGCTGGGCCCGGCAACAGAGCTACGGCGAGGTGCTCGATGAAATGGTCCAGGCCGGCTACCGGGGCACGGAGCTCGGTCCGTACGGTTTCCTGCCCACCGATCCGGAGGAGCTGAAGGGCGAACTGGCCAAGCGGGATCTGGCGCTGCTGGGCGCCTTCGTTCCGCTGCCCCTGGGACGTCCGCAGGCCCACGCGGAGGGCATGCGCGATGCGCTGGCCACCGCCCGCCTGCTGGCGGCCAACGGCGCGCCCTACCTGGTGCTGGCGGATGAAATGGATCCGCGGCGCATGGCCATCGCCGGCAGTGCCGGCCCCCAGGATGGCTTCACCGAAGCCCAGTGGGAAGGCGCCCAGAAGCTGATCTCCTGCATCGCCCGGACGGCCCGCGAACTGGGCGTCCGCAGCGTCTTCCATCATCATTCCGGCACCTATATTGAAACCCCCCAGGAAGTCGCGCGCCTGTTGGAGCTGACGGACCCGGACCTGCTGGGCATCTGCCTCGATACGGGCCACTATTTCTATGGCGGCGGCGACCCCGTGGAGTTCGCGCGCACGCACGCCGCGCGCATCGGGCACCTGCATTTGAAGGACATCCGGGCGGACGTGCTGGAGCGCGTGCGGCGTGAGCGAATCCCTTACCTGGACGCCATCCGGGCCGGCGTCTTCTGCGAACTCGGCCAGGGCAACGTGGATCTCGCGGGGGTCATCCGCGAACTGGACCAGGCCGGCTTCGACGGTTGGGCGGTCTTCGAACAGGACGTCGACCCGACCATTCCGGGCACCGACCCGCTGGCCAGCGCCACGCGCAGCCGGGAGTATTTGCAGCGCGTAGCAGGGGTGTGAAAGGGGCATTGCCCGCGAGCGCCGGGGGGACACCGGCAGCACTCACCGCGCCAGGCTCTTCGGCGCGGTGTTGCGCCAGGCGATGCCGAGCGCTTTGACTAGCATTTCCTCTTCCGCCGCGGCCAGCCGCACATAGGTCGCGCCCTTGCGGCCCCAGCCGCCTTTCACGGGGACGAAGACTTCCGGATGCGCCTTGACGAACTCGTGCTGCTGCTCGGGGTTGAGCTTCACCATGCCCAGCGTTTCGCTGGCATCGAGGGTGGCGAAGATCTTATTGCGCACGCGGAAATCGGGATGGCCCATGTGGGCGCTCTCGGTGGCTTCGGGCAGCGCCAGGGCCAGGCGGCGGAAATCCGCGGCAGTCATGGAGCCGCCTCGTTCGCCAGCAGCTTTTCAGCCTCGGACGCCACTACCACCACGGCATCGTCGCGGCCCCAGGCGCCGGTCAATTGCAGTCCCATAGGCATATCGTAGCCCGCGAGGGGTACGCTGAGGGCCGGTACGCCCAAAGCGGTCCAAGGCGCGTTCGCGGCGGGGTCGCCGGTGAACTCCAGTCCGGCGGGCGGCGGACCGGTGGCGGCGGGGCTGAGGATGGCCGGGTATTCCCAGAAAATGCGCGAGATCTCGGTACGCATGCGCTCCACCTGCTCTCGGGCGGCCAGGTATTCCGAGGCGGGCATGGCCAGGCCGCGCCGCACCAGGGCGGCCAACCGCGCGCCCAACCGCTCGCCGAAATCGCGGTAGCGGCGCTCGTGGGTTCGCGCGCCTTCATAAGCGTTGATCGTGTAGGCTGCCTCGACCAGCGCGCTCCAGCCTGCCGGCGGGTCCATATCGTCGACGCGGATGCCGGCGGCGCGCAGACGTTGGGCGGCATCCTCGATGGCGCGGGCCATGGGCTCTTCGGCCGGAACGCGCAGGCGCGCCAGGTCGCGCAGGGACACGTCGGAGGTGCCCCCGAATCCGCGCGACCAGAGAAAATTCATCTCGCCGGCGTTGGCCGTGAAAAAGCCCACCGTGTCGAGCGAGGGCGCGAAGGGCAGCACGCCTTCGATGGAGATCAGGCCAAAGCTGGGCTTGAATCCGCACACCCCGCAATAGGATGCCGGACGCAATACCGATCCGAGAGTCTGGGTGCCCAGGGCGAACGCTGCCATACCCGCCGCCACCGCCGCGGCCGAACCCGAGGAACTGCCTCCGGGAGTGTGGCCGGGAACCCGCGGATTGCGGGTAGGCGGGGCATCGAAGGAGCCAAATGCGGCGGTTTGGGTTTTGCCGAGCAGAATCGCGCCCTCTTCCTGCAACTCCGCGATTACCGCCGCATCGGCCTGGCCTTTCCGCCCGGCGTAGAGCGGCGAGCCGTATTCGGTGGCCCGGCCGCGAGTCTCGAAAATATCCTTGGCCCCGAAAGGAATTCCGGCCAGAGGCCCCTCGACGCGCGCCGATTCGAGCGCCGCCGGCGGAACCACTTCGACCCACGCGTGGATTTCGTCCTCCCGGTCGGCGATGCGGCGCAGGCAGTGCGCGATTTCTTCCGGGCCGCCTACCAACCCCATTCCTCGTTGAAGAAACCGGCCAGCGCGATTTTGCCCGGAAAATGGCTGTCGGGAGGGGTGGTCAGATCGACCACCGCGTAATCCGGCAGCCGCGGAGTCTGGCGCGAATTGGTAGAGTTGGCGTCCTCGCGGAAGGTGAAGCCGCTGTTCAGGACCACGTATTTCGCCGGGTTCAGGGGGTTGGGATAAATCAGGATGGGGGCGTGCGTCGCGGCCGCGTAGGTATGCGATGCGACCACCAGGCCGTCGGCGGTCCACCGGATCGGCAGACGGCCGACAATGCGCGCCAGCACGCGATTGCTGCCCGGATCGCCCCACAGGATCAGGTTGCTGGCTGCGATTTCGCCCTCGGTCAGCGCGGTATCGTCAAAGACCAGCGGGTCGCCGCGGAACTGCGCGCGCCACTGGGCGATGGCACGCTTCTCTTCCGATGCCACCCATGCGGCCATGCCTGGGACCATCGGGCGGCCGGTGGGCGTCACGAACGCGAAGCGGTCCATAAACGCGTCGTCGATGGGGCCCTGCAAGCCGTGGCGTTTGTGCAGGCCGGGCGCCGATGCGGTTTCGGCGGTCTCCCACCGCCCGTTGGATTTGCGCAAGTGCACGGTCCAGGAGCGGTCGGAGCCTGGGGGCGGAGCGGACAGGGATTGTCCATCGATCTCCATAGCGACGGTCTGGCGCAGATCGAGCGGCCAACCTCCGGAGCCGATTTCGAACGAAAG
This sequence comes from Bryobacteraceae bacterium, assembly GCA_030038565.1. Taxonomy (GTDB): domain Bacteria; phylum Acidobacteriota; class Terriglobia; order Bryobacterales; family Bryobacteraceae; genus JOPF133. The sequence continues at coordinate 10,989 of JASHSS010000184.1, forward strand.
CGCGGCAACATTCGAGGTGGTGGCTTCGAGAGCGCCTTCATCGGTGAGTTCCGCCTCCACTCGGGCGCGCTCCCAATGTTTTGCCAGCGAATCCACCGTGACCCACTTCATACGGTTGTAGGCCAGCGTCCAGGTAGTGAAGACCACTTTCCGCGGATAGGGATCGGCGCCGCGCTCGGCAATCGCGTCCAGCATGCGCTCCAGTTGCACTTTCGAATCGGGATGGTAGCGGTGCGCCGTTTGCGGACCCACCAGGCGGATCAACCGCAGGCCCTCTTCGGCCATGGCGCGCTCCATCACGTCGCCGGCCTGCTTCTGCGGATCGATTTCGCCGTGGTATTCGATGGTCGCGGTGTTGTACAGGTTGGCGGCGTAATCGCGGGCGTCGTAGAGATGCCAGAGGGTCTGCTCCCACCAGGGAGGCGCGCCCTCCCCGGTCAACTTGAGCTTCTGATACTGCGCAGTTTCGGCGAAGCCCGCCCCGGGCGCGACGGCCGCCCACATTCCGGCGAAGTGCGCGCCGATGTGCCACGCCGAAGCCCCGCCCATGCTGAAGCCGCGCACCAGGATTCGATTCTCGTCGATCGGGTAGTTGCGTTTGACGGCCTCCAGGGCTTCGAATACATCCACCTCTCCGGCGAACTTACTGGCGTTGCAGTATCGGCCGTAGAGGTGCAGCACGAAGGTGTCGCGGGGCTGGAATTCGCCGGGGTTGTGCTCCCGGTCGGTGAGGAAATTGACTTCGCTGAGGGTGTCGGAGCGGCCGTGAAACCAGAGGTCCAGGCGCCAGCGGTGAGGCGCCGTGGACGAGTACGATGGCGGCACCACCAGCCCATAGGGCTGCACGCTGGTGTCGATTTTCGAATAATATCCGCGCGCCACCAGGCCGGTCGCGGTGGTCCAGGGTGCCTGCTTTTGCGCCAGTTGGGCGGCCCGTTCCTGCCCTTCGCGGAGCAATACCTTGGCTTTCGCAATCTCCTCGGGCTTGAAAAATTCGTTGTGTTCCAGCGCGTAGCTGACCGCCTTATAGTAGATCAGCACGTCGGGCGCCAGCGGCTGGTCGCCCAGTTTCAGGATGGCGGCCATCAGCCGGTCGAGACCGCTCTGCAATTCCGCGCGGTCGGCGGCCGGCACTGTGATGCCGGGCGGCGGCAGCGGCTTGGGAGCGATCTGCGCGCGGGCGCACAGGGCCATCACCAGAATCCAAGGCGCGATCTTCATTTGAGAATCATTATGCCACTGCGATTTGTTATCCTGCGATTTTATAACGTTAAAGGAACCCGAGGCCACGCCATGCCGTTCATCCACGAAGATTTTCTGCTGAGCAATGAGTCCGCGCGGCGCCTGTATCATGAGTACGCCGAAAACGAGCCGATTCTCGACTATCATTGCCATCTGCCGCCGCGGGATGTGGCTCAGAACCGCCAGTTCCAGAATCTCTTCGAGATCTGGCTGGAGGGCGACCACTACAAGTGGCGCGCCATGCGCGCCAATGGCGTGGACGAACGATATTGCACCGGGGATGCTTCCCCCCAGGAGAAATTTACCGCCTGGGCAGGCACGGTTCCGTATACCCTCCGCAATCCCCTATATCACTGGACCCACCTCGAGCTGAAGCGTTATTTCGGCATCGACGATCTGCTGGACGAGAAGACCGCGCCGGCAGTCTGGGAGCGGGCCAATTCGCTGCTGGCGGGCAGCGATCTGCGGGCCCACGGCATCCTGGCTAGGTTCCACGTGAAGGCTGTCTGCACCACCGACGATCCGACCGACGACCTGGATTGGCACGCGGTGATTGCAGCCACGGATCTGGCCACCAAGGTCTTCCCGTGCTTCCGCCCCGACAAAGCTCTCAACGTGCATCTGCCCGAAGCGTTCAACGCCTGGGTGGCGAAGTTGGAGGCCGTGAGCAATACCAGCATCAGTTCCTTGAACGATTTCGTGGGCGCGCTGCACAAGCGGCACGACTTTTTCCATTCCATGGGGGGGAGGCTTTCCGACCACGGCGTGAATCACGCCTTCGGCGAGTTCGCGCACGATGGGGAGGCAGCCAGAATCTTCGATTGTGCGCGCTCGGGCCGCGCAGCCGAGCCCGACGAGCAGGCCCGCTTCGCCGGCTACATGATGCTACTGTTCGGCCGATGGGACGCCGAGAAGGGCTGGACCAAGCAGCTTCACCTCGGCGCGCTGCGGAATGCCAACACGCGTCGCTTCCGTGAATTGGGCGCCGATGTGGGTTTCGACTCGATTGGCGATTGGCCGCAGGCCGGCGCGCTGCGCGCCTATCTCGACCGCCTCGACCAGGAGAACGCGCTTCCCAAGATGGTGTTCTACACGCTGAATCCCGCCGATAATTACGTCACCGCCACGATGATCGGCGATTTTCAAGACGGGTCCGTTCCGGGCAAGATGCAGATGGGCAGCGGCTGGTGGTTTCAGGACCAGAAAGAAGCCATGCAATGGCAGATGAATGCGCTCTCCAACTGCGGGCTGATTTCCCGCTTCATCGGAATGCTCACCGATTCACGCTCCTTCATGAGCTATCCGCGCCACGAATATTTCCGCCGCGTGTTGTGCGACCTGCTCGGGCGCGATATGGAATCGGGCGAGTTGCCCAAGGATTTTTCGCTGGTCGGGCCGACGGTGAAGAATATCTGCTACCAGAATGCCAAGCAGTTTCTGGGGCTGGCGGTGGAGTAGTCAAGGCTCCCCTGAAGACGCGCCCGCCGCACCCGATTCGCGAGACATTGGGTGGGGCGGGCCTTTGGCCGGCCCAGGACCGGCGAATCGCTTGCCCCACCCTCCAGTCGCGGCTCGGGGCGGAGCCGGGCCCGGCGGGCGCGCCGTGGGGAGTGCTTTCTCACTGCACGTACCACAACCAGATGGAACGGCCGATCCTGGCGTCGGGTTCCCGCGCTGTATCGGCCCATTTCGGATAGCCGAAAACCTTCCAGATGGTGATGCTGACGGCGTTCCAGCCCGGCGAGGGATGGTCCGTAACGCCCGGATCGAGCGGCGGCAGCGGGTGTCCGGCCCACAAGTAAGTGCGGTTGAAGGGCGAGAAAGTCAGATGCCTGACTCCGCGGGCTGCCAGAAACTCACCCAGGCGTTTCATGTCCTGTCCCCAATCCAGATCCGAATCGGCCAGGAATCGCTCGGGATGACCGCCGGCGAGTTCGTTGGTGTACGCCAGGTAGTCGGGGTGCTGGAGCGCCCCCGAAACCACCTGCCACGCGATCAGTGCGGCCACGGCGACGCGGGCCGGCGTGCCCCGGATAGTCGACGCCAGGCATCCGGCGGCTACGGCGAGGCCGGCGTACATCGGCAGAAGATAGCGCACGCCCAGATCGATGTGGCCGGTCATGGAGACCAGCAGGATGGCGGCGGCGAAGGCCAGGGGCGCGGCGGCCATCCGTTTCGGGCGGGCCACAGCCTGCCACACCGCCAGCAGCAGTAAGGCCAGCGGCGTCTTCAGCGCGAACACCACCGGGAAGTAATCCCAGAAGCCATTTGCGCTGCGGCGGCCCAGCAGGTACGCGGAGTGCCCCCGCCGGTTATGCAGGTACACCGAGTGAATCCCCGAGAAAAAGCGCGGGGCGGGCAGGCGCAGGTGCAGGAACTCGACGCGCGCAAAGGTAAATCCATACACCGCCCATACCACCAGCGCGGCAAATGCCAGGACCAGCGGGATGGCTCTCCAATGCGAACGGTTCGGCGCGCCTCGATAGCAGGCCCACAGGGCCAAACACCCGGCCGGTAGAAACAGGAGCGCCGAGAACTTGGAAACGCAGGCCAGCGCCACAAGCGCCCCCAATGCCATGCTGCGGCGCCGATCGGGGCGCTCGGCCCACCATAGAACGCCGAGGGCGGCCGCGGGAATCATCACCCCTACCGCCATATCGGTGGTAGCCAGGCCGGAATGCGCCAGGACCGGCGGGATGGTGCTATACACCAGCACGGAAACCACTGCCGCGGAGGGGCCGCGAATCCGCTTGGCCCACAGGTACACCACCAGGCAGCCGATCCAGAAGAACGGCAGGTTGCCCAGGCGGGCCAGCGCCAGCACCCGGTCGTAATGCGCATCGTGGCCCAGAATGCGGTAGCCCTCGAAATAGGAATTGGTCCCCCGATGGAAGCGTTCGCCCGCCAGATACGGGCCGATGGCGGCAAACACGCGGCCCAGCGGCGGATGGGTGTCCTCGTATAGATACCGTCCGATGGAAAGATACTCCATACCCGGCGCGATGGTGTCCGGCTCGTCGATGGTGTGGTTGAATACGGTGTAAGTAGAGGCGATGCGAGCGGACGCGAGAGCGGCTAAGAGCGCAGCCGCCAGGGGCGCCCACTTCCGCTTTAGGGCGTCCGGCAGTGGCATTTACCGCAGCCGAGCGGTGGGGGTTCCCTGCTCCAGCGGGTTGGCCAGGTGGCGCTCTGCGTAATAGCCCGGATGCACGCGCTCCACAATCTGCGCCACCGAACGATCCAGCACGTGGAAATAAGGCTGGGGATTCAAGCC
>JASHSS010000185.1 GCA_030038565.1 Bryobacteraceae bacterium
TCCGGAGCTTCCCGGCCGCCGGCCTCAGTCCCCGGCGCCGCCGTCTCCCCGGCAACTCAGCGGCATTCCGGCGGCGGCAGGCATCGCCCTAGGTCCGCTGCTCAAGCTGCGCTCCGCGGCCCCGCTCGCCCCGCGCGCCGGCCGGGATCCGGAAGAGGAGCGGCAGCGCCTGCGCATCGCCATCGAAGCCGCCCAAGCCGAGACCCGCACGCTCTACGAATGGTCCCAAACCCACCTCGGCGTGGACTCCGCGGGCGTCTTCGATGCCCAGTTGCTGTTCCTGGAAGACCCGGGGTTGCTGGCCGCCGTCGAGCGCCGCCTGGCCGTGGAGCGCGCGGGCGCGGAAACCGCCTGGCAGGCCGAAACCACGGCATTCGCCGGGCGCCTGGGGGCACTCGATGACCCCTACCTCAGCGCCCGCGCGGCCGATGTGACAGATGTGGCCGAGCGCGTATTGCGCAGGCTGACCGGCCAAACCGGCGCCGCGGCTCTGCGCCAGCCCGCCATCCTCACGGCTCACGACCTGACCCCCTCGGAGGTTGCCTCGCTCGACCCGGCGCTGGCCCTGGGGGTCTGCCTGGAGACCGGCAGCGCCAGCGCCCACAGCGTGATCCTGGCGCGCGCGCGCGGAATTCCGGTGGTGGCGGGACTGGGCCCGGCTCTGTCCGCGCTGGCGGATGGGACGTTGGCGGCCATGGATGGAGAGCAAGGGGTGGTCTGGATCGCGCCGGGTGCCGCCCAGGCGCACTCGCTGGCCGAGCGCCGCGAGGGCTGGCTGGCCGCACGCCGCGCCGCGGAACGGGAGCGCGCCAAACCCGCCGCCACGCGCGACGGGCGCCCCATCCGCGTGCTGGCCAACATCAGCGGCGTGGCCGAAGCCGCTGAAGCGGTGGACTCGGGCGCCCAAGGCGTGGGCGTGCTGCGCACCGAGTTTTTGTTCCTCGCGCGCGCCGCGGCGCCGGGCGAAGAGGAGCAGCTCGCGGCTTACCGCGCGATCACCGAATCGCTCGGCGGGCGTCCGCTCACCATCCGCGCGTTGGATGCCGGCGGTGACAAGCGCGTGCCGTACATCGATACCGGCGAGGAGGCCAACCCGTTCCTCGGCTGGCGCGGCATCCGGGTGCTGTTGAGCCGGCGCGACCTGTTTCGCACCCAACTCCGCGCCATCTTGCGGGCGGGCGCCGGGCGCGCGGTGGAGTTGCTGCTGCCGATGATCGCCTCGCTGGACGAATTGCGGGCCGCCAAGGCGCTGCTGGGCGAGGCCGAGGCGGAGCTCGGGCGCGAGGGGTTGCCGTTCCGCCGGGGCATGCCCATCGGCGTGATGATCGAAGTGCCAGCGGCCGTGGCCATCGCCGGGCCCCTGGCGCGTGAAGCCGCCTTCTTCAGCATCGGCAGCAACGACCTGATTCAGTACACCATGGCTGCCGACCGTACGAACTCGCGCGTGGCGCCCCTGGCCGATCCCTTCGATCCGGCCGTATTGCGGATGATCCGGCAGACCGTCGAGGCCGGCCGCGATGCGGGAATCGGGGTGACCCTGTGCGGCGAGCTGGCCGCCGATCCCGCGGCCGCGCCCTTATTGCTGGGCCTGGGGATCGAGGAGTTCAGCCTGAGCGCGCCGCTCATCCCGGAGCTCAAGCGGGCGCTCGCCGCCTGGAGCACGGCGGAGGCCGCGGACGTGGCGCGGGAGGCACTGGCCCTGGAATCCGCCGCGGCCGTGCGCCGCCTGCTTCAGGAAGCCGGCGGGCGATTCAGAGGTCCGAATCCTGAACCTCGAACAGGGCCTTGATGTAATTCTTGTGGCCGGCCAGCTCGGCGAACACGGAGGGCACTTCGGCCAGCGGCATCCGGCAGGTGATCCACGGCTCGAGCGCGATTTCGCCGCGCTCCAGCATGCCGATCACGCGCGGGAACTGGTGGTGGCTGTTGCGGCTGGCCAGGATGTTGAGTTCCCGCCGGATGAACGGGGTATGGTCGAAGGGGATCATTCCGAGGTATTGGCCCACCAGCACCAGCCGCCCGGCCGGCGCCACGAAATCGAAGCTGCGCGCGATGGAGTCGCCATCGCCGGTGCAATCGAAAACCACCAGCGCGGGCCGGCCATCGTACTCCGCCAGCACCTCCACGCCGAAGCGCCCGGCGAACCGGCGGCGGAATTCGACTTTTTCGATGATCCGCGCCGAAGCGCCCGCCGTCAGGGCGAACTGGAGCACCGAAAGGCCGATCGGCCCCGCGCCCACCACCAGTACGTCTTCGCCCGCCACGACTCCGGCGCGCGCCACCGCGTGCGCGCCAATGGTCAGGAATTCCACCAGCGAAAGCTGATCGTAGGAGAGCCGCTCGGATTTGTACAGCCGCTCCACCGGCACAGTCATCAGGCCGCGCATCCCGCCATCCACGTGGACGCCCAGAACCTTCATGCTTTCGCAGCAGTTGGGGCGATTCAGGCGGCAGGGGCGGCAGACGCCGCAGGTGAGGTGCGGCTCGATGGCGCAGCGGTCGCCGGGCCGCACGCCGCGCGGGTTCTCCGGGATTTCCAGCACCTCGCAGCTCAACTCGTGCCCGATGATGCGCGGGTAGGTGTAATTGGCCTGCGCGCCGTCGAAGGCGTGCCAATCGCTCCCGCAGATGGCGATGCGGTGCAACCGGACCAGCGCCTCGTGAGGCTGCCGGACTACCGGCGGCACAACCTGGCCCACCAACTGTCGCGGTGCTTCCAAAACAATTTGTCGCATGGCGTTGAATTCCAGGGTAGCAACGTTCGAGACGGGGCGGTGATCGGCAGGGGGGTTCGCTCTTCGCCAGTTGGCGTGCTCCCGACCGGCGCGACACGTGTTTCATGCCTGCCATTTTGACCCTGACTTTTGACACACGTCGGTCGCGCGATTGGCGCGGGATCGCTGCGTGGGTCAAAACTTACCCTTTGTGAAACGGGCAGTTTTCGATGCGCCTAACCAATTCAGTTCTCCGCGTCAATTCCCCGATGGGTGCTCCACGTGGTCAACCACAATCACGTCTATCGGAGCTTTTTGCACCTGCAATCTGAGGCCGAGTTGTTCGCGTAGAGCCGTCTGGAAAGTCGGTCCAGCCACGTCCGGCCGGGCCTGCACACCAGGCGCGAGGGGACGGTCATTTTCGCGTTTCCACTCCAGGCTGAAATCAAAAGTTCCGCTAAGTCCCGTCCGGTCTAAAAATGGACGGCCAAAGCCCGACACGCCGCTAAAATAGTTCGCTATGAACTGCACAGTCACGTCTCGCGCGCCCACATGGAAGAGGCCAGGGGCACTCCACGGCAGTTCGAAGATGCCTTTGCACAGAGGAGGAAGCCCACCGGGGAAAGGGTGTGCCGACGCCTGCGTCGATTGGCCCGCGGCTGACGGAGGTGGTATACGGCTCGGGCACGGCCAGTCATTCGAGTGCGGTTGAAGTTGCGGGCCGGTCTTACCGGGCTTCGTCAGGACCACTTCGAGCACGGGGAGTTGACGGGTCTCATGGTGCACCACCAGCTTGAAGCGATCCGCTAAGAGTGAGCGCATCATAAGGCGCATTTCGTCCTTGGAGGGATTCCCTCCGGAGCGCGCCTGGATATCAAATCGCTCGTTACTGGCCCATTCTGGCAATCCCGGCAACAGGTACGGCGTTTGATCAACCCTGAGCTTGAATGCAAATGCTATATAGGTAACCAGAGAAAAATTTTTCGACGAGAAAAAGCCGCCATTAGGAGTGTAAACATCTCCTGCCCCTAATGGAAAATTGGATTCCGGGTCTTCAGCGGAGATGTCTGGTTTCACGGATGCGACATCGAAGGCTATCTGATCAGGGCCGCTCCCGGCCGGTCTGCCCTGGCCGAAGGCCAATGCGACTGCGAAGGCGAGCATGGCCCCACAGCTGACAACCGGAATCACGTGGACCTCGCAGCGGAAATCGGGCGTCGAGCCGAGCCTCAGAGAACGAATTTGCCTCTTTGACAACACCTCCGTGGCGTTCTCCTTGCCATTGAAGGATATCAAAAGCATGACATTATAGATCACTCTTCAATCCGAGCCACATGTCGTTGCCAACAAGCAGCTTTACCGGAAACCAGCCTGTCTCAAAACCTAACCTTTGTGCAACGTGGCGCGAAGGACCCTGTCTGAAACGGTAAACGAGGTTGGCGGAGTGGCATTGCGTTTCAGTGATAGCGGGATACTGGCGTTCGGCCCTTAGCAGTCAATGCGTACAGGCGATTATTTTCTTTGAGAACGCTGGACAGGAAGCCTTCGCGTTCCAGTCGTTCTGCTTGCTCCCTGTTGGCACTTGACCAGTGACATGGAAGGGCAAGCCAAATCAGCAGCACTCGGCGCTCTACTCAACAGATTTTGGCACCAGATTGGTCGCGCTGCAGCCGGGCGCGATCAGCGAATTGAACAGGCCCGCCACAGTCTGGGGCCTTCCCGTATGGTCGCCGCTGCCGCCCCGTATTGGGTATAGGCAGGCCGACTGCCCGTGGCGGCCGGATAAGCCGCCATGACCCCGAAGTCGCTGTTGAAAGCCTCCGGAGTGGTCAGGCGCGAGTCGGCGATTTGTCCCAACCCGGCACGGCCCGTCCCGGTCCAGGGGGAGAAGCCACCCGGATCGGGATGGCGGCGCAGAAGTTGCTCGTACAGTGCATAGACCGCGCAATCGCGGGCGCGTTCCGGGACGATGCTTCGCCGGGAAAACCCGTGTGCAGTTTTGTGCAGTTTGTGTGCAGTTAGGTTCAGACGCCTCCACTATCCGCGAATCTCACGGGTTTACAGGTAGACAACACAAGTCATGAGCCACCCGGCGTCCACATGATTGCCGTGGTCAGTGCGCAAAGCGGCCAGGAGGCATAGAATACAGGTGGATGAGACTCGATGACTATAGGGTAGTGTTGTGTCGCAGCCAGCCCGAGGGGTGGGTGGCGGAGATTCCTGCTATTCCGGGGTGTTACGCGGTCATGCCCACCCGAGAGGAGGCCCTCGCCGAACTCGAAGAGGTGTTTGAAATGATTGCCGCTGAGTATGGGGAGAAGGGACTCCCGCTGCCCGCAGACAGCACCGCAATCGTGAATGCTTAGTGCCCGCGCTGAGCAATTCCGCCGTGCAGCTATGCGGCTTGGTTTTGAATGATCCACGGAGGAGCCGAGATCGGGCCGCCCCTCTTCCACAAAATTCCGGCCCAACCAGGCGTGACTCGGGAAGAGTTCCGCAGACTGCTATGACGTTCTTGACGGTAGCGCCGGCTTTCAGCATCCTTGTCGCGGACACCCGGCCGAGCGCTTAAAGCCGGTCGATTCCTTTTGGGGCTAAAGCTGCGTGCGGTCCGGCGCCGCTCGGCGCCAGGTCCCGGTCGTCTCTCTCTTCGGCGCCAATATCCCCCGCGCCGAATCTGCGACTTCTTTCGTCATAACGCCCTCGATGCGCGCTGGCCCTTTGACGGCACGTCCGCCGACCCGTTGCTCCTCTTCTCAACGTGGCAATGTCGCCGCGGGGCGGGGAATTGCGTGGGGCGCAATCGGCCGTGGCGCCCATCCGCGGCCGGTTGGGATTGTATAATCCCCTCATGCCGCCTCGCGTCTGGGTTGTGCTTTTGCTCGCCGCGGCGGCTCTCCCGGCGCATCGGCTGCCCATCAAGGTCTACACCACCAGTAACGGGATGCCGCGCAACTCGGCGCGCTGCCTGGCGCCCGATGCCAACGGGATGCTGTGGATCTGCACCTCCGAAGGCCTGGTGCGCTTCGATGGCTACCAGTTCCGCCTGTTCGGTCCCGAGGACGGCCTTCCCTCGCGCTCCATCCTGGCCTTCGTTCCCTCGCGCCAGGGCGGCTACTGGCTGTTGACCGACGCCGGTGTCTGCCGGCTTCCGGCGGGGTCGAAAATCGGCGACCGCTGCCGGCTGCTGCCCGTGGAGGGTTCTCCCGGCGACTATCAGCCCGAGGGTGTGGTGGAATCGCCCGACGGAAACACCTGGGTAGCCACCATGAAGGCCGTGTTCCACGTCTCGGCCGACGGCCGGAAACTGGAGGCCACACCGCTTCGTCTGGGCGACGAAAGAGGCGATCTGGATTCGATGGCCGTGGCGCCGGACGGAACTCTGCTGGTGGCCAGCGAGTCCAGCATCCGCCTGTGGAAACCGGGCCGACCGCCTCAGGACATCACGGCCAGGTTCGCCGCCTATGCAGGGGCCAGCCAGATTCTGACCGTTCCGTCCGGGGATGTGTGGGTGCTCACGCCGGAGCGGCTTTACCGGCTGACCGGCTGGGGAGGCGCCGGGCCGCCCGCCATCGAAGGCTTCGATCTTCCACCCGGCCCGAATTTCATCCGGATGATTCTGAGGCGCGACGGAAGCCTGTGGCTATCGAGCACCGGCATTGCCCGGCTGGAACTGCGCGGCGGCAAACTGGTCGAGGAGGAAAGCTACACCACCCGCGAGGGGCTGCCCGGCAACGCCGTCGGATTGCTGGCCGAAGACCGCCAGGGCAACCTGTGGGGATCCACCGAAGGGGCTGGCATTTTCCGCATCGCCGATTCCGGTTTTAAGGTCTATTCCCAGGACGACGGACTGGCCAGCGCGCGCATCGCCGCGGTTTTCGAATCGCTACGCGGCGATATCTGCGTCGTCAGTTCCGCGGAGCCGGGGCACATGCTCAATCTGAGTGTTAAGGACGGCGACCGTTTTGAGCGGGTGCACTACCAGCGGCCGGCCGCGGATTTCACCCCCGGCTGGGGCTGGAACCAGTTCGGCCTCCAGGCCCATGACGGCGAATGGTGGCTTCCGAGCGGCAACGGGCTATTGCGGTTTGCGAGGTTCCCACGGCTGACGGATTTGATTGGCCGCAGTCCGGTGGCCTTCTATGGCGTCGGCTCTTCGCTCGGCGAGGAACAGATCTTCCGCGTGTTCGAGGACTCGCGGCGCGATATCTGGATCGCCGCTCTCAATCCCACCAATGTGCTGATCCGCTGGGAGCGGAAAACCGGACGCTTCCACCGCTGGACCCGCAAGGATGGCTGGGTCGAAAACAGCGTCGTCAGCGTGGTCCGCGAAGGGCCATCGGGGACCATCTGGGTCGGCACTTTTGGGGAGGTCCTGCGATTCCGCAACCAGCGGTTTGAACTCCTCCCCGTGCTGCCGCCCACGCCTACCGCCTATGTCCGCGATCTCTATATCGACCACGCCGGACGGGTGTGGATCGCCACCTCCCGCTACGGGCTGTACCGCTCCGATAATCCGGAATCTCCCCATCCGGTGTTCCGCAACTACACCACCCGAGAGGGCCTCTCGTCGGATTCGGTCCGCTCGATCACCGAAGATGACGCCGGTCTCATCTACGTGGGAACCGTGCGCGGCATCGACCGGATCGACCCCCAGGCGCCGCTGGACTCGCACCGGGTGCATCACTTCACGCCGGCCGACGGCGTTCCCGACAACGAGCAGAATGTGGCCTTCCGCGACCGGCACGGCCACCTTTGGTTCGGCAGCCTGGACGGCCTGGCGGAGTTCGTTCCCTCAAAAACCCCGCCGCTCGCGCCGCCCGAGGTTTACATCACGCGGCTGCGGGTGCGCGGTGAGGACATCCCGCTTCCATGGCAAGGCGCGCGCAACCTGCACGCGGACCTGACTTCCGAGAGGAACCAGTTCGAAATCCAGTATGCCGGGGTGGATCTGCGTTCGGTGGCTTCGCTGCGCTACCAGTACCGGCTGCTGGGCATCGACCCCGACTGGAGCCAGCCGGCCGATGGTGTCAGCGTCAACTATACCAGCCTGCCGCCCGGAGATTTCCGCTTCGAGGTGCGGGCGCTCACTGCGGAGGGACAGGTCGGCGCCAGCCTGGCCACCTTCGATGTCTTCGTTCAGGCGGCCCTCTGGCAGCGCTGGTGGTTTATCACCCTGGAGGGCGCCCTGGTGCTGGCGATCGTGGCGGCTCTGTTCCAGTACCGCGTGCGCCACCTGGTGGCGATGGAGCGGCTACGCACGCGCCTGGCCAGCGATCTGCACGACGATATCGGGGCCAGCCTCACCCAGATTTCGATTCTCAGCGAGCTGGCGCGCCGCGGCGGCGCGCACGACGCGCTCGAAGAGGTTGCCGGAATCTCCCGCGAACTGGTGGGGGATATGAGCGATATCGTGTGGGCCGTCAATCCCCGCCACGACCGCTTCGAGGCCCTGGCGCACCGCATGCGGCGGTTCGCCGGCGACACCCTGGGCGACATCGAGTTGGAATTCGATGCCGCCAGCCTGCCGGCCGATTTTTCAGTTCCCCTGGAATACCGTCGGACGCTGTACCTGGTGTTCAAGGAGGCGGCTCACAACGTGGCCCGCCACTCCGGCGCAACCCGCACGGCCATTCGGATGGAGCTGGGAAACGCCTCCCTGAAGCTGATGGTGGAAGACAACGGCCGCGGTTTCGACCTCCAGGCGGACCGCCAGGGCGAGGGAATCCACAGCATCGAGAGGCGCATGCGCGATATCGGCGGCTCCGCCTGGTGGGAGCCGGCGGAGCCTTCCGGGCCCCGCCCGGGCACGCGGTTCACGGCGGTCTTTCCGTTATCATCCCCCGGCAGCCTACATAGACTGGGAGGTATCTTTAGGAAGCATGGCCGCTAAGATGAGTCTTAGGTTCCCCCCCGTGACCGCTCCCGCCGACAGCCCGATTCGTGTGGCCCTGGTAGAAGATCAGCGCCGAACGCGGGAAGGTTTGCAGGCGCTCATCGAAGGAAGCCAGGGTTTCGTCTGCGTGGCCGCCTGGAGATCCATCGAGGAAGCCATGGCCGCGGATGGCGACACACCGCCGCACGTACTGCTGCTCGACCTGGGGCTGCCCGGCATGTCGGGCATAGACGGCATAGTACCTATCCGCGAGCGCTATCCGGAAACTGCCATCGTGATTCTCACGGTGTATGAAGATAACGACCGGGTCTTTCAGGCGCTCTGCGCGGGGGCTAACGGTTACCTGCTGAAGAATACCCCGCCGGTCAAGCTGCTCGATTCCCTGCGCGACGCCCGCAAGGGCGGCTCGCCGATGTCGCCCGAGATCGCGCGCCGGGTGATCGAGCTGTTCCGCAAGTTCCGGCCGCCCGAAAAGGCGCACTACAGCCTCACGCCCCACGAGTTGCGCCTGCTGAAATTCCTGGTGGAAGGCCACAGTTATAAGACCGCCGCGGTCGAGCTGGGGGTCAGCATCAACACCATCGCCTTCCACGTCCAGAATATCTACGGCAAGTTGCAGGTACATTCGAAGTCCGAGGCGGTGGCGCGGGCGCTCCGCGAAAACCTGTTGGATTAACCTACACAGATGTGCCGTGGCGGCGTAACCTGGACCCTCCCGACCGGAATCCCCTGAAGACTCTTTTGGCCGGCGCGTGTAAATTTTTTGGAACTACCAATATGGGTGGTTTCTATACCAATCTTTCTCTTGTATGCTCTTTTTAATACGGTTTCGTGCCCTACGGGCACGGCCGTGCTAATCGGGTCAAATGGGTGACATCGGAGGAGAAAAGCACAATGCGTAATCACGCCCACGCCCGCGCCGGCGACGGATGGGGTTCGCCAGGTACGAAGGAAGAGATTGGAGGCAATCGCCGGGCGGCCCGCCGCTATGATCTGGGCCTGGTCCTCCGCTGGAGCCTGCTGGACCGCGGGAAGCCGACGGATTGGGGTACCGGCTGGACGGTGAATTTTTCGAGCGGAGGAATTCTCTTTCAGGCCGGCTGCAAGCTACCCATCGGTTTCAAGGTGCGCCTCTCGATTGCCTGGCCGATCCAGTTGCGCGATGTCCCGCTGCAACTCAGCGTGATTGGGCGGATCGTGAGGTCGGACGGCGATCGCGTCGCGGTTCGAATGGTGCAACACGAATTCCGCACCGCCCCCGTGCAGCAGGAGGGGCCACACGACTGGGCGGCTGCGACGCACGCCGCGCTTCCCAGCCGGACCGTGGGATCGCCCCTGCCGCGGTGCCCGCGCTCCCGCGTGGCGGCCAGTTTCTGAAGCTTGGGGGCTACTACCAGTTCATGTAGTCTCCCGCGCGGGCCCGGTTTTCGGAGGCCGGGCCCGCGTCATCCCTGAAGTATACAGAGGTACCCCGCCACAGCACGAACATAGGACCCGTATATCCTATACTGAGATCAGAGGTGATGCCGTGAAGCAACAGTGCCACATCTCGATGATCTACCTCTCGTGGGCCGTCTATCTGGGTGGGTTGGCCGCCCTGGCGTGGTATTCGCAGTGGGCCTTCGCCGCCCTCTGCCTGGTTCTGGTCCCCGCCGTGCAATGGCTGTACATCCGGAAGTTTCCGGCCCTTTCGGCGAGCATGGGCTACGGCCGCATCGCCGACCAACAGCCCACCGACTTTGTCCCCGCGCCACGGGTGAAGGTGACTCTGTACACCGCCTTGGGCTGTCCCTTCTGCCCGTTGATTGCGGAGCGCCTGGAGAGCCTGCGAAAATCCCTGAACTTCTCCCTGGAGAAGATCGACGTGACCCTGCGGCCCGATCTGTTGGCTTCCAAAGGCATCCGTTCCGTTCCGGTGGTGGAGGTGCAGGGGCGGTTTCTGACCGGCCTGGCGAGCACCCAGGATCTGGCCGAAGCGATTGCCCGGACGGTGGAGAAATCGGCGGTCGGCAGTTAGAGCGAATTTCAGACTCCCACCTCTGTTATATTCAAGGCATGGTGCGTCCTGAAAGACGCGTTCTTCTAGCGGGTGAAAGACCCGTCCGGGTAAGCGCCAGAGCGCCCGGTAGCAGATCCCTGGCTGGAGGAGAGATCCTCGCAGTCAAAGCGGGATGTCAAGAGCCTGTGAAAAAGCAGGGAGCAAGGAAGCGGG
>JASHSS010000186.1 GCA_030038565.1 Bryobacteraceae bacterium
TCTCCACCAGGAAAAGAGCACTTGGGATGCCACGGCGCCGGGCAGACGGTGGTACGAACCACTTCGGTCTGCGGAATCCCTGGGATTTCCGCGCCTGAATCGCCTCCGTCCTCATCGGAATAATCCCAGACAAACTACGGAAAACAGGCCCGTACCTCCTCCGCACCGGCCCTGAACTGTTGGTGGCTGACGTACTACACCCGCCGACCCATATCCAAAGCCAGCCTTGTCGAGGCCCGCGCGGAGTTACACAATGACTACACCGGTCGAAAGGCCCGGTTTGATACGGGTGAGTTGTATGCAGGTCCATGGAGGCGCTAAATGTTTGTGACCCTGTGCGACGGAGTCGGGCGGCGGATCGAGGCGATCGTGCTGGCCGCCGGTCCGCGCCACTTGAGGGTGGTCTTCCGCGGCCGTAGCGATACCGTCGAACTCGAGCTGGCGGGCAGTTGCTGGCTGTCCAAAACGGGGGACTGCTTCGAGATCGATTCCGCCATTCTGATGACCAGCCTGGAAGAAGAGAATGCCCAGTTAGCGGAGAACGTCGCTGCAGGGATCTAAGCGAGTCAGGCCGCCGGCGCGACCTTCCGGCGCGCCTTCGTCTCACTCATCGGGAGACGCTTCTGGCGAAGTCCGATGACCTCCTCCAATAAACGAATGGCGGCATTCAACCGGCTTCGGCGGAAGTACAGGTAGCGAAGGCACGCTGCCTGATGGTTTTGGGGGCGCTGTCTCATTGGCGTGTGGGTGAACCCTTTGAACCCTTTGAACCCTTAGTACTGACGCGGGTTCATCTCCAACTACATCAGGTTCGTACCCCAAGGGGAATACCCTAAAACGGGGGTGACCAGCTAAAAGAAGGTGGGGGTTCGTGAGCGCAAACACCTGAGTCCACCCGGTTCTCCCGTTTGTTTCACGTGAAACAGCCGGGGGCGTGCGCCAACGGCCCGAAAGCGCCCCAGCGGCCCGCATGAGCGGGGCCGAAATTCCCGTAACCGGCTTATCTATCAATCCATACGAAAACGGTATCAGTCTTGCTAGGATGGAAGTTTACGCACGGAATGGGAGACTTCTAAACGTGAGTGGCTACAGGTTTGACCGCAGGGTTCTTGTCTATTGGCTTGGTTTCGCACTGGCTATTGCCGCAACGCCCGCGGCCGCCCAGACCGCTGCCGGATACACGATCACCACCGTCGCGGGCATCCCCGGGTTCAGCTTCGGGTACGCCGGAGATGGCGGCCCCGCCAACCTGGCCCAGTTCTGGGGCCTTTACGCCGTGGTGGTGGACCCGTCCGGCAATCTCTTCATTGCGGATCAATTCAACAATCGGATCCGCGAAGTGAGTGGTGGAAATATCAACACCATCGCCGGCGATGGAGTCGGAGGGTACTACGGCGATGGAGGCGCGGCTACCAGCGCGGAGGTCAATTTTCCGAGCGGGTTGGCGCTGGACCCGAGCGGCAACCTGTACATTGCCGACTACAATAACAGCGTCATTCGGAAAGTCACCTCGGGCACGATCTACACGGTGGCGGGCGATAACGGCGCCGGCGCGGGATATTCCGGCGATAACAACGCCGCCCTCGCCGCCCAACTGGACAAGCCGATTTCGATTGCGCTGGATACCGCCGGCAACATGTACATCGCCGACACCACCAACAACCGCATCCGCAAGGTGACCGCCGTCAACGGCGCCATTCCGTACTCGATCTGCACGACGACGTCGGGGGGTGTCACGAGTTACACCAATTGTCCGGTGATTACGACCATCGCGGGAGGGAGCCTGGCTGGCGACCAGGGGGACGGCGGATTGGCCACCGGGGCGCTGCTTGACGACCCCATCGGCATCTGCGTGGATTCGGCCGGTAACGTTTACTTTTCCGATAGCGAGAATCATAAAATCCGCAAGATCTCGACCGATGGCATCATCACCACAGTGGTCGGCACGGGCAATCCTGGTTTTTCCGGGGACGGCGGCCCGGCTACCAACGCGGAGCTTTTTTATCCCAAAGGGATAACCATGGACAAACAGGGGAACCTGTACATCGCCGATTACTCCAACCAGGTGATCCGGAAGGTAGGGACCGACGGCGTAATCGAGACCATCGCGGGAATAGGGACCGTGGCCGGGCTTTACGGCGATGGCGGGCCCGCCAACCAGGCCCTGCTCAACTTTCCCACCGGCGTGGCCGTGGATACCGGCGGTAACGTCTACATCGCTGACACCGACAATTACATCGTCCGCAAATTGACCCCGGTGGCGCCCAGCGTTACCTCGGGCGGCGTGGTGACGGCCTCGGCATTCGGCGAATTCGGGGCGGCTGCGCCGGGAAGCTGGATTGAAATCTACGGCTCCGCCCTGGCCACGGACACGCGTACATGGGAAACCAAGGATTTCAGCGGCGCCAACGGCGTGATCGCGCCCACATCGCTCGATGGGACCATGGTTACGATCGGCGGCCAGCCGGCGGTTGTGGATTACATCAGCCCGGGGCAGGTGAACGCGCAGGTGCCGTACACTGTGGCGACGGGTTCGCAGCCGCTGGTGGTGACCACGACTTCGGGCGTTACCAGCAGCTATACCCTCACGGTCAACGCTACGGAACCGGGCCTGTTTGCGCCATCCAACTTCCTGATCGGCGGAAAGCAGTATGTGGCCGCCGTCTTCCCCGGGCAGACCGATTCCTCGGGCAACCCGGTTTTTGTCCTGCCGCCCAATTCAATCCCGGGATATACCTCGAAGCTGGCCGAGCCGGGGGATACCATCGTGCTGTACGGGGTGGGTTTCGGCGCGGTGACGCCCAGTGTCCCGCAAGGGCAGACGGTGGAACAGAACAGCACCCTGGCGGCACCGGCATCGTTTTCGTTTGGCGGTGTAGCGGCCGCCACGCCCGGTTTCGAGGGGCTGGTCCAGGGATCCGTGGGGTTGTACCAGTTCAACGTGGTGGTTCCAACGGTGGCCGCCAACAATCTGACTCCGCTGACGTTCACCCAGGGCGGTGCAGCCGGCGCGCAGACGTTGTATATCGCGATCGGAAACTGACGGCCGGGCGCGAAGAAAACCGGCCGTTCGCACGTCCAAGCAGAAAGCATTTCGCGCGCATGGTGTTGGAACGGTCAGAATCGGAGCTGCTGGCGGCCTGCCGCCGTGGCGAGCGGGACGGGTTCCGTGAGCTGTTTCAGCTCTACAAGGACAAAGTCTATTCCGTGGCGCTGCGCTTCGCCGGCGATCCCGCCGAGGCTATGGACATTGCCCAGGACATCTTTCTGAAGCTGTTCTCGTCGCTGGCCGATTTCCGCGGCGATTCGCGGCTGGAGACCTGGATCTTCCGGCTGGTGGTGAACCGCTGCCTGGACCATCGCCGGCGAGCGCGGCGCTGGATCCCGTTGGGAGACGGTTTTTGGAGCACCCTGCGCGCCGGCGGCGACAGCCTGGCCCAGGTTCTCGAAGACGAACGAAGGGGCCGCGTGCAGGAGGCCGTCAACGGCCTGGCGCCCGACCTGCGCATCGTGGTGGCGCTGCGCTACACCGAAGGGATGTCTTACGACCAGATCGCCGAGGTGCTGGGGTGCGCGCCAGGGACGGTGGCCTCGCGGCTGCACCGCGCCCACAAGCTGCTGGAGCGGAGCCTGGCGCATCTGAGCGGGAAGGGAGGCGCGGATGTCTGATTGGCTGGAACTGGAATTGGCCCATCGGCTGACGCCCGTGGAGGCGCCCGAAGAGCTTTGGGAGCGGGTCGATCAGGGTTTGCAGGCCAGGGCTTCGCGGACGGCCTTTCGAAGCGCCGTGCGACGCGCGCCTCGCAGCGCCTTCTGGACCCCGATTTCCGCCTGGCCGGCATGGCCGGCGGCGATGGCTACGATGGCGCTGGCGGCGGCGGCGTGGTGGCTGGCGGATGGGAGGGAACCGGTCTTGGACATCCGCGAGTGGGCCGCCATCGAGATGGGGCGGTCTGCTGCGCTGGAGTTGCACAGCCACGATCCGGGCGAGATCCGCCGCTGGCTGCGGGACCACACGGGCCTGGATGTGCCGATTCCTTCGGTGACCAGCGTGCGGCTGGAGGGCGCCCGGGTGGTGCGGCGGGGCGCGCAGCGGGTGGCCGCGGTGGAGTATCGGGCCGGTCATGACGCGGTGACTCTGCTGGTGGCGCGGGCCGATCCGCAGCACCCGCTGCCGCCCCACGGAGCGCGGTCGGCGGCGTGGCAGGCGCGCGATCAAGTGTACGCTTTAGCCAGTTCCACCCCCGACCGCGTGGAAGCCGGCTGCCAGTTGTGCCACTCCAGCCTGTAGGAAGGGCCGCTGTGGTGAAGGCCGCCAACAGGCCGTGGGGGCCTGCGGGAGTGCTGTTGAGGGCGGGAAGGTGCGGCCCGCAAGGCAGCGCCGTTTACCACTCCATCGATTTTCCGGGTACGAGCGGGGGGACGGTAGTGTGGGCGCCCGCCAACAGGCCGCGGGTCTGCGGGAGTGCCGTGGAGGGTGGGGAAGGCGCGGCCTGCAAGGCAGCGCCGTTTACCACTCCACGGTCTTTCCGGGTACGAGCGGCCAACGGTGGTCTGGGTTCCCGCCAACAGGCCGCGGGTCTGCGGGAGTGCCGTTGAGGGTGGGGAAGGTGCGGCCTGCAAGGCAGGGCCGTTTACCACTCCACGGTCTTTCCGGGTACGAGCGGCCAGACGGTGGTCTGGGTTCCCGCCAACAGGCCGCGCAATTCCTCGGGCGTGCCGGTGAGGGCGGGGAAGGTGCCGAAGTGCATCGGAATCACTCGCGGCACATCCAGCAGGCGGCACGCCACCGCGGCTTCCCGCGGACTCATGGTGAACAGATCACCGATCGGCAGGAAGGCCAGCTCCGGGCGGTATAGCTGGGCGATCAGTTGCATGTCGGTGAAGACGTTGGTGTCGCCGGCGAAGTACAGGGCCCGCTGGTCGGCAAAGCGCAGCACGTAGCCGGCGGCTTCGCCTCCATACACGATCTGGCCATCGTCCAGAATCCCGCAGCTATGCACCGCGTGGGTCATGGTGACGGTCACCGGGCCGACCTGCTGCGAGCCGCCCTTGTTCATGGGACGGGTATTTTTCACGCCCTTGGATTCCAGCCAGTTGCAGGTCTCGAAGATGGCCACCACGGCGGGCGAAAATTTCTTCGCCAGCGGCACGGCGTCGTGGACGTGATCGAAATGGCCGTGCGAAATGCAGATGGTATCCACGCGCTCGATCTGGTGGCCCTGCGGGTATGCGGGGTTGCCTTCCGTCCAGGGGTCCATGACAAGGACCTCGCCCGAGGGAAGGCGGAATTGGAATGTGCCGTGGCCCAGCCAGGTGATTTGCATACTGGGAATTGTAGCGTGACTCGGGGCGGTCAACGGTCTCGGGAATCTTCGTGGAAGACGAAATCGGCCAGGCGTATCGCAGGCAGCCGGAAATGCAGGCGAAGGTGCGCCACGGGGAGTTCCGTGATTAGCCCCAGGGGCGCGATGTCCTGCCGGGCGGCAAACGTGGTGGGGCTTGAGAAGCGCTGGATGGTTTCGAATTCGCCGGGCGTGGGAACCGGCACATCGGCGGTGGATCGGGAGACGATCCAGTGCCTTCCGCCGCCGGGAAACTGAAGGGCCAGGGCCGCGTGGGGGGCGGGCGAATAGCATTCGACGGCCCACCGGCCTTCGAAATCGAGGCGGCTCCGGCACACCCCGATTCCGGGCACGACCACCGGACCGAGGGCCGGCGCGGGCAGCAGGACGCCGCGGTGGAAGAGGGTGACATCGAGGCTGCCTTCCAGGTCGAGCGGCGCGCTCTTGACGGAATCGAAATAGCCGCCCGGCAGGTCCATGGAGAGCCACCAGCGGCCGTAAGGCTGCTCACGAACTTCGGTGTAGAAGGCGCGGCCCCCGGGGGCTTCCACGCGTGTCTCGGTATCCGGCAGCAGAATGGCATCCGGCGGAGCCAGCAGGAGCACCGGAATCTCCACGTGCGCCAGGCCATACACGCGGCGTTCCCGCGAATAGAGCGGAGCGGGCGTGCGGCCCGGACCGCCATCCACCGCCAGATGAATGGCGGATTCGCGCGGGCCCACGCCGGAGAGCCAGGTCTGAAGGGAGAAGGCCTGCTCCTTGTGGACCATGCCGGGCGCCATCAGCGCGCATAACGCCGCCGCCGCGGCCAGCGCTCGCGACCACCCGGTGGCGCGGCGCCAGTACTGCAGGCCAATGACCGCGGCCGCTCCCGCCATCAGGACGGCGGCGGTAACCACGGGTTTGAGCCAGATCCCCGAGGACCACCCAGGGTTGAGAAAGAACAGCGCGCGGCGCATCAGGAAGGAAACCCCGGTGGTGGCCACGAACAGCGGGACCACGATCGCCAGCGCCGCCAGGATCACCTGTTTGAGGCCGGTAGTGACGGTGGCGATGGCTGCGGCAGGTAGAATCGCGAAGGCGGTCAGAAAAAGCTGCTGCCACAAGAGCGCCGGCAGGTGGCGCCAGGGCGGGATTCCCAGCGCGGCCATCACCGCGGCGTGCGCCAGGAACAGCGGCAGGTTCACGAATATGGCCACGAACAGCGCCTTGGACGCTACCAGCCCTCCGCGGGTGTAGGGCCTCGTCAGCCAATACTGGCGGTCGCCCGGGAGGCGATTTTCGTGGATCACCGCCATTACCAGGACCCAGCATGCCAGGGGCAGGGCGGTCCACACCAGCCCTTCGGCGGGAAGCGGGCGGCGGTGGGTGTAGAGCGGATCGAGCGCGGCGGCGGCCGCCAGCAGGGACCAGAAGACCGCGATCTGCGGCCACAGATGGCGGGCATCCTTTTCGAATATCGCCGGCAGTCTGGGCATGTTCAAGGGGTTGTCCCGGCAGCCGCGGCATACGCGGCCAGGCGAAGGCCGGGAATCTCGAGGTCGCGCTCAAAATGCGCCTGCGCCCGGCGCGTCTGGACGGCGATCTCCTTCCACGGCATGGGGCGCATCCACATGGCGTCGACATCCGTGTGCCACAGGCCGAAACCAGCGCCGGTGGGAAAGAGGGCGTAGGAGATCTCAGGACGCAGGGGAACCGGCTCGGCTGCGGCCGGCGGAGCGGGACGCGCTTCAGCTTCCACCCAGGCGGCGTGGGCGAACGGGGAGAAGCAGGAGAAGCGGGCGGGCGAGGCCCAGCAGAAGCCCACGCCGGGAACCCAGCGGTCTCCGGCCGGCACCGGCAGAAGGGTGATGGAGGGCGCGCCGAAGAGGGTGAAGGCGGCGCGGAGCCGCAGGCGTACGGGGTTGTTTTGGATGCGCTGGAGCAGCCCGCGATCCACCAGGAGAGACAGCCAGAAGGTCCCATCCCTGCGCAGCGCGCGTGGTTCGACGAGGGGCGCCTGCCACCCGGAATTCCAGGAGACGCCGCCGGGTGCATCGATGGCTGCTGCGGCGCGCTCGCTGAGGGCCGCCATGCCCTTGGGGATGCCGCCGAGCTCGACCGGAAGGGCAATCGGCGCGAGATCGGGCTGCTCGATGTATCGCGGCAGCATGGCGCGGCCTTCCGCCGGGTCGCGCGCCCAGGCGAAGCGAAGCTGCGGACCGGCGGCCTCGCCGTTCCGCGCCGCCAACCATGTTTGGAGGCCGAATGCGCCGGACCAGAAATCCAGAGCAGGCAGCGCGGCGCAGATCACCACGCCCAACGCCAATCCCGATGCGGCGAACCAGGTCTGGCGCCGGGAGTATTGCAGCGCCACGATTCCGCCGAAAACCGCGCACGCCAGCACAGCGACCGCCGAAGATTCGATCCAATCGATCCCGCCCCATCGCCCCGGCGCCTTCCCGCCGCCCAATTCGATCACCAGCACCACGCCGAACGCGGAGAAGGC
>JASHSS010000187.1 GCA_030038565.1 Bryobacteraceae bacterium
AGCCAGCGAGCGCCTATGATGATTTACAGATCGAGGTGCAGCCATGGGAAAAAATTTCACGGTCCAAAACCCGCAATGGGCGCTGCCCGTCCTGGTTGCGATGTTTGCTTCCGCCCTGTGCGCTCAGGAATCCCGTGCGGGCCAGGTTCGCGATGCCGCGGTGAAGTTGCCCGAATTCGAGGTCGCCAGCGTTAAACCCACGGACATGCGCGGCGACATTCTCGTGTACGTTCGCGTTTACCCAGGCGGAAGAGTGGAGGTTTCCGGTTGTGAACTGAGCTGCCTGATTCGAATTGCTTTTGGACTTTCTTATCAGAAGATCACCGCTGGGGCCGATTGGACCAACGAAATCAAATATCAGGTTGAAGCTGTGCCGCCCAAAGACAGCGGCATCCAGGATTTCCGGTATGGCTCTTTCAAGATCGCAGATGCGCGCCTGCGTGGGATGTTGCAGGCTCTCCTGATCACTCGATTTCAGTTGAAGTTTCATTGGGAAACCAGAACGGGCGAGGTGTATCTTCTGAAGTTGGGATCGAAGCCGCCCGCGTTTCACTCAACCAGCGTCGATGCCTCGTCCCCCGCAGCCCTGGACGGTTCAATCTATGGCTCCATTCGACAATGGGTGCTTCACGGCGCCACGATGGCGGACGTGGCGCAGTTTGCGTCTACCCATATTCTGGGTGTTCCGGTTCTGGATAGAACGGGGTTGAGCGGGCGGTTCGACTACAAGCAAAGCCCAACCGAACCGTATAAGCCAGGCCGACCCGACATGAGCCAGGCGGAAAGCAACAGCGAATTTTCCTCGGCTTATCACTCCTCTTTCATGAATTTCCTTCAGGAGCTTCATCTCAGGTTGGAACGGACCAAAGGACCCGTCGAGACTTTCGTGATCGATGGTGCGGAAAAGCCGTCGCCGAATTGAGCTGGGGTGCTCCAACACGCCGGTCGCGCTGTAGGCGCTCAGGGAGGCTGGCAGCCGGTTTATTCCAGGTGCGCGGCCTGGCGGATGTAGGCCCACTTGCGGGCGCGGTCATGGTCGCCGGTGAGCGTAAAGACGTCGAGCATGCCTTTGGTACAGGCAGGGGCGCCATCGCTCATCAGGAAGAAACATTGCTCTTCCATGCCTGCCAGGCCATCGAGAAGGGGCATGGGCTCGACGCCGGGCGCAGGACGCCGCATGTAGATCAAATCGTGGTCGTCGCGGTAGACCAATTTCCACTCCGTTTGGTTAGGGTCGGAGAGGAGGATCGGAAGATAGTAGGCTGCGCCCGAAACGGGCTCGAAGCAATCCATGACGATGACATCGATCCCGTAGGCTTCGAGCAGTTCCTGGGCGCTTTTGCCGCCGGTATCGTCGGCGGCGAAGAGGATCCGCTGGGCGTCCTGGGCGACGCTTTCGTTGAGCATCCGGCCATCGAGGAAAACTGGCATTTGCGGCCACAGACGCCAGATCAGGTAGCCGCCCTGGCCGTAGGTATTGAACAGGCGGCCCTCGACGTGGTGGCGGGCCAGGAAATCGGCCGCGCCCACCGGGGTTCGGCCGTAGGCATGGAATTGGAAGGCGCGGCCTTGCCCGATCAGGAGGCCGGCGGCCGCCAACAGCAGCGCGGCCGCCGCATATTCCAGTAGCGGCCAAGGGACGCCACGCCTGGCTTTCGAACGGGCTGGCACATACGCGGCAACCAGGAAAGCGCCCACGAAACAGGTGAAGATAATGTTGCGGAAGGCGAGTATCCCGGCAGCGCCGAAGGCCGCGAATAGCAGCCAGTCGGCGAGGCGCGCCTGGCGGCGATTCCAAAGCAAAACCAGGAGACCGCCGCAGAGCAAAACGGTGAACGGGCTGAGTTCCAGGAGCGCGGGGCGCTGCCATTCCCACACCTGGGACATCAACGGGCTGTGGCGATAGTTGCGCAACACCTCGAACACGCGGAAGCCGTTGGGATTGATTCCGGATACGGCGATGGCGGCAATGCCCGCTATCCAGAGGCGGCGCTCGCCCTGGGGCCAGGGGCCGCGCCAGCGGCGGTAAAGGCCCTCGGCGCAGTAGATGGCGATCAGCACCCAGCCGAGAAAGAATCCCGCGTGGCAGTTGGCCCAGACGAGGAAGAGCGGAGGGAGCAGCCACAGGGCGCGGCGCGCATCCAGCAGGTTGAGGGTCAGAGCGAAGAAGACGAAGGTGAAGTACTGGGGACGGTCGCCGGTGAAGTGGTGAGCCACGAACGCGACCGCCAACGTGGCTGCGAGGGCCCGGTAGAAGCCGTGGGTGCGGCGGTAGACCATGAGCCCGGCAAGGGCGGAGAACAGGCTCAGGGCGGCGGCGCGCATCAAAACCAGGCCGGCGAGGCCCGCGGCGGCAAAGGCGGCGTAGAGGGCTACGTCGGCGAGCCACTCCATGGTCAGGTTGAAATCGCGGGTGGTTTCCTCGCCGGGGTACGCGGGGCCGGGATGAGACGGGCTGTGGAAATAGGTGGTGTAGGCGAACGGGTCCGGGACGGGGAGACGGTGCTGGCGGATGAGGAACTGGCCGGTTTTGAGGTGCCACCAACTGTCGGAATCGCCGGCCTGAGGGGATAGCCAGGCGAGGAGGAGGAATGCCGAAAGCCCAAGGATGACGGGGCGAAGCCAGGCAGGCGCCGGCGGCATTTTGGCAGGGGCGGGCACGGGCGCGGGTTTCGCGGGTTTCCGGCGGGAGGGCATGGTTTGGCCTTACCTGCGATGATACCCGGCGCGCACGCGGTCCGCCGCCGCTCCGGTTGCGATATCCTGTAGTCATCTATATTGGCCGCTTGGCTGGAGGGGGCCATGAGTTTCCGCGAACAACTGCACTCGTACATTACCCGGCTGGAACAACGTCTACGCTGGAGCACCTTACTGCGCGGACTGGCGATACTGACCGGCAGCGCTTTACTGGCGACCCTGGCGCTGGTGGCGATCGCCAACGCATGGGCCTTTTCGCACGGCAGCGTGACGGCGGCGCGCTTCGCGCTGATTCTGGTTCTGGCGGCGGCCGCGGGCGCGGGGCTGGCGCTGCCGTTGCGCCGCCTGACTCGCCGGCGCGCGGTGGGGGCGGCGGAAACGGCCTTCCCGCAGTTCCAGCAGCGCCTCACCACCTTCACGGAACGTGACGGACGGGACCCCTTCATCGAGCTGCTGGCCGGGGAGACCCTGGAAGTGGCTCAATCGGCGCAGCCGGAACAGATGGTCAGCGGATTGCGGCTTTGGGGATCGCTTGCGGCGGGAGTGGGGGCCTGCGCGATTTTGATCTGGATGATCGCTGCCGGACCGGGCTTTCTGGGCTACGGGGCCTCGCTGCTGTGGACCGGGCCGCACGCCGGAAAGCCGGCGCTCTACGACCTGCGGGTGACGCCTGGGGACGCCACCGTGCGGCGGCACGCCGACGAGTTGGTTTCGGCGCTGCCGATAGGGCTGCGGTCGCCCAGCGTGAAGCTGCATGCGCGCTTCGAGAGCTCGGGGAAATGGGAAGAGATTGCCATGCAGCCCAAAGCGGCGGGGAGTTTCGCGGACGGCTATGAATTTCTATTCGCGGGCCTGCCGGAGAACGTGGAATACTACGTGACGGCGGGGGCCCTGACCTCGAAGCATTTTTCGATTCACGTGACGGATCTGCCGGCAGTGAAGCAGATTCGCGTAACCTATCATTACCCCGCCTGGACCGGGATGCCGCCGGAGATCGAGGAACGCGGCGGCGATCTGCGCGCGGTGGCCGGCACGGAGGCCGAACTGGAGATTTCGACCGACCGGCCGCTTCAGGGCGGACAGATCCAGCTGGATAACGGAGGGATGACGCCTCGTCCCAACGGAGGGCGGATTCAGCTCACGGGCGGCCAGAATAACGTGTATCGCGGCAGCATCAAAATGGACCAGGACGGGGTGTACCACGTAGCGGGAATCGTGGAGGGCCAACCGGTCCGGGTGAGCGAGGATTTCTTCATCGAGGCGCGCAAGGCCAACCCGCCGCAGATTGCGCTGGTGCGGCCGGGGCGCGGCGACTACCACGCCAGCCCCATTGAAGAGGTGACCGTAACGGCCAAGGCCACCGATGAGTACGGGTTGCAGGGCGTAACGCTGCACTATTCGGTGAACGGCGGCCCGGAGACGGCGGTGGATCTGCTGCCGCGCAAGGGCGAGAAGCAGACCGACGGATCGACCACGCTTTCGCTGGAGGAATTCAAGCTGGTTCCGGGCGACCTGGTGAGCGTCTACGCGACGGCCAAGGACGCCAACGCGGAAGCCCACACGGACATGATGTTCATCCAGGCCGACCCGTTCGAGCGCGAGTTTTCGCAATCGCAGGTAGCGGGCGGGGGCGGCGGAGGAGGCGGGGGCGGCGGGGGCAATCAATCGGCGCAGATTTCGCAGCGCGAGAAGGAGATCGTCTCGGCGACCTTTAAGCAGGAGGCGGACAAGCAATCGACCAAACAGCAGGCCGCCGATATTGCCAAGCTGCTCGCGCAGTCGCAAGCCACTTTGCGCGACCAGGCGGTGACGCTTTCGGGCCGGTTGCAGGCGCGCGAGCTGACCGATGAAGTGCAGGCCATCAGCGACTTCCAGAAGGACATGATGGCGGCCTCCGACGCCATGACGCCGGCGGCGCAGGAGTTGCAGCAGGAGAAGTGGAAGGAAGCCATCCCCAACGAGCAGAAGGCGCTGCAATTCCTGTTGCGCGCGGAAGCCACGTTCCGGCAGATCGAGGTGGCGTTCGGGGCGCGCGGCGGGGGCGGCGGCGGAGGGGGCGGCGCGGCGCGGGACCTGGCGGCGCTGTTCGACCTGGAGCTGGATACCGAGAAGAATCAATACGAGACGCGGCAGCCCGCTTCCACCGCCGAACAACAGCAGCAGGAAGTGAACGACGCGCTGAAAAAGCTGGACGAACTGGCTCGGCGCGAGGAGGAACTGGCGCAGCAGCAACGCAACGGCACGCAGACGGCGGAGCAGAAGTGGCAGCAGGAGATGTTGCAGCGCGAGGTGCAGCAACTGCAACAGCAGATGGAGCAACAGCTTCAACGCGGGCAACAGGGACAGCAAGGGCAGCAGGGACAGCGCGGGCAGCAGGGCGGGCAGAGCGCTTCGGCGTCCGGGCAATCCAGTGGGCAAGCAGGCGGTCAATCCAGCGGACAGGCGGGGCAGAGCGGCGGGCAGGCAGGCGGTTCCGCGTCCGGGCGGGATGCGCAGCAGTCCGCGGATCAGGCCGCCGACAGTCGCCAGCAAGCGGCCCAACAGGCGCTCGACCGGTTGCGGCAGGCCAACGAGGACCTGAAGCGGGCTGCTTCCGGGAGCGCCAGCGCGGCCGATGCGCGGCGCGCCGCTGACCGTTTGCGGGAAGCCACCGACCTGCTGGGGAGCACCGAGCAGCAGGATGCCGCCGGGCGCATCGGCCAGATGGCCCAGACGGCCGAACAACTGGCGGCCCGTCAGAAGCAGCAGGCCGATGGGGTGCGCGAATTGATGGCGCAGCAGGGCGCGGCGCGGGCCGCCGGGCAGCAGGGGAAGTCGGTTTCGGCGGAGGAACTCGACAAGATGGTGAGCGACCGCCAGCAGGTGGCTGATGACCTGGCGCATCTGACCCAGCAAATGCGCAACGCGGCGCGGGACCTGGCGCCGACGCAGCCGGCGGCATCGGGCAAGCTGCGGAGCGCGCTGGATGGCATGGACGAAAACGACCTGGGCACGCGGATGCAGCGCAGCTCGGATTTGCTGCGGCAGGGGCGATTTTCGGATGCGTCGGAAACCGGGCTGACCAACGATCTGCAGAAGATGGGGCAGCAGGTGAGGGAGGCGGCGCGGGCGGTGGGCCGCACGGAGCACTCCTCCGAGGATGCGGCGATCAACCGCGCCATGGACAATCTATCCCGTCTGCGGGACCAGTTGGCGTCGCTCGGGCGCGCCGATGGCGGGCAGCAGGGACCGCTCAGCCGCAGCGGGCCCGCGGGGCAGCAGGGGCAACAGGGACAAGGCCAGCGCGGGCAGGGGCAACAGGGACAGGCCGGGCAGCAGGGACCGCTCAGCCGCAACGGGCCCTCCGGCCAGCAAGGGCAGCAGGGCCAGGGGCAAGGCCAGGGTCAGCAGGGCCAGGGTCAGCGTGGGCAAGCAGGTCAAGCGGGCGGTCAGGGCGGCGGGAACCAGGGGCAAGTGGGAGGACGCCAGGCGGGGACCATGGGCGATCGCCAGGCCACTCCGATGGGCAATCCGGCCGGGGGCACGGGGGATCGCTCCAGCACGGTGTATGGGAATCTGGATACCGGCAATACGCACATCCAAGGCCAGGCGGTGGCGCCCCAACAGGGTCCCAACCCGGCCGATACGCAGCGCGAGATCGACCAGGGGTTGAACCTCCTCAACCAGATTCGCGCCGCAGTCCAGGAAAGTCCGGAGGCGCGGCAGCAGGCGCAGGCTCTGATCGATGAGATGCGTAATCTGGATCCGCGGCGCTTCCCGGGGAATCCCGCGCTGGTGGAGCAGATGCACCAGCAGCTTGTAAGCGGGGTGGATGCGCTGGAGCTGCAACTGCGGCACCAGTTGGACGCAAGCCATGGCGGCACGATCCGCAATACCGACCCGACCAAGGTGCCGGCGGGATATCGGGACTCGGTGGCCGAGTACTACCGCAGGCTTTCGGGGAGCGGCCACTAAGTGGGCAGGCTGAGGGCCTGTCGTCATGGCGCGCGGCGCCGCAAGCGCTCCGCACAACCAGCCGCCGAACTGGCGGATTTCAGATGAAACCGTTCACCTGGGCGTTACTGGCGCTGGGCGTGGTAGTGGCTGCGGCGCAATTCATT
This sequence comes from Bryobacteraceae bacterium, assembly GCA_030038565.1. Lineage (GTDB taxonomy): Bacteria > Acidobacteriota > Terriglobia > Bryobacterales > Bryobacteraceae > JOPF133. The sequence goes on from JASHSS010000187.1 coordinate 6,798, forward strand.
CCGGATAAACCCGTGGCGATACATCCCGCGGTGGAGAGCCAACCGGAGCGCGTAGGGGCGACGGAGGGTCCGTCGGGTACGCGCGGGTTGGGAGAGACGCCGCCAACGCCGCCGGCAGCGCGGGGCGGCGCGGGCAGAGCGGGCCGCGCAGGCCGCGGAGGCAGAGCGGGGGGACCGCCTCCGATTCCGCCTCCGCCAGCGGACCCGGAAATCAGCGCGGCGGGCGCCGCGGTGGAGCAGACCGCGCAGGGGCCGCGAGCCGCCATCGAGCCGGGGGCCAGCTTCGACGGCTTGGGCGAGGGCTTCACGGGGCGCGCGTTCCCGGGCGCGGACAAGGCGGACGAGACGACGGCGGGCCGAGGAGGGGCGGGGCGCGGCGGCATCGACATCAGCCTGGCGGTGGGCCCCAATCACATCTTCGAGATTCTGAACGGCAACCTGGCCGTGTTCAGCAAGAAAGGCAAGAAGTACGATTCCACGGGCAAGCTGCTTTACGGCCCGGCGCCCAACAATACCGTGTTTGCGGGCTTCGGGGTGCGCTGCGGGGTGAGCAACAATGCCGATTCGGTGGTGCGCTACGACCAGTTGGCGGACCGCTGGCTGATCGTGGTTCCGGTGTTCGCACGGCCGCCCGACAATCCGCAGGGACCCTATGCCATGTGCTACGCGGTAAGCGCCACGGCCGATCCGCTGGGGCCATACTACCGCTACGAGTTCCAGCGGCCGCTGTTTCCGGATTATCCGCGGCCGGCGGTGTGGCCCGACGGCTACTACAATCCCACCAGCACCAGCGACAACCTGCTGCCGGACGTGATCACACAGAAGCACGACTGCATCGCCGACCGCAGCAAGATGCTGAAGGGCCTGCCGGCCACCGAGCAGTGCGTGGTGATCGACGGCGGAGTCTTCATGCTGAACGCCGATGTGGACGGCAAACGGCGGCCGCCGGCGGGCGCGCCGAACATCATGATGTCGACGGGGGGCACGCAGCTTCTGAAGATCTTCGGGGACGACGGCATCTATTTCTACAAAGTACACGTGGATTGGAACGACCCGTCCAAGACCAAGGTATCGGCGCCTCAGAAGATCACCGTGGCGCCTTACCACTATCTGTGCGATGGGCAGTTGAGCAACTGCGTTTCGCAACCGGGCACGGAGCGGCGGCTGGATTCGCAAGGCGACAAGCTGATCCAGCGGCTGGTGTACCGCAACTTCGGCGATCACGAGTCGATCCTGGCGGAGCATTCGGTGGCTACGGCGGGGACCGGAGGGCACACCGGAGGCGGCGTGCGCTGGTACGAATTCCGGCTGAACCCGGCGCGCGACCCGGTGCTATACCAGCAGGGGACCTACGCTCCCGACGGATTCTACCGCTGGCTGGGGAGCATGGCCATGGACCGCAAGGGCGGCATCGGCATCGGGTATTCTTTCGGCGGCGTTCCCAACTTTCCGGGCCAGCGTTTCGCGGCGCGCCTGGCCAACGACCCGAGAGGCCAACTGACCTTCCACGAATCGGTGTTAGCCGAAGGGCGGGCTTCGCAGACGGGCAGTCTTCGCTGGGAGGATTACACCACCACCGTGGTGGATCCTTCCGACGACTGTACCTTCTGGTTCGTGGGGAATTACCTGAAAGACGGCGCCACCTCCTCGACCACCCGCATCGGATCGTTCGCGCTGCCTGGCTGCAAGTGACCGGAGGCCAACGCCTCCCGGCCGATGTGTTACAAAAGATATAGGTTACGTTACTCCCCCATGAGCTCGACAACTACCCCTGTGCGCGATATCGAAATGACCACCCTCACGAACGGTGTGCGGGTCATCACCGAGGCGATGCCGCACGTGCGCTCGGTGTCCGTGGGGATGTGGATCGGCAGCGGCTCCCGCCGGGAAGGGCCGGAGCAGAACGGCATCTCGCACTTCATCGAGCACATGTTGTTCAAGGGAACCCCGCGGCGTTCGGCCGAGGATATCGCCCGCTCGGTGGATTCGATCGGCGGCAACCTGGATGCCTTCACCGCCAAGGAACTGGTTTGCTTCAACACCAAGGTGCTCGATCAGCACCTTTCGCAAGCTTTCGACGTTCTGGCCGACCTGGTACTGCATCCGCTTTTCCGCCCGGAGGATATCGAGAAGGAAAAGGGCGTCATCCTGGAAGAAATCAAGATGGAGG
>JASHSS010000188.1 GCA_030038565.1 Bryobacteraceae bacterium
GCAATCCGGGGCTCGATGGTGTGATCGCCGGGATGAAGCCGGGCGAGCGCAAACTGGCGATTGTGCCCGCTGCGCTGGGGTACGGGCGCGCCGGACTCTATCCGCCGGAATTGCCGGGGCATCGGCGATTTGTGGTGTCGCCGAATGCACTGCTGGTATACCAAGTAGAAGTCGAATAGCCATCAGGAACCGATCGCGCCGCGAATGGCGCATGACCCTTCCTGGTATCGGGGACGACCTCGCCGGCCGCTGAGTTGGGTGGGCCGCAACTCGCACACCCTCAGCGCCCTCATGTTGACTGCCAGCATTGACGGATTGAGCTTCGCCACGCGATCTGACGCGGATCGGGATACCGCGGATTGGGATGCCGCGTTGGGGAGTGAGCCGATCTGATAAACTCCCCAGATGAGAAAAACTCAAACGCTGTTGCTTCTTCTGGCGGGCGTTGCATTCGCCGCCAATGAGCTCACAGTGGAACAAGCGATCCAGGTTCGGGAGCCATCGGATCTGCATTTTTCGCCGGACGGAAAACGGCTCGCTCTGACGGTGCAAGAGCCACCCACCGGCCGGGCGGCGCTTCGGCACATCTGGTTGTACGACGCGGCCACCCACGAAACGCGCCAGTGGACCAGTTCGGCGAAATCTGAATCATCGCCCCGATGGTCGCCGGATGGGAAATTCCTCGCGTTCTTGTCGGATCGGGAAGACAACCAACAGATCTGGCTGATGATGGCTGCGGGCGGCGAGGCATTGAAGCTGACCACCGGCAAAAGCGCCGTGACGCAATTCAAATGGTCGCGCGACGGGAAGACCATCGCATTCCTGGCCCAGGAGCCGCGCAGCGAGGCCGAAGAAAAGAAGCAGAGAGACGGTGACGACGCCCGCGTCATCGATGCCGATCGCAAGCCGGAATGCATCTGGACGGTCGATGTTGCAACCAGGAAGGTGAAGCGCGTGACCGGCGGCCCATACGCCGTGCGCGAATTTGAGTGGCTCCCGGACGGGAAGCGCTTTTTGGCCGTCGCGACGGACAAACCCGAAGCCGATTTGCGCAACATGGAGCGCATTTATTCGGTTTCAGCCGAAGACGGGAAGTTCACGGAGCTATCCTGGCCCAAAGCGCCGTTTCGCGGAATTCAAGTTTCGCCGGACGGAGCTTCCGTGGCATTCGTGATGTCTGCGGAGGATAGCCCGCAGGCGCAGGACTTGTTTATCGCGCCGGTCAATCTGCAGAATGCGAAGAATATCACGGCGGCGAAAGACCGGCCGGTTACGAGTTTTCAATGGATCGACAATTCCGAGATCGCCGCGCTGTTCAGCACCGGATTCCATGGCGAGCTGGACGCGGTGGGAAGGCAAATCCGCAAACTGGCCGCCGCCGATTCCACCGAGGTTGCACAGTTCGCGGTGAGTTCGCAGGGAGCGTTGGCCTACGTGGCTGAAACGGCTTCGGTACTGCCGGAACTCTGGGCGGATGGAAAAGTGGTGAGCCGTTTCAACGACGGATTCACGCAGGCCGGCCTTCAGAAAGCCGAGTTCTTTGAATATAAGAGTTTCGATGGGACACCGATTGAAGCCGCGCTGTTTCGGGGCGCCGGCACGCGCGATGGCGAGCCGGCGGCGACCATCATGATGATTCACGGCGGACCCGCCGGAGCTTGGCGGAATCGTTTTGACGCGCTGACGCAGTTGCTGGTGGCGCGCGGCTACACGGTGGTGCAGCCGAATATTCGCGGGTCGACGGGGTACGGACAGAAATTTCTGGTGTCGAACAAGGGCGACTGGGGTTTCGGCGACTTTAAGGACGTGATGGCGGGCGTGGACGATCTTGTCAGGCGCAAGATCGCCGATCCAAACCGGTTGGGAATCGCCGGATGGTCGTACGGAGGCTACATGGCGGAGTGGGCGATCACCAAGACGGACCGGTTCAAAGTGGCGATCTGCGGGGCCGGCATGGCGGATCTGGCGACCGAGTTCGGAACGGAATCGCGATCGGCAGGCGACGAGTGGTACTTCGGCACGCCATATGAGAACCTCGCCGGATTTCAGCGATCTTCCCCTATTGCATACATCAAGAACGCCAAAACACCGACGCTGATTCTGCAAGGCGAGGCAGACACCACCGATCCGATTTCGCAAAGCCAGATGCTCTACCATGGCTTGAAGCGCTACAACGTGCCCGCGGTTTTCGTTGTCTATCCCCGGGAGCCGCACGGCCTGCGGGAGCAGAAACACATCATCGACCGTTATCGGCGAAGCGTGGAGTTTGTGGAGAAGTATTTGGGAACGCCGGCCGCCGCCACGCAGCAATAGCCGATTCGAAGGACTTTCCGGGTGAATTCCAGGACCAGCGCCGGTTTTCCTGTTACCGGACCGGCCAACCAGCGCGCCTACTGAAACAGGCGCAATGATGTGTATCGCGCGGAGTATGAGGGCAGCCCTGGTCCTTCGGCTATAGCCCCGCCCCTCTGGACAGCCCAACTCCTACTTCCCGGACCAGCAGGGGGCGCGTTTTTCGAGGAACGCGACGATGCCCTCCTGCGCATCGGCCGCCAGCGCGTTCATGGACATCACCTCTCTGGCGTAGGCGTAGGCTTTCGGCTGGTCCAGATCGATCTGGGTGTAGAAGGCTTGCTTGCCGATGGCTACCACTAGGCTGCTAGCTTCGGCGATTTTGACGGCCAGCTTTCGAGCGGCCGTTTCCAGCTCGGCGGCGGGGACCACCTGGTTGACGAGACCCCAATCGGCGGCCGAGCGGGCGTCTACCAGTTCGCCCGTGAGCAGCATCTGCAGTGCGCGCTTGCGGCCGATCGAGCGGGTCAGCTCGACCATGGGGGTGGTGCAGAAGAGGCCGATCTTCACGCCCGGCGTGGCGAAGGCGGCGCTATCCGCGGCCACGGCGAGATCGCAGGCGGCCACCAACTGGCATCCGGCCGCGGTGGCGATTCCCTGGACCTGCGCGATCACCGGCTGCGGGATGGCGTGCAGCTTCATCATGAGGTCGCTGCAAACCTCGAATACGCGGCGGTAGTCGTTGATGCCGCCGCCCGTCATTTCGGAGAGGTCGTGGCCTGAGCAGAAGACCTTACCGGCGGCGGCGATGATCACGGCGCGAATTTCCGGAGTGCGGCCGATTTCGTCGAGGCAGGCGGTCAGTTCGACCATGAGGCCGAGCGAGAGCGCATTGCGCCGCTCCGGGCGGTTGAGGGTGACGATGGCGATGGGGCCATCGCGGGCGGTGGTCAGAGATTGTGGAGTCATTTGGCGCTCCCTGCCTCGCGAGCCATTTCGCGCAGGCGGTTTTTACGGATTTTGCCCGTGCTGGTGCGGGGCAGAACCGCGAATTCGATCTCGCGCGGGCACTTGAAGTGGGCCAGGCGCTCGCGGCACCAGGAGAGCAGCTCCTCTGCCGTAGCCGCTGCTCCGGGTTTCAGGCCGACGTAGGCCTTCGGCGCCTCGCCCCATTTTTCATCCGGAACCGCGATGATGGCCGCTTCCGCCACCGCGGGATGATCGGATAGCACTTTTTCCACCTCGATGGAGGAAATGTTTTCCCCGCCGGAAATCACGATGTCTTTTTGGCGGTCGCGCAGTTCGATGTACCCATCGGGGTGGACTACGGCGAGATCGCCCGAGTGGAACCAGCCGCCGGCGAAGGCCTCCGCGGTCGCTTCGTGGTTGTCGTAATAGCCGAGCATCACGTTGTTGCCGCGCATCAGCACTTCTCCCATGGTCTGCCCATCGAACGGGACGTCGCGCATCTGCGGATCGGCCACGCGGAGGTCCATGCCGGCCACCATGTACGGCACTCCCTGGCGGGCCTTTACCTGCGCGCGGGCGAAGGTGTCCATGTGCTGCCACGCTGATTGCGTTGCGCAGACGGTGTGCGGGCCGTAAGTTTCGGTGAGCCCATAGACGTGATTCAGGCGCGCCCCGATCGCTTCCGCCGCGCGGATCACGGCGGGGGTAGGCGGAGCGCCGGCGGTAACGATGGTGACCGGCCTCGCGAAGCGCACGCCCTGCGCGGTGCAGTATTCGGCAAGCGCAGCGACCACCACCGGCGCCCCACAAAGGTGCGTCACGCCCTCCGTCTCGATCAGCCGCAGGGCTGCCCGCGGATCCGGCCTGGGAAGGCAGACGTGCCGCCCGGCAACCGCGGTGACCGCCCAGGGAAAGCACCAGCCGTTGCAGTGAAACATCGGAAGGGTCCACAGGTAGACGCTCTCGTGGGTCAGCGAGTGCTCGGCGATTTCGCCCAGAGCGTTTACCCATGCGCCGCGATGCGTGTACATGACGCCCTTGGGAGCCCCGGTGGTGCCGCTGGTGTAATTGATCGCGATGCACGCATTCTCGTCGACCGGTGGGGCCGGGGGCGCCTCCAGGCCGGCGGCGTTTTCGAGGAACTGTTCGTAGTCTTCGATTTTATGCGGGATGCGGGCGGATTCCACGAGCGGGTGTAAGGCGGGATCGGCCAGCAGCACCTCGGCGCCGGAGTGCCTCAGAATCGCGGTGAGTTCGGCCGCGGCGAGGCGCGTGTTGAGCATGACGAGCACCGCACCGAGTCGCATCGGGCCGAAGTGGGCTTCGAGGGCACAGATGCCATTCGGCGCGAGCACAGCCACGCGGTCGCCCGGGCGGACGCCGTGCGCGTGGAGCGCCGCGGCCAGGCGTCCCACGCGCGCGGCGAACTGGCGGTAAGAGATGCGCCGCTCGCCATCCACAACGGCCGTCGAATCCCCATAAACGTAGGCCGCGCGGGCAAGGAAATCGAGAGGCGTGAGAGGGGCGATCACCGGGGCACCCGAGCGTGATTGTACCCCATCACGCCGGCCCGGAGTCGCGGTCCGTCGGGATTTCTGCCGCATGGGTCGCCGGTGCGGCTCGTGCGCGGCGTGCGGGCTGGTCGCCCAGGGACGGCCTGCACGGCGGCCGTGTGCCCGTCGGGCGTCGCGCCTGCCCGGCGCCGCCCGTGGCATGCTGACAGTTTTCTCCCCCGTAACCTTTTCCGGGTTCCGCGGTATCCCTTTCAATGCTGAGCTTATTGCGCGATCTCCG
>JASHSS010000189.1 GCA_030038565.1 Bryobacteraceae bacterium
GCCCCATCCTGCGTCCCTCGAACGGACAGCCGCCCCGCAGCATCCTGTTCGTCCAGTGCGCCGGCTCCCGCGACCCGCAACACCTGCCCTACTGCTCTTCCGCCTGCTGTATGCAGACGCTTACCCAGATCTCCTACGTCCGCCAGCAGGATCCCCACGCGCAGGTTTACGTCATCTATAAGGATCTCCGCACGCCCGGCCAGGACGAGCGCGTCTACCGCCAGGCGCAGGACCACCCCATGAACTTCTTCACCAAGGGCGAAGTAACCTCGGTGGAGCGCTGGCCGGATGGCCGCCTGGCGGTGACCGCTCAGCACACCCTCCTGGGCGAATCCATCACCGTCTGCGTGGACCTGGTGGTGCTGGCCACCGGCATGGTTCCCAACGGCGCGGACGGCATTCTCAACCTCGCGTACCGACAGGGCCCCGAATTGCCGGTGCTCCGCGACGGCTTCCCCGATTCGCACTTCGTCTGCTTCCCCTACGAGACGCGCCGCACCGGAATCTACGCGGCGGGAGCCGTGCGCGCCCCGATGGATGGGGAGCATGCGGGCCACGACGCCATGGGCGCCGCCCTCAAGGCCATCCAATCCATGGAACTGGCCGCGCGCGGCTCGGCCGTGCACCCGCGCGGCGGCGATACTTCCTATCCTTCGTTTTTCCTCCAGCGCTGTACCCAGTGCAAGCGCTGCACCGAGGAGTGCCCCTTCGGCGCCCTGGATGAAGACACCAAGGGCACACCCAAGCCCAATCTCTATCGCTGCCGCCGCTGCGGAATCTGCCTGGGGGCCTGCCCGGAGCGCATCATCTCCTTCAAGAACTATTCGGTGGACATGATCGCCTCCATGATCAAGGCCATCGACGTCCCCGGCGAGGAAGAAGAAAAGCCGCGCGTGCTGGCGCTGGTCTGCGAAAACGACGCCTACCCCGCGCTCGATCTCGCGGGCCTGAAACGCCGCCAGTACGATCCCAACGTGCGGGTTATCCCGCTGCGCTGCCTGGGCTCGCTGAACATCGTCTGGATCGCCGACGCGCTTTCGCGCGGCATCGATGGCGTCATCCTGGTGGGCTGCCAGTACGGCGACGATTACCAGTGCCATTTCACCAAGGGCAGCGAACTGGCCGCCAAACGCCTGGAGAACGTCAAGGAAACCCTCCAGCGCCTGCAACTGGAACCCGAGCGGCTCCAGCTTACCCAGCTTGCCATCGACCAGTGGGATAAGCTGCCCTCCCTGTTCAACGATTTTGTGGAGCGGATGCGGGAACTCGGCCCGAATCCGTACAAGGGGTTCTGACCATGAACGGCGGCCTGCTCGTCCAACCCGATACCAGGTTCCTCCAGGACCTTTTGGCGGCCGGCGGCGGCGATGTGAAGAAGTGCTACCAGTGCGCCACCTGCGCCGCCACCTGCGATCTTTCGACGGTCGCCGCCCCATTCCCCCGTCCCCAGATGCTGGCCGCCCAGTGGGGCCTGCGGGATAAGCTGCTGGCCGATCCGGGCCCCTGGCTGTGCTTCTATTGCGGCGAATGCTCCCAGCGCTGCCCCCGCAAAGCCAATCCGGGCGAGACCATGATGGCGCTGCGCCGCTATCTCACCTCGCAGTACGACTGGACCGGGCTTTCGGCCCTGATGTACCGCTCCGCCTTCTGGGAGCTCGGCGTCCTGGCCCTGGTCTCACTGGCGGTAGTGCTGCTGTTCACCCTGCCCCAGAGCTTCGGCTTCGGTCTGCTGGCCCACGCCTCACCGGATGCCTTGCGCACGGTGATGCTGGGCAGTTTCGCCCCCACCCACGTGGTACACCTGGCGGACACCATTCTCGCGGTGTCCCTCGGGCTGCTCTTGCTGTCCAACGCCGCGCGCATGTTCCGCTCGCTCACCCGCGGCCGGGAAATCCCCGCGCGGCAGTATCTCCGCGCGCTTCCCCGCCTGGTGGCCGACGGCATCACCCAGCGGCGCTGGCGTGATTGCCGGGAGGACGATGCCCGCCGCAACTGGCTGCGTCACGTCCTGCTGGTCAGCGGATATGGCACTATCTTCACTCTGGTGGTAGTCTTCCTCCCGTGGTTTCAGGTGGAGGATAGCGGCTTCCGCTGGACCGGCCTGCTGGGTTACTACTCTACCGTGGTTTTATTGTGGTCGGCGGGATCGATCCTGATCGATCGCCTCCGCAAGCGCACCGAGGCGCACCGCTTCAGTCACCTTTCGGACTGGCTGTTTCCGATCCTGCTCTTCCTCACGGCATTCACGGGCATCCTGCTGCACATCGTTCGCATGGCCAACCAGCCGATGCCCACCTACACGATTTACATGATCCACCTGGCGGTCGCGGTGCCGATGCTGGTGGTGGAGGTGCCCTTCGGCAAGTGGGCGCACCTGCTGTACCGGCCGCTGGCCCTTTACGTGGCCGCGGTTGCAACCGAATGGGAAGGAGTTTCTGGGCATAAGGCATAAGGAGTAGCTAAGTATGGCGGATGAAAACGGAAAACCGAAAACCAAGCTGTTGGACGAGCTCGAAAAGGGCCCCTGGCCAAGCTTCGTCACCGAGATCAAGAAAACCAGCGATGTCAGCCCCATGTGTGACGACCTGATGGGGCAGCTCGAACTCTCCTACGAGGAGCGCAAGGGCCATTGGAAACACGGCGGCATCGTGGGAGTGCTGGGGTACGGCGGCGGGGTCATCGGCCGCTACAGCGATATCCCCGAGCAGTTCCCCAAGGTGGCCCACTTCCATACCATCCGGGTGAACCAGCCCTCCGGCTGGTTTTACACCAGTGACGCGCTGCGCACGCTCTGCGGAATCTGGGAACGCCACGGCTCGGGCCTCACCAACATGCACGGCTCGACCGGCGACCTGGTCTTCCTGGGCACCAAAACCGACGAGTTGGAGCCGGCCTTCGCCGAGCTGACCGCCGCCGGTTTCGACCTGGGCGGCTCCGGATCGTGCATGCGGACCCCTTCCGCCTGCGTCGGTCCGGCGCGCTGCGAATGGGCCTGTTACGACACCTTGAAGCTGTGCAACGATCTGACCCAGGCCTACCAGGACGAGCTGCACCGCCCGCCCTTCCCCTACAAGTTCAAAATCAAGTGCTCCGGCTGCCCCAACGACTGCGTGGCCGCCGTGGCCCGCGCCGACCTGTCCGTGATCGGCATCTGGAAGGACGATATCCAGCAGGATGACAAGGCGGTCTCCGAATACGCCGCCGCCGGGCTCAACATCCAGAAGGATGTCTGCGACAAGTGCCCGTCCCGCTGCATGAGCTGGGATGGCGGCAAGCTGACCATCGAGAACCGCGAGTGCGTGCGCTGTATGCACTGCATCAACGTCATGCCGAAGGCCCTCCAGCCGGGCAAGGAACGCGGCGCTGCGCTGCTGATCGGCTCCAAGGCCCCCATCGTCGCGGGCGCCCTGCTTTCCTCTGTGCTGGTGCCCTTCGTTCCCGCCGAGGAGCTGCTCGACACCATTCAGGAGCTGGTCAAACGCATCTGGGAGTTCTGGGATGAATACGGCAAGAACCGCGAGCGGGTCGGCGAGCTGATCCAGCGCGTGGGCATGGCCAATTTCCTGGACGCCATCGGCCTCGATCCGGCGCCCGAAATGGTGAGCGCGCCGCGCGACAATCCCTACATCTTTTTCCAGAAGGAGGAGGCGAAATGACACCCACATCCACACCGAAACCCAAACGCATCACGGACATCGGTCCTCCGAACTACGAAAAGTTCCTGCCCCCGGTGATCAAGCGCAACTACGGGCAGTGGAAGTATCACGAGACGCTGGCTCCCGGGGTGCTTTGCCACGTGGCCGAATCGGGAGAAAAGCTCTACACCGTGCGGGCCGGGTCGCCGCGCCTGTTGAGCGTCCATACCATCCGCCTCTTCGCCGACCTGGCGGATAAATATTGCGGCGGTTTCGTGCGCTTCACCAGCCGCAATAACGTGGAGTTCCTGCTCACCGACGCCGCCAATATCGAGCCCTTGAAGGCCGATTTAGCGGCCGCCGGCTACCCTGTGGGCGGCACCGGCAGGACCATCAGCAACATCGTCCACACCCAGGGATGGGTGCACTGCCACTCCTCCGCCACCGACGCTTCCGGCCTGGTCAAGAGCATGATGGACGCGCTCTTCCCGTACTTCGCCGAAGAGAAGCTGCCGGCCAAGCTGCGGCTGGCCGTGGCCTGCTGCCTGAATATGTGCGGCGCGGTGCACTGCTCGGATATCGCCGTTCTGGGGGTGCACCGCCGTCCGCCCAAGGTGCGGAACGACGTGCTGCCCCGGATTTGCGAAGTTCCCACCCTGATCGCCTCCTGCCCCACCGGCGCTATCCGTCCGGCCACGGTCGGCGGCAAGCCATCCGTCGAAGTGATCGAGGAACAGTGCATGTACTGCGGCAACTGCTACACTGTCTGCCCGGCCATGCCCCTCAACGACCCCGATAACGACGGCATCTCCATCTGGGTCGGCGGCAAGGTCAGCAACGCCCGCACCACCCCCAAGTTCACCAAGCTGGCGATTCCGTTCCTCCCGAACAACCCGCCGCGCTGGCCGGAAGTGGTCGATGCGGTGGTTAAGATCGTCGAGGTGTACGCCGCCCACGCCCGCAATTTCGAGCGCCTGGGAGAGTGGATCGAGCGCATCGGCTGGCCCCGCTTCTTCGAGTTGACCGGCATCCCGTTTACGCGCTACCACATCGACGATTTCAAGCATGCCGGCCTGAGCTACGCGCGCTCGGCACACATCCGGTTCTGAGCGAGGAGGATCGAAAATGCCTGCAAAAACCGCCGCCGAAACCCCGGAATTGTCCGCCATTCTCGAGAACTGGCAAGCCCTCGAGACGGCCACCATATCGCACACCACCCAGGTGATCGCCAAAACCAAAAACCCGCTCATCCGCCTCCTCATGGAGATCATTCGCCAGGATTCCGAAATGCACTATCGCGTGCAGGAGGTGCTCCTGGATGGCATCCAGCGCCAGGCGTTCAGCCTGACTCCCGAGGAGCTGGGCGACATCTGGGAGATGGTCGAGAAGCACGCCGACATGGAAAAGCAGACCATCGCCCTGGCCGAGAAGGCTCTCGCCGATTGCCGCCTGTTCGTCCAGAAGCACCTGCTCACCTACCTGATCGAGGACGAGAAGAAGCACGACCGGCTGCTCGGGCAGTTGGAAGACTTCAAACGCAACATCTATCCCTACGCCTAAGGTCGAGCTATGCCGCTGTTTAAACAGGTGAAAAAACCGGTCATCCACGCAGCCGCTCCCTCCGGTGCGGAGATCAGTCCGCTGCGGCCGGCGTATGTTCCCAAAACTCCGCCCTGCGCCGGCGCCTGCCCGTGCGGCACCGATATCCGCGGGTGGCTGGTCGCCATAGCCCAGGCCGAGGCCTACGGCCGCACCAGCCAGGAGGCCTGCCGCATCGCCTGGGAGAAGATCGTCGAGCGGAACCCCTTCCCCGCCGTGTGCGGCCGCGTCTGCCCGCACTTGTGCGAGGATGGCTGCAACCGCCGCAAGAAAGACGATCCCGTCGCCATCAACGCCCTGGAGCAGTTTGTGGGCGATTTCGGCCTCGCCCAGGGGCTGGAACTCGCCCGGCTTCCCGGGGAACCCAAAACCGAACGCATCGCCGTGATCGGCGCCGGGCCGGCGGGCCTTTCCTGCGCCTACCAGCTCGCCCGCCGCGGTTATCCGGTGACCGTCTTCGAGTCCTTCAGCCAGCCGGGCGGGATGCTGCGCTACGGCATCCCCACCTACCGGCTGCCGCGCGAAGTGCTGGATGGCGAGATCCGGCGCATCCTCAACCTGGGCGTCGAACTCAGGACGAACGCCGTGGTCGGGTGGAACATTCCGCTCGAAGATCTGCGGCGCGAGTATAAGGCCATCTTCGTGGGAGTGGGCGCCCATCGCGGCATCCGCCTGGGGATCCCCGGCGAGACCGCGCCCAACGTCCTCACCGGCACGGAGTTCCTCAATCGCGTCAACCAGGGGGACGCGGTGGACGTGGGGCGCAAGGTGCTGGTGATCGGCGGCGGCGACACCGCCATCGATTCCGCGCGCGTCAGCAAGCGTCTGGGAGCCGAGGTGACGATTCTCTATCGCCGCTCGCGCTCCGAGATGCCCGCCATCAAGCCGGAAGTCGATGGCGCGCTGGAGGAGGGCATCTCGATCCAGTTCCTGGCCGCGCCGGTGGAAGTTCTCCAGAGCGGCGGCAAGGCCGTGGGGTTGCGCGCCATCCGCATGGACCTCGGGCCGGCCGACGCCTCCGGACGCCCGCGCCCGGTGGCCCGCCCCGGCTCGGAATTCGAGCTCCAGGCCGATACCATCATCGCCGCCATCAGTCAGGAGCCGCGCATCGACGGTCTCAATCTGATGCACAACGGAAGCGCCTGGATCCCCACCGATGGCGCCCAGGTCAAGGACATGGAGGGGGTCTTCGCCGGCGGCGACGCCGTCGAACTGGGGTTGGTGACCATTGCCATTGCCCAGGGCCGTTATGCCGCCGAAGCCATCGACGCCTGGGTCCGCGGCAAGCCGCTCGAAAAGCCGGCCGCGCCCAACTGCATCGGCCCCGAGCGCGTTCATCTCGAGTGGTATAAGGCGGCCGAGCGCCATGAGCGCAAGCAGGTGCCCGTCTCCGAGCGCGCCGCCGACACGGAAATCCAACTGGGCCTCTCCGAAGCCGAGGCCCTCGACGAAGCCAAGCGCTGCATGTCCTGCGGCATGTGCATGGATTGCGAGACCTGTTGGATGTACTGCACCAACAACTGCTTCGCCAAGCTGCCCAAGGGGGAGCATTACAAGATCAAGCTGGAGCTTTGCAACGGCTGCAAGAAGTGCGCCGAAGCCTGCCCCTGCGGATATATCGAACTGAATTGAGAACCATAGGAGATATCGACAGTGCCTACATTCGAAGTCAACAGCCACCAATACGACGTAGATGAAGACGGCTTTTTGCAGGAACCCGGGATCTGGAACCAGGACGTGGCCTGCGATTTTGCGACCACCGAGGGCGTGGAGCAACTCACCGAGGCCCACTGGAAGGTGATCAACTACCTGCGCAATTACTACCTCCAGTTCGGCATCGCCCCCATGATCCGCAAGCTGTGCAAGGAGACCGGATTCAAGCTCAACGAGATTTACCAGCTATTCCCGTCCGGGCCGGCCAAGGGCGCCTGCAAACTGGCGGGGCTGCCCAAACCCACCGGCTGCGTCTAGATCCAGGAGGTGCCCGGTGCAAACCAGGGAAGCCATCGCCGAACAATGGCTGGGACGCGTGTGGCGCGCCTATCCCAGCCAGACCGCCGCGTTCCTGGCGGGAGAACCGGACCCGTTTCGCAATCCCGTCGGCTCCACGCTGCGGCAGGCCGTCGGGATCCTGCTGGATGAGCTGCTCCTGGGCATGGACCGCGCGCGGGTTCAGGCAGCCCTCGATTCCATTGTGCAGATCCGCGCGGTGCAGGATCTCACGCCTCGCCAGGCTCTGGAGTTTCTGTTCGAACTGAAGCCCATTCTGGCCGACCTCGCCCGGCGGCCGGACCTGGAACAGCTCGATGCGCGCGTCGATGAGATGGCCCTCATGGCCTTCGATCTCTACGTGCAATACCGCGAGCGGGCCTTCGAGGCGCGCGCCAACGAAGTCAAACGCCGGGTGTTCATCCTGGAGCGCCGGTTCGGCGCGCGAGGGGATGCCACCTGGCAGGAGCGAGGCGCCCGGTGACCCGGTTGCTCAGCGCCTCAGCCACCGTGCTGGCCATCGCCCTGGCCGCGGCCCTGGCCGGCAGCCTGGAGGGCGTCCGGACCGTGCTGGCCGTAGCGGTGCCCTACGCGGCGTTTGCCGTGCTGGTGCTCGGCCTGAGTTGGCGCGTCGTCCGCTGGTCGCTGGCGCCGGTGCCGTTCCGCATCCCCACCGTGTGCGGGCAGCAGAAGTCGCTCCCCTGGATCGCTTCGAGCCGTCTCGAGAGCCCCCACACGACGGCGGGCGTCATCGGACGCATGGCGCTCGAAATCCTGGCCTTCCGCAGCCTCTTCCGCAACACCGGATCGCGCCTCGAACGGGGCCCCCGGCTCGTCTATCGCGAGGCCCGCTGGCTGTGGCTGGCGGCGCTCCTGTTCCATTGGTCGCTGCTGGTCATCCTGCTCCGCCACCTGCGCCTCCTGGTCGAGCCAGTCCCCACGCTAGCCCTTGTCCTGGACCGCCTCGACGGCTTCTTCCAGGTGGGCGCGCCGGTGGTCTATCTGAGCGATGGCTTGATCCTGGTTTCGCTCACCTACTTATTGCAGCGCCGGGTGCGCAATCCCCAGGTCCGCTACATTTCGCTCTTCACGGATTACTTCGCCCTGGTCCTCCTCGGGGCCATCGCCGTCTCGGGCATGTGGATGCGCTATTTCGCGCGCGCCGACACGGTGGCCATCAAGCAGTTCGCCATCGGTCTCACCGTCTTCCGGCCCGCCGTTCCCGCGAACCTGGGCGACTGGTTCTTCGTTCACCTGGCGCTGGTCGCCACGCTGGCCGCGTACCTGCCTTTCAGCAAGCTGGTCCACCTGGGCGGCGTGTTCCTCAGCCCCACCCGCAACCTGGCCAATAACAACCGCATGAAGCGTCACCTGAATCCCTGGAACTACCCCGTGAAAGTCCACACCTACCAGGAGTGGGAACAGGAGTTCCACGACAAGATGGCCGCGGCCGGTTTGCCCCTGGAGAGGCCCTGACCATGTCCAATCCCAATCCCAAGCCCGAAGAACTCGTGCAGATCGGCTACCAGCCACCATCCAAAGACTGGATGGACCCGTCGGTGGAATTTCGCAAGGGCACCTTCTGCTACAGCGCGCTCCCCAAGAACCTGAACTACCTGGGCCTGCCCAACGCCCGCGAATGGCAGCCCTTCGACGAGGATTGGAAGCTGCCTCCCGACTGGAAGCAGATCATCCTCGACGGAATGAAGGAGCGCCTCGAGAAGTACCGCTCCTTCCGCCTCTTCATGGATATCTGCGTGCGCTGCGGCGCCTGCGCCGATAAGTGCCACTTCTATCTCGGATCGGGCGATCCCAAGAACATGCCGGTGCTGCGCGCGGAGCTGATGCGGTCCATCTACCGGCGCTACTTCACTCCCGCCGGGCGCCTGCTGGGCCCGCTAGCGGCCACCCCGCTAGCCGGCGGCCGTGAACTCACCGAGGATGTCGTCAAGGAGTGGTTCTACTACTTCTATCAGTGCACCGAGTGCCGCCGCTGCTCGGTCTTCTGCCCCTATGGCATCGACACCGCGGAGATCACCATGATCGGCCGCGAGCTGTTGAATCTCATCGGCTGCAACATCAATTGGGTGCTGGAGCCGGCCGCCAACTGCTTCCGCACCGGCAACCACCTGGGCATCCAGCCCCACGGCTTCAAGGACAGCCTGGATTTCGCGGTGGACGAGCTGGAAGAGCTGACCGGCATCCGCGTGGACGCCTCCATCAACCGCAAGGGCGCCGAAGTGCTCTTCATCGTGCCTTCGGCCGATTACTTCGGCACGCCGCACTATTACACCTTCCTCGGCTACCTGGCGCTGCTCCACGAGATCGGCCTGGATTACACCTTCAGCGCGTTCGCCTCCGAAGGCGGCAACTTCGGCCTCTTCAACTCGCACGAGATGATCAAGCGCCTCAATGCCAAGGTCTATGCCGAGGCCCGCAGGCTGGGAGTCAAGTGGATCCTGGGCGGCGAGTGCGGCCACATGTGGCGCGTCCTGCACCAGTACATGGACACCATGAACGGCCCGGCGGATTTCCTGGAGGCGCCGGTTTCCCCCGTCACCGGCACGCGCTTCGAAAACGCGCGCAGCACCAAAATGGTGCACATCTGCGAATTCACCGCCGACCTGATTCACGAAGGCAAGCTCCGGCTGGACCCCGCGCGCAACAACCGCTGGACGGTCACCTTCCACGATTCCTGCAATCCGGCGCGCGCCATGGGCCTCCTCGAAGAGCCGCGCTACATCCTGCGCAGCGTCTGCCAACGGTTCCACGAGATGCCCGAAAACACCATCCGCGAGCAGACTTTCTGCTGCGGCAGCGGCTCCGGCCTGGGCACCGACGAGAATTTCGAAATGCGCATGCGCGGCGGATTGCCGCGCGCCAACGCCGTCCGCTACGTCAAGGAAAAATACGGCGTCAACCTGCTGGCGTGCATCTGCGCCATCGATAAGGCCACCCTGCCGCCGCTCCTGGAGTACTGGGTGCCGGGAGTGGAGGTCGCGGGCATCCACGAATTGGTCGGCAATGCCCTCGTCATGCGCGGGGAGAAGCCGCGCTCCACCGATCTGCGCGGCGAGCCGCTGGTGGAACTGGAGGCGGCCCATGCGTGATCGCGGCATCATCTGGATGGGATTGGCGCTCTTCCTCGTCTTCCTGACCCTTCCCGCCTGGCACAATCTCTCCGCGCGGGTCTCCGCCAAAGGCCCCCAACCCGTGCCGCCCGCCGGGCAGAAGCAGTGCGTGGCGCCGGTGGAATACATGCGGACTTCGCACATGCGGCTGCTCCTGGACTGGCGGGATTCAGTCGTCCGGCGCGGCGCGCAGGATTACACTTCGCCGGATGGCCGCCACTTCGCCATGAGCCTGACCAACACCTGCCTCCGCGAGTGCCATTCCGCCAAGGCCGATTTCTGCGATCGGTGCCACAATTACGAGGCCGTGGCGGTTCCCTGCTGGGACTGCCACATGGATTCCAAAACCCTCCTCGGGAGCGTCAAATGAACCTCACCAGGCAGGCTTTCCTGCGCCTCACCGGCATCGCCTTCCTGACGGGCGCGGCACGCAAACTGGTGGCCGCCGTCACCGGCCCGCGCTGGGCCATGGCGGTGGATGCCGCCAAGTGCGCCACCCAACCCAACTGCACCAGGTGCATCGCGGCGTGCCACCAGGCCCACAACGTGCCCGCCATCCCCGACCCGCGTCACGAGATCCACTGGATCGCCAAGGAACCCTTCGCCCGCACCTTCGCCGCCGAAGAGGACCAGTATTCCCCGGTACGCGCGCTCCCCGCCATGGTGCTGTGCAACCACTGCGAGAATCCGCCCTGCGTGCGGGTCTGCCCGGTTCAGGCCACCTTCAAGCGCGAGGATGGCATCGTGGCCATGGACTGGCATCGCTGCATCGGCTGCCGCTATTGCATGGCCGCCTGCCCCTACGGCGCGCGCAGCTTCAACTGGGAAGATCCGCGGCCCTACATCCACAATCCCAACCCCGAATTCCCCACCCGCACCAAGGGCGTGGTGGAAAAGTGCACCTTCTGCGCCGAGCGCATCGGCACGGGCCGCCCGCCGGCGTGCGTGGAAGCCTGTCCCCAGAAGGCCCTCGTGTTCGGCAACCTGGCCGATCCGCAATCGCCCCTTCGCGCGCTCCTGGCGTCGCGCCGGCACGTGCGCCGCAAACCGGAGCTGGGCACCCAACCGAACGTCTTCTACTTCCTATGAGGCCCCTTTATGTTCATGCTTGAGAAGGCCATGGCCGGCAGCCGCAGGTACTGGCTGTGGATCTTCTGCCTCCTGGCGGTGATCGGCACGGGCCTGGTCTGCTACCTCCGCCAACTGGACCACGGCCTGGGAATCACCGGCCTCAGCCGCGATGTCACCTGGGGATTGTACATCGCCCAGTTCACCTTTCTGGTGGGAGTGGCGGCCTCCGCCGTGATGGTCGTGCTGCCCTACTATCTGCACAACGCCAAGGCCTTCGCCAAGGTCACCATCCTGGGAGAATTCCTGGCCGTATCGGCCGTCACCATGTGCATGCTGTTCATCTTCGTGGATATGGGGCAGCCGGCGCGGGTTCTCAACGTGCTCCTCTATCCCACCCCGCATTCCATCATGTTCTGGGACATGGTCTCGCTGGGCGGCTACCTGGTGTTGAACGCCGTCATCGCGCTGGTCACCCTGCGCGCCGAACGCGAAGAGGTGCCGCCGCCCGGCTGGATCAAGCCCGTGATCCTGATTTCCATCCCCTGGGCCGTCAGCATCCACACCGTTACTGCGTTTCTCTACAACGGACTTCCCGGCCGGTCTCTCTGGTTGACGGCCATACTGGCGCCGCGTTTCCTGGCATCGGCCTTCGCCTCCGGTCCGGCGCTCCTGATTCTGCTCTGCCTGCTGCTGGCCAAGGTCACCCGCAGCCCCTTGTTTCGCGAGCCGGTCCAGAAGCTCGGCGTGATTGTCACCTACGCCATGTCCATCAGCGTGTTCTTCGTCCTGCTGGAGCTTTTCACGGCCTTCTACAGCCAGATTCCCGAGCACACCGAATCGCTGCGCTATATGTTCGCCGGCCTGGACGGCCATACCCGCCTGGTCCCCTGGATGTGGACATCCAATGCCCTGGCCCTGGGGGCCCTGGCGCTTCTCCTCGTTCCGCGCTATCGTCATAACGACAGCCTGCTTGCTATCGCGTCCGGCATGGTGTTTTTCTCGCTCTGGATCGATAAGGGCATCGGCCTTATCGTAGCCGCCTTCGTGCCGTCGCCGCTCGGCGCCATTACCGAATACTCACCGTCGCTCGCTGAGGCGCTCATCTCCCTGGGCGTCTGGGCGTTCGGGTTGCTGATCCTCACGGTGCTCTCGAAGATCGTGCTCGCCGTCCGGGCGCGATCCCTTATGGAAGCCGTCAAATGAAAAACCGTATTACCGAGGACTGGCTGGCGGTCTGCCTGGGCCTGTTTCTCTTTGCCTTGTCCCTGGCGAGTTTCCTGGGCCTGGACGCGCTCGGCTGGGCCGTCACCACGGCGGTTTGGACCAACCCCGCCAAAATGCTGGCGCCGGCATCCAAAACCTACGCCGCCCTTTCCGGCCTGGTCTCGCTCGCCGCAACCTACGTCTTCCTCCTGGCGCTTCTCACCGCCGGGGCATGGTCTCTGCGCCTGAACCTGGGGCGCTTCATCAAGGGGTTCACGGCGGTCTTCTGCGCCAGTTATCTCTCCTGGGTGCTGGGGAGCTGGGCCTACATCGCCGCCACGCCCGATAAGCGCGCCGGCTTTCACATCGGCTGGTCGCTCAACCTCACCAATGAAGCCGGCTACATCGTGGCCCTGATTATGGGGCTGCTCGTGGGCAACCTCTTTCCGGTCCTCGCCGCGCGCATGAAAGAGGCCATCCGGCCGGAGCTCTACATCAAAACCGCGATCGTCATTCTGGGCGGATTCCTGGGCGTCACCGCGGCCGAACAACTCGGCCTGGCCACCTCGGTGATGTTCAGCGGCTTGTCGGCCATCGTGGTGGCCTACCTGATCTACTGGGCGCTGGTGTACTACGTGGCGCGCCGCTACTTCAAATTCAGCCGCGAATGGGCCGCCCCGCTGGCCTCCGGCATCTCCATCTGCGGCGTTTCGGCGGCCATTGCCACCGGGTCGGCCATCCGCGCCCGGCCGGTGGTCCCGGTGATGGTGTCGTCCCTGGTGGTGATCTTCGCCGTGATCGAATTGCTGGCCCTCCCCTTTATGGCCCAGGCGTTTCTGGCCCACCAGCCCATGGTGGCGGGCGCCTGGATGGGCCTGGCGGTCAAAACCGATGGCGCGGCGGTCACCAGCGGGGCGGTGGCCGAGTCGTTGATCCGCGCCAGGGCGCTGGCCGATTTCGGAATCAAATACCAGCCCGGCTGGATCATGGGCGTGGCCACCACGGTCAAGGTATTCATCGACGTGTTCATCGGCATCTGGGCATTCGTGCTGGCCTGGATCTGGTCGGCCAAAATCAACCCGCAACGCGGCGAGAAGATCCGCGCCATCGAAATCTGGCAGCGCTTCCCCAAGTTCGTTCTGGGCTACATGGCGACTTTCGCCGTAGTCCTGGCCATCGGCCTCCTGGCCCCTTCCCTGGTGCCCAAGACCAAGGCCGCCATGGGGCCGGCCAACGTGTTCCGCGCCATTTTCTTCGTGATGACCTTTTTCGCCATCGGGGTGGTCTCCGATTTCCGCAAGCTCTGGCAGGAAGGAATCGGCAAACTGGCCCTGGTGTACATTCTCTGCCTGTTCGGATTCATCGTCTGGATCGGACTGGCAATCTCCTGGTTCTTCTTTCACGGCGTCATGCCGCCGACTGCATGAGGATCCAATATGCACGCCACCGAAACCCATCCCATTGATACACCCACGGCCGAACCCAAGCTCGCCGAAGAGTTGGAAAAGATGCCCTATGAGCCGCTGCTGCCCATCGAAAAGAAGCTCATTTTGTGGAGCATCCTGCTGGGGCTGTTCCTGCTGGGAGCGCTGGTGGGTCTGAACCAGTTCGTATTCCGCAGGTGAACCATGGGGTCGCCGGCCGTGGCCCCCATTCCCGAAATGAGGTGAACGCCAACCGCACGCGCCCTGTGCCGCACGTCTTGCAGGAGGCTGAATGACTCTATCGTCCGCACTTCACAACGCCGAGTTGGACTGGACCTACCCGAGTGCCGGAGAGCGCGCCTTCGTCTTGCGCGCGAATGGCAACCAGATCGGCTGGCTGCGCTTCGAGAAAGAGCCGGGATCCTTCTCGGCCGCGGAGTTGGAAGGCTCGCGGTGGACTTTTGAACGCACCGGTCCCACCCATTCCGGCATCGTCATCCGCGCCGCCGGTTCCAACCAGCCGGCGGCGGAGTTCAGTCCCAGCCTTTCGGGAGGCGTGGTCGCCTTTGCCTCCGGCGCACGCTATAGCTGGATCCGGCAACACCCCTGGAGTTCGCGCTGGTGTTTCCGTTCGAAGGAGCCGAAGTCCATGGTGTGCGTCACCCAGGAGGCCCGCCCGCTGCAATCCGGCAGCAAGGTAACGGTATGCTGCGATGCCGCCGGCAACCCCGAGACGCCGCTGCTGGTGCTGTTGGCCTGGTATCTGCGAGTCCTCGATTTCGAGCGGCTCACGGAGTCGGTTTTTGTCTGCGGCTGAGAAGCCCACGGGAGTTGTCCCATCGGTAGGTTGAACTTATGACCGCATCGGGTTTGACGGACGAGCAACTCGAATCCATCCGGCAGTTCGATACCTGCACCGTCTCGAATGCCATCGAGACCTTCGGCGTCCGCCGGGCCAACGAGGGCTTCGCCGGCGGATCCATCCGGTGTGTCGTCCCCAGCCGCCGGCCCATGCTCGGCTACGCGGCCACGGCCCGGATTAAGACCACCAACGCTCCCATCGCCGGCCAGCGATTCTGCGACCGGGCCGGCTGGTGGGAGTACGTGCTCGCCACTCCGGCGCCCCGCGTGGTGGTGGTGTGCGACGCGAGCGACCACCCCGGATACGGCGCCTTCCTGGGAGAAGTCCATTCCGCCATTCTCATGCGCCTGGGCTGCGTGGGAGCCGTCACCGACGGCGCGGTCCGCGATCTTGACGCCGTCCAGGCTATGGACTTCGCCCTCTTCGCCGCCGGCGTCTCGGTATCGCATTCCTACGCCCACCTGGTGGAGTTCGGGAAGCCCGTTCAGGTGGGCGGCCTGCCGGTTTCCCCCGGCGACCTCATCTACGGCGACCGCCACGGGGTTCTGTCCATTCCCAAATCCGTCGTGCCGGGCCTTCCCGCCGCGGCCGCGCGCCTCATCGAGCGCGAACGGCGGATTATCGACCTGTGCCACTCTCCCGGTTTTTCGCTCGAAGCGCTGCGCGGCTTGATTTCCAGTCAGCCGTGACGGCGATTTCCCAAGCCGGCTACCGCGCCGCGGCGGTCAGCCCGAACAGGCTGGCCAGCAGCACCGCCAGGACCAGAAGCGTTATCCACACGTACAACCGGTCCCGTTGCACCGCAAAGGCAAACACCGAGAATCCCACCCGTACGATGGGCGTAGCGATCAGCAGCAGCAGCCCAAGCTGAATCAGGTTGTGCGGCTTGCCCGCGAAGGCGCCTCGGGCGATCCCGGCCACGCTGCGCAGTTCCGCCGGCTCGCCCCGGAAACTGCGATAGTTGGGCATCAGCCATCCGAACCGCGCCAGGTACCAGATGCCGCCGGCCAGCACGATGGTGGCGGCCAGGATCACGCCCGCCCGCAGCAGCGTGCCGATGGCCTGGTCCACCCGATCGTCATTCAGTTCCATCAATCAGAGCCTTCCAGTCAGTCCGTTGTAGATCATTTCCAGCGCCAGCACCCCCACCACCAGGCCGAACACCATCCGCAGGACGCGGACCTCGGCTCCCGAAAGGTGCCGCGCGCCCAGAAACGAGCCCGCCGATACTCCCAGCATCACCGGCATGGCTAAAGCCGGGTCGATGTATCCCCGGTTCAAATACACCCCGGCGCTCGCCGCCGCCGTGACCCCGATCATGAAATTGCTGGTGGTGGTCGAGACCTTGAAGGGAATGCGCATGGCCTGGTCCATGGCGATCACCTTGAACGCTCCCGAACCGATTCCCAGCAAACCGGAAAGCGCGCCGGCGCCGAACATCACGCCGAATCCGGTCTTCACGCGTCGCACCTGGTAGGATTCCCAACCGTGCGGTGTCGGATAACTGGAGTTCAGCCTCAGGCGCTCGGCCAGGGGATCCGGCGGCGCCGTCCGATGGCCCTCGGGCTGCGGCCGCGTGGAAAGGTAGGCGGAGTATAGCAGCACAAGGCCCAGGATCACGCCCAACCCGGACGCCGGAACCCAGGCCGCCGCGAAGGCCCCCGCAAGAGCCCCGAAAGTGGTGGCAATCTCGAGGAACATCCCGATCCGGATGTTCGAGTAGCCTTCCTTGAGATAGGCCGAGGCCGCCCCGGAGGATGTCGCGATCACCGAAACCAGCGTCGCCCCGATCGCATAACGGATGTCGATGCCGAAGAGCACGGTGAGCGCGGGTGTCAGCACCACGCCCCCGCCAAGCCCCGTCAGCGCGCCCAAAAACCCGGCGATCCCGGCCACCAGGCAGATGATCGCGCTGAATTCAAATGAGTTCAAAATGCTTCCTTACCTCGAGGGGCAGCCAACCCGCGGGAACATGGGCCGGTCATTTTCAGCGGTTCCCACGGTGGTGTCCTCCTCCGGTGCGCCTGGCGTCGCCGCGCTGGCGGCAGTTTAAGATCTTATGCTCTGCTTTGATGGTAGAGCCTGAATCGGCAGGCGGTCAAGCTTTTTTGGCCGGCGCGGCAGCGCGGCAGAGCGCCCAACCGATGGCCGGTGGGAAAATGGCGCCGCGGGTCCGTTGCGGCGCCGCAGGGATCGCCCTCCACAAGCCCGTCTGCCGGCTTGGTTGCCGTGGGGTAGCGCCGCAAGCCGTCGCTCCCCGGACCCGCGTGGCGCGCCGAAACTGGCTTCGTTCGCCTGGACCGTGACGGTTTGGAACCAGCCGGGAGGCCATCCGCGCCGCACCCTGCGGCGCTCTCCCGGCCATCGCCGCCCGCACAGGGCGCCGCCGCGGAGGGGCCGCGTTGTGGCGCCAGGGCGCGCCCGTCAACCCACGCCCCACCGAACGGCACGCGCTATCCCGCCGTGGGCTCTTTCGGCGCCGAGCGCATCACGCCCGCTTTCCGGCGGCATCAACACGGTGGCGTTTGCGAGGACCAGCATCGGAAACGCCGGCGTTGGCGCCTGAATCGAAATCGTTGGCCGGGCTTT
>JASHSS010000190.1 GCA_030038565.1 Bryobacteraceae bacterium
AGTGGTCGAGAAATGCCTGGCGGTCGATTCCCACACCCTTCCCGACCTGCGCAACATCGCTACCGAAATACGGCTCCTGTTGGTGATTGCGCGCCGGCCCGGCACGCCGGCCTCGGCGCTGCGCCGGACCGAGATGCCCGGCGCCCTCCCGCCATCCAAGCGGGCGGCGGACTCCGACGATTCCGCGGTGACCCTCACCGATCTGGTCTGCCCCTCCTGCGGAGCCGATGACGTGCACCTCTCGGCTCAGCGCCCCGGGTTCGAGCGCCTCCTCGGCAGGTTCGACGTTTCCTTCTTCCGCTGCCATCGCTGCTTCCACCGCTTCATGATCGTCTTCGGAATCAGGATCAAGGTGCTGTAACCGCTCCAGGAGCGGCCTCCGGGCCGAACCGCCGGCTATCCCACCACCTCCAGAAACGCCCGCGCCGCGTGGCTCAACGCGCGCCGCGACGGGTAGATCAGCCGGATTTTGCGCTCCACGTGCATCTCCTTCACCCGCACTTCGCACAGCACCTTCTGCTCGATCTCCTGCTCCACGCACATGCGCGGCAGAAACGCCACGCCCTGGTTGTTCTGCACCAGCTTGCGGATCGTCTCGATGGTCGGCATCTCCACATCCATCAGCAGCGGCACTTTGTGCGCCTGAAACTGCTTGATCACCACCTCGCGATACGGCGACACCACGTTGTGGGCGATGAAATTCTCCTGCGCCAGCTCGCTGATCGACACCGTCTTGCGGTGCGCCAGGCGATGCTTCGGCGACACCACGAACGCCAGCGCGTCGGTATAGATCACCTTCGACCGCAGGCGCTCGTCCATCGGATCGTAGCTGATCACCCCCATCTCCAGGTTGCCGTCCAGCAGTTCGTTGGGCAGCTTGCTCGACAGGCTGCGGCGCACCTGCACCTTGATGCGCGGGTGCAGCGCCCGATAGCGCTCGATGTGCCGCAGCAGGTAGAGGGAAGTGGATTCGTTCGCTCCGATCACCAGCCGCCCCGCCGAATTGTCGCGCAGCTCGGCCAGGGAATTGTCCAGCTCCTGTTGCAGGCTTTGAAAGCGCCGCGCGTACTCCAGCACCGTGCGGCCCGCATCCGTCAATACCAGGTCCTTGGCCGAGCGGTCAATCAGCTTTTCGCCCAGTTCCTGCTCCAGGCGCTGCACCGCCAGTGAGATGGCCGGTTGCGTCCGCAACAGCTTCTCGGCGGCCCGCGAAAAGCTCCTTTCATTGGCCACGGTCAGGAAAACCTGCAGGGCGTACAATTCCACGGCTGCGCTGATTATAACATGTGCTAATGTCCACCTATAAAATTATAAATTTGCTAAATCTAACGCCCTGCCCGCATAATGTGCTAGGTGATCTCATGAGCGACCGCGTATACATCTTCGACACCACGCTGCGCGACGGCGAACAGTCTCCGGGATGCAGCATGACGGTTCCGGAAAAACTCCGCATGGCCCGCAAACTGGTGGAGTTGGGGGTGGACATCCTGGAAGCCGGCTTCCCCATCGCGTCGGAAGGCGATTTCGAAGCCGTGGAGGCGGTCAGCCGCGAGTTTTCCTGGGCCCACATCGCCGCCCTGGCGCGCTGCTGCACGCTGGATGTCGAGCGCGCCGCCAGGTCGCTGGCTCACGCGCGGCGCCCGCGCATCCACACCTTTATCGCCACCAGCGACATCCATCTGAAATACAAGCTCAAGAAGAGCCGCCAGCAGGTGCTGGATGAAGCCGTGGCCGCGGTGGAACTGGCCCGCCGGCACGTGGACGACGTCGAATTCTCCGCCGAAGACGGCGCCCGTACCGAGCCCGAGTACCTCGAGCAGGTCTCCCGCGCGGTGGTCGCCGCCGGCGCCCGCACGGTGAATATCCCCGATACGGTGGGCTATTCCACGCCCAAGGAGTACGGCTTGCTGATAGGCCGCATCGCCCGCGCCCTGGGCGATTGCGCCGTGGTGAGCGTCCACTGCCACGACGATCTGGGCCTCGCCGTAGCCAACTCGCTGGCCGCCGTGGAAGCCGGCGCGCGCCAGATCGAGTGCACCATCAACGGCATCGGCGAACGCGCCGGCAACTGCTCGCTGGAAGAGATCGTCATGATCCTCAAGACCCGTTCGGACGCCTATCCCTATCACACCGGCATCCACACCGAGCACCTTTACTCCGCGAGCGACCTGCTCAGTTCCCTGATCACCTTCGGCCCGCAGCCCAACAAAGCCATCGTCGGCCGCAACGCCTTCGCGCACGAGGCCGGCATTCACCAGGATGGTTACCTGAAGGAAAAGTCCACGTACGAAATCATCGACCCGCAGTCGGTCGGCGTGCCGGAAGGACGCCTGGTGCTGGGCAAGCACAGCGGCCGCCACGCCCTCGGCCAGCGCGCCCGCGATCTGGGTTACCAGCTCAGCCGCGAGGATCTCGACGCGCTCTACCACCGCTTCACCGCGGTGGCCGACCATCGCAAGAAGGGGCTCATGGACGAGGAGATCGTCTCGCTGATCCAGGCCGGCCAGAAGGCCATGCGGGTGGCGGCGGATTAATGGCGCCGCGCCGTAAGGGAGTGGCCATGGCCGGGCGGCCGACTGGGTGGGGCAGGACCTCGGTCTGCCCAGGACAGGCTGAAGGCCTGTCCCACCGGGTGAGCCCGTGAACCTGAACGTGCTGGCTCTGCCCGGCGATGGCATCGGAGTCGAGGTCACCCGCGAAGCCGTGCGCGTCCTGCGGCACGTGGCGCAGAAGTGGAATCATTCGCTTTCGCTCACCGAAGGGCTGATCGGCGGCATCGCCATTCACCAGACCGGCGCGCCGCTCCCCGAGGAAACCCTGCGGCTCGCCTCCGAGGCCCGCGCTACTCTCATGGGCGCGGTGGGCCTGCCCGAATTCGATAACGCCCCGCCCGACCAGCGCCCCGAGAAAGGACTCCTTGGCCTTCGCCAGGCGCTCGGCGTCTACGCCAACCTGCGCCCCGTCCGCGCGTGGCGTTCGCAACTGGATTCCTCTCCGCTGAAAAATCACCTGGTCGAAGGCGTGGACCTGCTGATCGTCCGCGAACTCACCGGCGGCATCTACTACGGCCAGCCTCGCGGCATCTTCGACGACGCCTCTGGAACCCGCGCCGTCAATACCATGACGTACACGCGCCTGGAAATCGACCGCGTGACCCGCCGGGCTTTCGAACTCGCCCGCACGCGCCGCAAGAAAGTGACTTCGGTGGATAAGTCCAACGTGCTCGAAAATTCCCAGCTCTGGCGCCGCGTGGTGACCGAGGCAGCCCCCGATTATCCGGATGTGGCTCTCGACCATATGCTGGTCGATAACTGCGCCATGCAACTGATCCTCAACCCGCGCCGCTTCGACGTGATTCTGACCGAGAACATGTTCGGCGACATCCTCAGCGACGAGGGCGCGGTGCTGGCCGGCTCCATCGGCATGCTACCCTCCGCCTCGCTCGGCGACGAGGGCGGCCTGTACGAACCGGTCCACGGCTCGGCCCCCGATATCGCCGGCCAGGAGAAGGCCAACCCCCTGGGCGCCATCGGATCGGTAGCCGCCATGCTGGAATACACCTTCGGATTGATCGAAGAATCCTGCGCGGTAGACGCGGCCATCCAGGCGGTTCTCGCCCACGGACCCGTGACCGCGGATTTACGACCTCCCGGCGCGCCCGCCACCACCGCACAGGTAGGTGAAGCCGTGTGCGCCGCGATCGGCTGAGCGGGAGCTTACCGGCTCCCGCTCGGCTAAACTTGAATTGACAGCTCTATGCCAAGCACCATCATCGAAAAACTCTGGGCCTCCCACGTAGTCCACCAGCAGCCCGGCGCGCCCACGCTGCTGTTCATCGATCTCCACCTGGTTCACGAAGTCACCTCCCCGCAGGCCTTCGACGAACTGCGCGAGCGCGGCCTCCGCGTCCGCCGGCCCGATCTCACCATCGCCACGGCCGACCACAGCATCCCCACCACCGATCGCGCGCTCCCCATCATCGATCCCATCGCCGCCAAACAGCTTGCCCAGCTCGAGACCAATTGCGCCGAATTCGGGCTGCGCTGCCTGGGCGTCCACAGCGACCGCCAGGGCATCGTCCACGTGATCGGCCCCGAACTGGGCCTCACCCAGCCCGGCATGACGGTGACCTGCGGCGACAGCCACACCGCCACCCACGGCGCTTTCGGCGCCCTG
>JASHSS010000191.1 GCA_030038565.1 Bryobacteraceae bacterium
TCAATGGCCGGCAGGCGCGGCGAAGAGTTCGGCGCCGGGTTCGTCCCGCGTTCCAGCGTGGCCAGGCACGGGATGGCAGGTGAAAGGCTGGTCCGCCACCTGCCAGGCCAGCCCCCGCTGGCAAAGCCGCCTGCAATATGCCATCGTATGGTTTCCGGAGAAGCCTATGAACCGTAGTTGCCTCGTTGTGCTGGTCACCCTCCTCGCCGCGGGAACGGCGCGGGGCCAGGCCGGGCGCGTGGTTTTCGAGAGCGCCGGCGCGGAGCATACCTGGGACCTGAAGGATCTCGATCCTACCCTGCCCGCCGACTGGAGTCCTTACCGATTCCTGGTCCTGGAGATGCGCCTGTCGTCGCCGCAGCGCTTCGACCTCCGCATTCACGATGCCGCGGGCGTGCGCTCCGTGCGCCTCTCACCCGTACCCGGCGCATGGATCCGGTCCGCCGTGCCGCTCGCCTTTCTCACCCAGGCGGCGCGCCAGGGCAACGACCTTGCCTCCGTCCACAACAAGGCGCGTCCCATGATGTTCATCAACCTGAGCGGCACGCCCGGCGAATTGACGGCCGTCCGCGAGATCGGCGTCGTCATGCCCAACCCCGTAGGCGCGCCCACGCTCGAAATCCGTTCCCTGAAACTCGCCCGCGAAGATCCCGGCGACGCGCTCCTGGAGAACCGTCCGCTGGTGGATGAGTTCGGCCAGTGGGTGTCCGGCGATTGGCCCGGCAAAGCCAGGAGCCTCGACCAGTTGAAAGCCTCCTGGGCCGCCGAAGCGAAAGCCCTCGGCTCGGGCGACTTCGACTATTGCCGCTACGGTGGCTATCAGGGCACCAAGGCGCGGGCCACCGGCTTCTTTCGCGTGGAGAAGATCGAGGGCAGGTGGTGGTTCGTAGACCCCGACGGGCACCTCTTCTTTTCCGCCGGCATGGATTGCGTCAACGCCTCCGCCGCGACCCCCATACAAAACCGCGAGCATTTGTTTGCCGCTCTCCCGCCCCCCGAAGTATCGTCGCAGGGACGCGGCGGCGGAGGGCGCGCGGGAGCCTCCTTCTACACCTGGAACCTGGCCCGTCGCTTCGGGCCGGATTGGGTCGGCCCGTGGATCGATCTGACCGCCCGCCGCATGGCCGCCTGGGGCTTTAATACCATCGGCAACTGGTCGGACCCGCGGGTGGCCAATGCCCATCGCACGCCCTACGTCTACACCTCGCGCGGCTGGGGCATCGAGGGCGGACCCATGGGCGTGGCCGACGTCTACTCGCCCGATTTCGCCCAGATCGTCGATCGCGCCGCCGCCCAGCAGTGTGATTCGCGCAAGGACGATCCGTACCTGCTGGGCTATTTCCTCGGCAACGAGCCGCCCTGGCCCGGACGCGAAACGGTCGCGGCCGACGCCATCCTCGCCGGGCCCGAGACCGCCCTCCAGCGCGAGCTGAAAGCGTTTCTGGCCGCCGGCGACACCCCCGACCGCCGCCGCGAGTTCCTCTACAAGACCTACCAGAAGTTCGTCGAGACCGTCTCCGCCGCGGTGAAGAAGCACGATCCCAATCATCTGAACCTGGGCCTGCGTTTCGGCGGCAGCGCGCCCGTGGAGATCGTGGCCGCGTCCAGGGTCTTCGACGTCTACAGCCTGAACAATTACTCTTACTCCGTGAACCAGCGCGAGATCGATAAGGTACGCCAGTCCATCGACCGCCCCATCGTGATCGGCGAATTCCACTTTGGAACGCCCGGCAGGGGAATGACTCCCGGACTCCGCCAGACCGCCAGCCAGGAAGAGCGCGCCGTGGCCTACCGCTATTACGTGGAGAATGCCGCCGCCGATCCGTCGATTATCGGGACCCACTGGTTCCAGTGGATCGATGAGCCTTCCACCGGCCGTTTCGATGGAGAGAACTACAACATCGGCTTCGTGGACATGACCGACCAGCCGTACCGCGAGCTGGTGGATGCCGCCAAAGTCACCCATCGCCGGCTGAGAGCCGTGCATGCCGGCGCCGAACCCCCGGTGACACGCCAGGCCAAAGTGCAGTAGCGGACAGGCCGGGCCGGCGGCTATCCCACCACCTCTTCGTAGCGATGGCGCCAGGCAATCGCGCCGGCGGATTGGAACACGCTGAGGGCTTGCTCGTAGAGATCGCGTGTGATCTCCGTGCCCCCTTCCCAACAGCCCAGGCTCTGGTACCGCGCGATCGCACGGGTGAGCAACGCGGTGGGGATATCGGGGAAAAAGGAGGATTCCTTAGCCGCGATCTCCCCGGCGGGCGCCGTGCGGCTCCATTCCCGCGTCCGCGCATACGTTTCCAGGAATCTGCCGTAGGCCGCGGTTTTCTGGTACTCCCGCGCGCAGCACAGGCTGCTGAACGCCACCGGCGGCACCGATGCTCCGATCGGGACTACCAGTTCACCGCCCATGATGGGGGCTTGGAAGTGCGCGTAATCCGCGACGCCCGTGCGGTAGGCCTCCTCCATCTGGTCACGCGTACCGGCATTCACCAGTTTGATCCGGTTCCAATCCACACCGTTATGGTGCAAGGCGTATTTCAGCATCAGCAGGGGCTGGAGTCCGTGGTCGGCAAGCAAGGTCTTCCCCTCCAGGTTCTGCCAGCGAAATTCGGGTTCCGGCCCGCGGCCCACAATGAAAAAGCCGTCGCGCTGGTTGATCTGGGCGAAGTGCACGGGCAAGGGTTCGATGCCCTGCTCCCGCGGCGGCCAGTTGGAGGAAACGGCGGACTGCAGGATGTCCGCCTGGCCATCGCGTAGGATGGCGTAGCCGCGCTGCCCCCGTCCAAGAACGCCGTAGGTGACTTCATGGCCCTCCTCGCGAAGGGCCGCAACACAGGTGAGGAGCGGAGTGTAAAACGCCGAGTGGCGGGACATCATGATTCTGAAATGCATTTTCCCATTGATACCGCATCCGCCCGGCGCGCGTCCATCCTTATCCGCGCTCCCCACGCTCGCCGCGCTCCCCCGCCGCGCGCCGGGGCGGCTCCCGCCCGGCGGGACGGGTTCGCCACGTCACAATCGGAAGGCGCCGCACGGACGAGCCCCGCACGCCACAGCCGGTTCGGGAAGATCGCTGGGGCCGGCGGGCTCTCAGCGGAAAGGTGGCCACACGCAGAGCCGCGGGATAGACGGGCAGCACAACCCCCCACCCCGCCGCGCCGGTTCCCGGTCCGCAGGGGCTGACGCCTCGCTGCGGCGCCCCCACCCCGCCGCGCCGGTTCCCGTCCGCAGGCGGCTCGCGCCTCGCCACGGCGCCGCGGGTTCGCCGGGCTGCGTTTTCCAGCGCGGTTACGGTACCATGAGGGGCGGCGAACAGCGGGCATGAAGATCGACGGCAAAGTGGTATTGATTACCGGGGCTTCCGAGGGCATCGGCGCGGCTTGCGCGGCGGAGTTCGCGCGCCTGGGAGCGCGGCTTTCGCTCACCGCGCGATCCGCCGGGGGCCTCGCCCGCGCCGGCGGCGATTCCGCCCTCATCACTCCCGGTGATCTTACCGACGAAGCCATCCGCCACCTGGTGATGGCGCGTACCATCGAACGCTTCGGCGCCGTGGACATCCTCATCAACAACGCCGGCGTGGGGGTCTATGGGCCTTCCTGGGCGGCGCCCATGGAACAGACACGCCGGATGATGGAACTGAACTATTTCGCGCTCCTGGGGATGCTGCAGGTGGCCGTCCCGCACATGCGCGCGCGGCGCAGCGGCACGATCGTGAACGTGGGATCGATCGGCGGCAAGGTCACGCTGCCCTGGATGACCCTGTACAGCTCCACCAAATTCGCCGTGGGTTCGCTCACCGAAGGCCTGCGCATGGAATTGCGCGGCTCGGGCGTGCACGCCATGCTGGTGTGCCCCGGTTACGTGACTACTGGCTTTCAGAAAAATGTTCTGGCCGGCGCGGCGCCTCCCCTGGTGGTGCGCGCGCGGCGCTTCGCCATCACTGCGGAGGAATGCGCGCGGGCCATCCGGCGAGGCGTGGAGCGGGATGCCCGCACGGTGATGGCCCCATGGTCCGGCTGGCTGATGGTAGCCCTCCGGCGCCTGTTGCCTGGCTTGGTGGAAGCCCGCATGGCGGAGATGAGCGAAACCCCATGAACCTCAAGCTGAAGCGCACTCCGGGACTCTACGTGGTGGGCTTTATGGGCGCCGGGAAAACCACCGTGGGCCGCCACCTGGCGCATCGCCTGGGCTGGAATTTTTTCGACACCGACCAGGAGATCGAGCGCGCCGAGGCCTCGACCATCGCGGAGATCTTCGCCCAACGCGGCGAGACCGAATTCCGGCGCATCGAAAGCGCCATCATCCGGCAACACGTGCAATGGATCGAACGCGGCCGTCCGGCCGTCCTGGCTCTAGGCGGCGGCGCTTTCGCCGACCCCGCCAACCGGCGGATTCTGGAGCCCAATGGCATCAGCATCTGGCTGGACTGCCCCTTGCCGGTGGTCGAGCGGCGCGTGGCTCAGAATGCCGACCGGCCGCTGGCGCGCGACCCGGTCCTGCTTGCCGCCCTGTTCGATTCCCGGCGCGAGCATTACCTTCTGGCCGACGTTCACGTGGCCATCGAAAGCGACGATCCGGAGGTAACCGTGGCGGCGATTCTGCGGCATGCGGTGTTCGCATGAGGGCTGCAGCCCCGCGATTACGCAAACACGCGCTCGCGATTTTCCGCGCGGCCCTGGAGGCGGCCGATCCCGCCGAAGCCGTGGCCGGCCACCTCGCCCGCCGCGATCTCACCCCCTTTCGCGACATCTACGTGGTCGGTGCGGGCAAGGCGGGGGCATCCATGGCGCCGGCCGCCGAGCGCGTGTTGGGCCGCCGCATCACAGCCGGCCTGGTCAACGTGAAATACGGCCACCTGGCCAAACTGCGGCGCATCGAACTGAACGAGTGCGGGCACCCGGTCCCGGACGCCCGCGGCGTGGACGGCTCCCGGCGGATTGCCGCACTGGCGGCTCGCGCGGGGAAAGAGGATCTGGTGGTGTGCCTGATCTCCGGCGGCGGGTCGGCGCTGCTGCCGCTGCCGGCCGCGTCCATTACGCTGGAGGAGAAACAGGCGGTTACCCGGCTGCTGCTCGATTGCGGCGCGAATATCCACGAGATCAATACCGTCCGCAAGCACATCTCGGCCATCAAGGGCGGGCAACTGGCGCGCCTGGCCGCGCCCGCCACGGTGGAAGCGCTGCTGCTGTCCGACGTGATCGGCGACGATCTGGACGTGATCGGCTCGGGACCGACGGCGCCGGACGCCTCCACCTTTGCGCGGGTGGCGGGGATCTTCGAGCACTACGGCATTTCGGACGACGTGCCCGCTGCGGTTCGCGAACGCATCGCCGCCGGTCTGCGCGGGGAGATCCCCGAAACTCCCAAGCCCGGCAACCCCCTGTTTCGCCGCGTCCGCAACACCGTCGTGGGCAGCAACCGCCTGGCGCTGGATGCGGCCTCCCGTTGCGCCCGCGCGCTGGGCTACCAC
The DNA here is from genome assembly GCA_030038565.1 of Bryobacteraceae bacterium. Classification (GTDB taxonomy): domain Bacteria; phylum Acidobacteriota; class Terriglobia; order Bryobacterales; family Bryobacteraceae; genus JOPF133. The sequence goes on from JASHSS010000191.1 coordinate 5,474, forward strand.
ACCCTGGTGCTGGCCAGCGAGATTCAGGGCGAGACCCGCGAGGTGGCCCGCATGCACGCCGCCATCGCCCGCGAGGTGGTGCGAGCGCGAAGGCCGGTGAAGCCGCCCGCCTGCATCATCACCGGCGGGGAGACCACCGTCACCATCAAGGGCCCCGGCTTGGGCGGGCGCAACCAGGAATTCGCGCTGGCCGCCGCTATCGATATCGCCGGCCTCCCGGAAGTGGTGGTGTTCAGCGCCGGCACGGACGGCACCGATGGCCCCACCGACGCCGCCGGGGCTATCGCCGACGGCGCCACGCTGGTCCGCAATCCTGAGGCCCCCCGCTTCCTCGCGGCCAACGATTCCTATCATTACTTCGAAGCCCTGGGCGACCTGGTGAAGACCGGGCCGACCAACACCAACGTGATGGATGTGCGCATCCTGCTGGTGGGCGCGCGGGTCCGCGGATGAGCTTCTGGCGCAAGGAAGTGATCGGTTTCGCGCTGGATCACGAAACCCGCAAACAGATGGACGAGCAGCGCGCCTGGATCGCTCGCGACCCCTCGAACCCGCGCCCGTATTACCACCTCGCGCAGTTCTGCCGCATGGAGGGCCGGCAGGAGGAAGCCCTGGGTCTCCTGCTGGAGGCCGTGCGCCTGGATGACGGCTTGGCCGAGGCCCACTGTTCGTTGGCCGAAATCTACGCCATGCGCGAAGATTACCCAGCCGCCTGGCGCCACGCTCGCCGCGCCGAGGCGGCCGGAGAACCGCGCGCGGTCGAGTTGCTGCGGCAGTATAAGGTGGCGGAGTGAACCTGCGTCCGTGGCAGGCGGCGGCTCAGCCGGAAGCGCAAGCTTATTCCACTGCGCCCGAGCCCTGCGCCCCACCACGGGCTGTCCCCGCGGCCCGCGCAAAGATGTCGCGGGGAGATCCCCCTTTCAGGCCTCTTCCAACTGCGATAACGCCCAAAGATAGAAGGCATTATGCGGCGTCCAGTATTCGCCGGTGCGCCAGTCGTTGCCGTATTCCATCTGAAGAATCGGGGCGTCCTGGGCGTTGCCCGCAATGCCGTTGACGATGCCGCCGGCGAGCGGGCCGGCAAAACGCGAGTAGGGGACCGAATTGCGCCATCCTTCGCCGGTCATCAGGCAGGCGCCGAAGGGGTTGTGCCCCATCACCCATTCCATCTGGCGAAAGGCCAAATCGCGGTACTCGGGTTTGTGGAACGCCCTGGCAGCGGCGCCCAACAGAGCCGCGTGCGATTCCAGGTGCGAGGTGGTGCCGAGCCACCAGGATCGCTGGCGCGTGGGCATGAAATAGCGGTACGTCAATTCGCCTTCGATCGGGCGATACACCTCCGCCGTGGGCGAACCCAGAAACACGCCCAGCGGCATAATCCCATAGGCCGAGCGGGCGCTCATGGGCGCCACATATTCATCCAGATAGAGACGTACCGCGTCGCGCCAGCGCGAGGCTTCCTGGTGGGATGGCAGCGCCGCGGCAAGTTCCAACAGGGCCATGGGTGGCAGCGCCGAATAAACCGGGTCCCAGTAGGGCGCCGAGCGCGGACCGCCGGTTTCCCAGAAGCCGCGCACCTTCTTCTGCGAGCCGAGAGGGCCGGTAATCTGCAATGCCGCCAGTGCCTGGCCTGACCTGGCGGCGTCGGCCGCATATTGGGCGTGCCGCGTGGCGCGGTGGAGTTCGACCGCGGCCAGCACCCGCCAACTCAGGTCACGCGTCGTGGAAGGATCTTCCGTGGCTTCCCAGCAGCGCAGGCCGGCGGCCAGACAGGCTTGCGCGTAGTCCGGGTCGCTCGCCGTGAAGGCTTGGGCCACCATGGCCTGGAGCGCCGCGAACATCGACTGGACCATGGCCGGCTTGGCGGGATTGATGTAACGGTCGTCAGCCGTGCCGGCCTGGTTATCGGTCCAGTGATTGTCGCTGTTATCTCCGTTCACGCCTCCCGCCGTATCCGCCCAGACGCGGCCATCTTTGTCCTGCATCTTCAGGAAATAGCGGTTTCCCCAGCGCATCTCGTCGAGCAGGACGGGAAGGCCGGAACCGGCCAGGTCCCAGCGGTCCCCCAGGTGGCGCGCCAGCCGCAGCAGGCCGAAACCCGCCATCATGGTGGCGTCCATCCATTTGCGAAGGTCGCCGGCATCGTGCCATCCGCCGGTCACGTCGATGTGTTCGCCGGTATCGCGGCGGCGCGCGTCGTCCAGGTGACAGGCCGGATGGATGTTGGGCACCGCCATGCCGCAGCGTTGCGCGTGATGGTAGCTGACGGCCTTCGGCAGAGTGCGGCGCCAGGCGTCCGGGCGGATGAAGAAGGGCGCGCAGCGTTCGTCGCCGGCCGTGATCTGGTAGTAGCCCTCGCGGTCTAGATCGGTGAAATCGCCCGCCAGGCAATTGGGAACGTCGCCCGGAGCCTGCGCGAGAGGCCTGGTGATCGAGAATGGCTTGGGAGGGCCGCCGATATCGCGCACGGTGAACGTCTCGGGCGGAGCCTCCCCGGAAGCCAGCCGGTAGGTTACCGTCTTCCTGGATTGGGGCAAAAAACCGACCTGGCTGAGAACCAGGGCCGGCTCCTCCGCGGGAGTTGCGCTTTCCACCGCTTCCTGGCGAGGTGGCGGATTCTGGGCTGCCGCGGACACCACCGCCAGCCCGGATCCCAAAAGAAAACTGCGCCGCTGCATGGGTCGTTCCGGGAGCCGGACAATTCCGGCCCCCACCACTGTAACTCCAATGCATGGCAAGGAGGGGTTGCTCTGCGGAGCCCACGCAGTCGCTACCTGGACAGTGATGACGGGCGAGAATAGAAAACGGGGAAATGGGCCGGTCACGGCGCTCGAACGCCGTCCGAGGGAAACACAAGGCAGCGGATCTCAAAATCCGCTGCCATTCGTGCCGCAACTACACTTGGAACGAACTGCCGCAGCCGCAGGTAGACTTCACTTGAGGATTATTAAACTTGAAGCCGGAACCCTCCAGGGTTTCCACGTAATCCACTTCGGCGCCGTCGAGGTAGAGCAGGCTCGCCTGGTCGATGAATACCTTTAAACCATTGTAATTGTAGGTCTTATCGAGCATGTTCGGCTGGTTTTCGAAGGCCATCGAATAGCTGAAGCCGGAACACCCTCCCCCTACCACGGCAATCCGCAGGCCGGCGGGCGCCGGTTCCTGGCTGTTCATAATCTCTTTTACCTTGCCGACCGCTTTTTCCGTTAACTGGACCATGCTGATTTTAACTCCTGACTGGTGACGTAGAGTGCGCACCCCCAGTATACAACCGGAGTCGCATTCACCACCCTAACGTGTTTAGATGAGCAAAGGCCCTCCCGGTCGCGAGATTTTCCGGTCCAACCCCGTGTTATCGTTCAAGCAGATGCAGTTTTGTGCTGAAACCCGATTCCGGCTGGGTGCGTCGGAAGCGGTGTATGGGAACACTGACCGGCACGTGGCCACTCCCGGGGTTCGGCAGCAAGCTTGCGGCGAAATCTAGAGTGGACTACGAAAACACCCCGGAAGGGGCCCTGGTTCGAAGGGCTCAGGCTGGCGAGGAAGCCGCGTTCCGCGAGATTGTGGAACGTTACCAGTCCAAGGTGTTCTCCATTATCCATGGCATCGTGCGGCAGCGGAATGATGTCGAAGATATTGCACAGCAAGTGTTTGCGAAGGTTTACCTCTCCTTGAAGAGCTTCGACTTTCGAAGTTCGCTGATCACCTGGATCTACAAAATCACGGTTAACGAGTGTTTCGATTACCTGCGCAAGCGCAAGGTCCGCAAACTGGTCTATGAAAGCGACCTGAGCGAGGACGAAGTGCGGCGGGTGGAAAATACCGAGCCCAATATCGACCGGCAGGCGCCCGCCGATGCCTCGCTCGCCAGCCGGGATTACGTTTTGAAGCTGCTCACGCGGGTTTCCGACGAAGAGCGCTCCCTGCTGATGCTCAAAGAGGTGGAAGGCTATTCGGTGGAAGAATTGGCGGCCAAGACGGGGATGAACGAGAACACCATCAAAGTGAAGCTGTTCCGTGCCCGGCAGAAATTGGTAAAGGCGGCCCAACGTCTGGATCGCGCTCCCGGCCTGGTGGTCGGTTAAGAGCGCCCGGTTGGGGCCGGTAAGGTCAGTGGTTTCGTAAATATAGGGTTCCCTGGAAGCGGGCGGGCCGTTTTGGCAAAAGACCCGTACGGGGCTGGTTCGGGCGTAGTATTTTACTTTTGTAAGGGAAGAACATATGCATGCGGTTGTGATGGAGAACCTCGAGGAGTATCTGGCCGGCACGCTGGAGCCGGCGGATCAAAGGCAGTTCGAGGCTCATCTGAGCGCTTGTGAAGATTGCCGCGAGGAGCTGAATGAGATGCGGGAAGTCTCGCAACTGTTCGGCTCGCTGCGGGAGGAAGAGGAGTGGCAACCGTCGCCGGGCTTCTACGCTGGAGTGGTCCGGCAGGTGGAAGCACAGGCGGTGAGGCCTTCATTTGCCAGCCTGTTCAGTCTGGATTTCGTGTTCGGGCGGCGTCTGGTGTTCGCCTCGCTGGTGATGTTGGCTGTTCTCGGAAGCTACCTGGTGACCCGCGAGACCTCCTATCCCACCGGTCCATCGCCGGAAACCGTGATGGCCGAACAGAATTCGCCCCGCTTCGATTCGAGGCCTGCACAAGATAACATGCTGGTAACGTTGACTGCGTATGAGCAGCAGTGATTTGATGCTCAAGGCCGCTCCCCCATCGTGGAATCCCAAACTGGCCTGTGCGGTGACTTTGGCGCTGGTCTTCCTGAGTGGGGCGGCTGCCGGCGCGGTAGCCATGAACCTGGGGGTTCACAACCTGTTGCATCAACCCGCCTTTGATACGGCTGCCGGGAAGACCATCTACTTCGAGCGCCTTCAAAAGGAACTGGATTTGACCCCCGCGCAATCCGAGCAGATCCAATCCATTTTGAACGACTTCTGGGTGTATTACCGCACCGTGCTCAGCGACAGCAAGGCGCGCGTGGAACAATTACTCAACGAGGAGCAGCGCAAGAAGTTCGAGCGCATGCTCCAGGAGCGCCAGCCTCACTAGGCGTCGCATCCGGCGCCCCGCTTTCGGCGGTTGGCAACCGGGCTCAGGCCACCGCGTAGATCGCGCCGCAGGCCCACCGTGGCCAGATCCCGGGAGTTGCCAGATCCCCCCAGATCCCGTGCCGATTGCCGATTGCGGAAAGCTGTTGGACAATGGTCTCTGACCATGCGCCTTTCGCATTCGCCGGCCACCGTGCCGCTGGTTGCCGTGGCTTTGCTGTGGGCAGGCTGCAGGCAGCAGGCTACGACCTTTCCGGTGCGCACGTACCCGATGGGGGAGAAGGTCCTGCTGGGGAGCCTCACCTACACTGTGATCGAGACCGAGTATCTGACCCAGATTGGCGATGGCCCCACGGCGCGGATCCCCCAGAGCCGCTTTTTCCTGGTGAAAATCAGCGTCGCCAACGGCGGCGCCGACACCGCCAATGTGGGCGCCTTCCAGGTGGAAGACGATAACGGAAAGGTGTATCCGGAAATGAGCGAAGGCGACGGCGTGCCGGAGTGGATCGGGTATCTGCGGGCGGTAAGGCCGGCCGAGGCGGCGCAAGGCAATGCCGTTTTCGATGCCCCCCCGCGCCACTACCGGATCCGGGTGCACGATGAGACCGGCGAGCGGGCGGCCCTTATCGACATACCCCTTAACTTCAACGCCGAAACGCCGGATGTGCCGATTCCGGGCGATCCCAGCAAAAAGGAACCGTAATCCCGCTGCTGCCTCCCGGCTGTTCTTGGGCCGACTCCAGCCGTCGCCGCAGCGATGCGCCAGGCGCCCATAGCGCGTCGGGCGTCAGACTAAAGTGACGAGGCAGGGCCCCCAACGCGTCAGGCGCCAGGCTGCGGTGGTGAGGCAGGGCCCATGGCGCGTCAGGCGTCAGACTACGGGTCGGCGGGAGAAGACATAATGGGAGCAGGGAGGCATTTGGCCGGTATCCCCAATCCGATCGCCGCCATCCTGATCGCGATTGCGGCCCCGCTGTCCTCGGCCGGTTCGCTCGAGACGGAAATGCTGGCGGCGCACAACGCGGTCCGCGCCGAGATACCGGTGCCGCCGCTCGCGTGGTCGCGCAAGCTGGCGGCTGTAGCCCAGAAATGGGCGGACCACCTGCTGGCAAGCGGACGTTTTGAGCACCGCTCCCATCCGCCGTATGGCGAAAACCTGTTTGAAGCCCGGGGCGCTGAAGCCACTCCGCTGGAAGTGGTGGCCGCCTGGGCCTCGGAAGCCGCCGACTACAACTACCGCACCAACCTCTGCAAAAGCAAGTGCGGCCACTATACCCAGCTGGTCTGGTCGAGTACCCGCGAAGTGGGCTGCGCGGTGGCCCGCGGAGGCCGCCGGCAGGTGGTCGTCTGCGAGTACAACCCGCCCGGCAACTGGCAGGGCGAACGGCCCTGGTAGCCGGCCTTATTTGAAAATGCTCTTGGGGATCATCCCGTGCACGCCCTTGGTGCCATCCACCGCCTGGGTGATATTGAAATCCACCGCCACGCTGCAGAGCGCGTAGGCGTCCTCTCGCGAGAGGTGTTTTTCGTTCACCAGGAAGTCGATGGCGTCGCGCACGGCTAAAACGGTGGCCTGGTTCAGGTCCGGATCAAGCCCCATGGCAATCCAGTGGGTGGGAGTTTCGCCGCGCGGCCCTTTCAGGTGCAGGTCCTTGCGGACGATGAACTGGAAGGTGCCCACGAGCGAAGTCTCCATGGCGGTGATGTCCACTTCCCCATTGCCTTGCCCGGCGTGGCCGTCGCCTACGAAGAACAGAGCGCCGGGAGCGAAAACCGGAATGAACAGCGTGGTGCCCGCCACCAGGTCCTTGTTGTCGATATTGCCGGCAAACGCGCCCGGAGGTCCGCTATTCGCCTTGTCTTCACCCGGCGGCGCCACCCCCATGCTCCCGAAAAACGGGTGCAGCGGGATTTCGATATGGTCGGCGAATTGGGCCACGTTGCGCTTCATATCGAGGGGGATGATCTTGGTGCGGCCGCGCTCGAAATCGGTCGCTGGCAGGACCCCGCGCTGCGGGCTGAAGCCATTCGAGGCGTAGGGAATGGAGAGCTGGATTTTTTGGATGCGTACCTCCAGCGTGTCGCCCGGCTCGGCGCCCTCGACGTACACCGGGCCGGTCAGGATGTGCCCGCCCAACTCACGCTTGACGTTGGCGTGGATGTCTTTGAGCTCCTGCTGGATGTCGGCATCCTTGACCCCCGCTCGAGCCAGCGAGGTTGGGCTGGACGTGGTCAGCGTCTGGATGGACACAGTGTCGCCGGACTGGATTCGCAGCACGGGTTTCGCGCCAGCCCAGTAGTATCCCCAGACCACGGTGCTGGGCGAGGCTTTGAGTTGGTAGTCGGCGGCAAACGTGGGCGCGGAAATGGCGATAGCAAGTAGGGCGATGGGGGCTTTCATTATCTGGCAATTGTATCGCGGGCGGCCTGGCGGCGCGGGCATGGGGATTGGACAGCGATGGGCTTGGAACGGTTGCCGGGCTGCCAGCGCATCGGGATGACAGCCCGTAAAGTTTGTCCCCAGGGGTGGTGGCTATCGGAAGCCGTGCCGACACCCATCCCCAGGTATTCGAAGGGTCTGGGGAACGCCGGGGGCGCGCCGCGCTGTTCGATCACCCCGGAGCCGGGCCCAAAACGCCCGTCCCGCAAAGCGGCGGGCGGGACGGCGCGCCCGGCACTTGGCCCTGAGGGTCGTGGCGCGGGGCGGGCCATCCGGCGTCTACGGGGCGCGTGCATATTAGCATGGGTAGGGAGGCGGCCGCGGGGATGGAAGCGGGGGCGCTGGCGAAACGGATCGTGTCGGAGTTGCGTGGCGCTGGCCACCAGGCATTCCTGGTGGGCGGTTGTGTGCGTGACCTGCTGCTGGGGATTGCTCCCAAGGATTTCGATGTGGCCACGGATGCCGGACCAGACCGGATCATGGGGTTTTTCCCGCGGTCGGGCCAGGTGGGCGCGCATTTCGGAGTGGTGCTGGTGCGCGAAGCCGGCGCCCAGGTAGAGGTGGCCACCTTCCGGCGCGACTTGGATTATAGCGATGGCCGCCGCCCGGACGCGGTGCAATTTGAAAGCGACCCGCGCCAGGACGTGCTGCGCCGCGACTTCACCATAAACGGTCTGCTGATGGACCCGGAGGGCGGCGCGGTGTTGGACCTGGTGGGGGGGCGCGCGGATCTGGAAAACCGCCTGGTGCGGGCCATCGGCGACCCCGACGCGCGATTCCGCGAGGATCATCTGCGGCTGCTTCGAGCCGTGCGCTTTGCGGCCCGGCTGGGATTCCAGATCGAAAGTGCTACTTTCGAGGCCATCCGGCGCAACCACAGCTTGATAACTAAGGTCTCGGCCGAGCGGATTCGCCACGAACTGGTCCGGATTCTTACCGAGGGTGGCGCGCGGCGCGGGTTCGAGTTGCTCGACTCGACCGGCTTGCTGGCCCGGTTGCTTCCCGAGGTGGCAGCCATGAAAGGCGTGGCGCAGCCCCCCGAATTCCATCCCGAAGGGGATGTCTGGGTGCACACCCTGCTGCTGCTGGACAACCTGGAGCGTCCGACCGCGACGCTGGCGCTGGGTGCGCTGTTACATGATGTGGGTAAGCCGCCCACGTTCCGCGTAGCCGAACGCATCCGCTTCGATGGGCACGTCGAAACAGGAATGAAAATGGCCCACGATATAATGACACGGCTGCGGTTTTCGCGTGACGAGATCGAGCAGGTGGAAGCCCTGGTGGCCAACCACATGAGATTCAAAGACGTGCCGCGCATGAAAGAAAGCACACTGAAACGTTTTCTGCGTCTCCCCAAGTTTGACGAACACCTGGAACTGCACCGGCTGGATTGCCTGGGCAGCCGCCGGGATCTCGAAACCTACGAACTGGTGCGCCGCAAGCGCGCCGCGCAGCCGGAGGAGCACCTGCGCCCCGCGCGCCTGCTGACGGGAACCGATCTGCTGGCCGCGGGATATCCTCCCGGACCGCAGTATTCCGTGATGCTGACCTGGGCCGAGGACGCCCAACTCGAGGGGATCGTCCACACCACGGAGGAGGCCCTGGCACTGGTGCGGCAGAAATTTCCCCAATAGCGTGGCGGGCCGCGAAAATTCATGGCGCCTATGGCATGTTCCTGAACCTATTTCACCCCGATGGTCGCTCCCGTTTGGGTGATATGGGAGGCGCTTGGTGAGCCGATGCTCACTGTGAGCGGCACCGCCGTTCCGGTTGGGGCATTGGGCGGTACTATGGCGTTGATTTGTACCAGCCCGTCGATCGAGCCTTCGGACGTTCCGGCATAGGTGACCACGCCTGGCACGCTGCCCACGCCGGCCACACCGCCGAACTCGACGACCACCGTCTGGTCGCTCAAGGGGACGGCCGCAATCGCCACCGTGCCGTCCGCGTCCGGTAACGGATTCGGGTTTAATTGGGTCGCGGCAAGTTTCAATTCCCCCATCCCCGTGGCGTAAATCTGGATGGTCGACCCCCGCGCGGCCTGATTCTTGGCTCCGTTGATCGAATAATCCTGGTTCAATACGGCGGCTTGCCCCTGCCCTGCGGAGGCCAGGGTAAAAATTCCCGGATCTTCCTGCATCACGGTCACCTGGTAGGGCGCTGTAGTAGCGGTGAAGCCGGCGGAATTTGAAACGCTCAGCTGTATGGTGGCGCTGGTACTGGTGCCGGAGGTCAACAGCAGGTTTGCCACCTCGTACGGGACGATCGCGTTGATCTGGTTCCCCGAGTACATGATGATCGGAGCTGCAAAGCTTTGTGCAATCGGCGAGCCGCCCGAAAATTCGGGAGCAGTGAAGCTGAAAGTGACCGCCGCCGTCCAGGTGGTAGCGCCGGCGGTCGCCGTCGTCGTGTACTGATCCGGATAACATTGGACGCCGGTCTCACCCTGACAAGGCGTGGTCTGGGCCGTAAATACTCCGGAGGGTCCGAAATTCGCTCCGAAAATGGAGATAATCTCCCGCGGCGCTACGGTGGGACCCAACAAAGGAAGATCCGGGTTGTTACTGGCCGGCGTTCCAGTAAAAGTCGATGTCGGCAGATAACTGGCCGCGTTGACCACCTGGTTGATGAGCGGCTGAGTCGGATCGAGCACCTGCAGGCCGCCGGGAACGGCGACCACCTGTGGCTGTGGGTTGCTGGTCGTCTGTGGATTGCTCACATTCACCGCCCATATGACCGGATACGTGCAGGAGGGCTGGCACATATTCGTCGTGGCGAAATACGCCAGGGGCACGGTCGCCTGCAATACCTGGCGGCTCAGGATTGTGGTCGTCACGCCGCTGATGGGTGTAGTGACGCCCGGTGGTATGAGACTTACCACCGTGGTATTGAAGAAATTATCGCCATAAATGGTGAACACCGGATTCACCGCCGGATTCGCCACGATGCAATTCGGGAACAAAGGGGGGCCCTGGTTGCAAGGCACAGAACCATCAGGATTAGTAACCGGCGGCGCCTGGAGCTTTGGAAAGCCGGCGGCGACGGTCAGATTTACCAGGGCCACGGTAGCGGAGCCGTTGACCGAACTGGTGGGGGCAATGGTGACCTGCCCATTGTATGTTCCGGGGTTGAGAGTCTCGACGGTAGGCAAATCGCCGCTCACGCAAAACGGCGCGTAGGATCCTGTGTTGGCCACACCACTGGTGCTGGTTGTCGCCAACTGGCCCTGGCCCGGTACCCTCACCCGTGTCCACACGGCGGTCGTGCCGGTGCCTCCCGATGTCCCGGTACTCTTGACATTGGCCGCAGTCACGGTGAACGGGATGATGCCGCCGGTCGAAGACACATCGAGTTCCATTTCGGTGGCGTAGCAGTTTCCCGAGGTGACCTGTGTGTTGGGCACCGGGACGAGAATGTTGCCCGCCCCCGTGGTGTAGTTGAATACCATGGTGATCGACTCCTGGTTCGGGTATTGGGGCGAGATCACCGACAACTGGGCCGGCGCGTTCAGTACGGTCAGGCTCACGGCGATGGTTGCGGGGTGGCCGGTGGGCGGGGATTGGGTGTCCACATAGATTTCAGCGGGATAGGGGCCTGGGGATAGCCCGGTAGGGTTGACGGTCACGGTAAGGGTGAGGGGCGCGGTGCCCGTCTCCGGCGTGACGGCAAGCCAATACGCGGTCTGGGTCACCTGGAGCGTCAGGCCGGCCAAAGCCGTCGGCACGGTGACCTTGACCGTGGCAGGTGTGGGGAAGGTGGTGCTGTTCACGGTATAACTGAAACTCAAGCTGGTCGGAGTGGCGGCCGGACCGGTGCTCTGAGCAGTGGCGCAGCAGGCCCAGGCCAGCCAACCCGCCAGCAGAGCCGCCGAAGGAGAAGCAATCTTCATGTCTTGTTTATCGGCAGCGCGGCCAAAGAACTTTATAGGAGGGAATCTGGAAAAGTCGATCTGGAGCGGACGGCCTGGCGCCGGAAGGCGGGTCAATCAGGTGCGGAATCGGTATTGAGGCCAACTGAAGATGAATGGGTGGGATTCGACAACCGTAAGCCGGAATGCGCGAATGTATAGAACGGCGGCGCCAGGCTGCCCGCTCTTTGCTTTGAGTCATTACAAGGGAATCATCGTCAGTTTGCGGAAAACCTTTAGGGCGCTGGACCAAACAGCTTCGGCAAAGCCCCGTGTTATGCTGAAGCCGGATGTTCGCCCGCCAGCGTAAAGCTCGTGTTTTGTTCGCCCTATCGGACATTGCCATGGCCAGCGTGGCGTTCCAGTTGGCCTATCGCACGCGCGCCCCCCTGCATTGGAGGTTCGAATTCTACCTGACCGCGCCGCAAGTGGCTCTGATCCTGGGCTTTGCCCTGGTCGCATGGGTAGTCATTGGATTGTGGCTGGGGATCTACGACAGACTGGATTCCGGCCACCCCCGCATCATCTTACGGGATTCCTTCCGGCAGTGCGCTTATGGCGGGATCTGCCTGGTGCTGTTCGAATACTCCCTGCGGATGGACCTGAGCCGCTTTTTCCTGTTGATGTTTGCGGTTTACACCTGGATTCTGCTGCTGCTGTTCCGCCTGGTGGCGGGACGGTTGGCGGGGATCATCCGGCGCGAATTCGCGGCCCCGATTCACGTGATGGTGGTGGGCACCGGGGAGCGGGCCATCCGGTTGGCCGCGGCGTTGGAACGATCCGTGGACTATGGGGTGAGGCTGGGCGGGTTTCTGAGCGAGGAGCGCAGCCCGCAGGTCCCGTCCGAGATCGCCTTGAAGGCGATCTATCCGGTACGGCCGGTGGCGGAATTGTCGGCCATCCTTCAGCGGCAGGTGGTGGATGAGATCGTCTTCGCGGTGGGCACACAGAGCCTGGCGGACCTGGAAGAGGTCTTTTTGCTGTGCGATGAAGAGGGGGTGCGAACCCGCGTGGCGGTGGATTTCTTCCCCCACGTGAATAGCACCGTCTCGCTGGATCGCCTGGGGAGCACGCCGCTGCTGACCTTTTCAGCAGCGCCGTACGATGAAATCCGCCTGTGGATCAAGCGCTCCATCGATATTGCGATTGCCGCGGCGGGTCTGCTCGTGCTGGCTCCCTGGATGGCCGTCGTGGCGGCGCTGATCCGTCTGACCTCGCCCGGCCCGGCCATTTTCCGGCAGGTGCGCTGCGGTCTGAACGGACGCAGGTTCCTGTTCTATAAATTCCGCTCGATGTGCGAAAACGCCGAAGAGATGAAACCTGCCCTGGCCCACCTGAATATCCGTGAGACGGCCTTCAAGATTCCGGACGACCCGCGCCTCACGCCCCTGGGCCGTTACCTGCGGAAGTTTTCGATCGACGAGTGGCCGCAGTTGTGGAACGTGCTGCGGGGCGATATGTCGCTGGTGGGGCCACGGCCGGCGGTGCCGAGCGAGGTGGAGCACTACCAGCGGTGGCAGCGGCGGCGCCTGCGGATGCGGCCGGGCCTGACTTGCATCTGGGCGGTTTCGGGCCGCGATAAGGTGGATTTCGAGACCTGGATGAAGATGGATATGCAGTACATTGATAATTGGTCGCTGGCGCTGGACTGGAAAATTCTGCTGCGAACCATACCCCGGGTCCTGACGGGCCATGGGGCCAACTGAAGGGACCTGACCGATGCACCTGATTCCCACGCAAGAAGAGGTAGTCGCCCTGTTGCGCGACACCGGGGCCCTGCGCGACGGCCACTTTGAATACCCCAAGGGGATGCACTCAAACGAATACCTGCAAGTGCCCCTGGCCCTGCGGCGGTACCAGAATCAACGCGTGCTGTCGGTGGGGCTGAGCCGGCTGCTGCGAGCCAATTCGGAGATCCGCGCGATCATTCCGGAGCTATCCATCGTGGTGCCGGCTACGGCCGGTTTGCCGGTGGCCTACGGGGTCTGCGAGGCGATCCGCGCCAGGCAGGTCTATTGGGCCGAGAGGGAGCGCGATGACCAGCCGATGCGGTTCCGGCAATTCGTCGAGCCGCAACCGGGCGAACCGGTGCTGCTGGTGGACGACATTCTGCGGAGCGGCAACAAACTGACGGCGTTGAAGGCGATGCTGGATGCGGCGGGGGCGAAGGTGGTGGGGCTGGCGGTGATCATCTACCAGCCAACCCCGGATACGCTGCATTTCGGCTCGCTGCCCTTCTACTACCTGGCCAAACTGGAGGCCAGCTATTACGTGCACGGGGCTGCCTGCGAGCTATGCAAGAGGGGCGAACCGCTGGAGAGGGTTTGGGTGTAACTGCCAAAGGCGGCCGCGGCGGAGAATTGGCGTCGAAACCGTGCGTAATGGTACAGTAATTGGGTCCGGCCCGGGGAGGAACCGTATGTGGAAACTGGCGCTGTCGATCTGTCTCTGGGGCCTGCCGGCGTGGGCCCAAAGCGGGGATGGCGAGAAGCTGGCGCCCTACTATCCCACACCGGAAACCATCGTGGAGAGGATGCTCGAACTGGGCGGACTGAAGGCGGGGGAGAAGGTTTTCGACCTGGGGTCGGGAGACGGCCGGATTGTGATCATGGCGGCCCAGCGGTTTCATGCCGACGCGGTGGGCGTGGAACTGGATCGGGACCTGGTGAGGGTAAGCCTGGCCAGGATCCAGAAACTGGGGCTTGAGAAGAATGCGCACATTATTAATGGCGACCTCCTAAAGCAAAACTACAGTTCCGCCGATCTGGTTACTGTCTACCTGCTGCCGGCGGCGATCGACGGCAAGGTGCAGCCTATGCTCGATAAGCAATTGAAGAAGGGCGCGCGCGTGGTGGCCCACGATTTCGAGTTCCGAAGCTGGACCCCGGACAAAGTCGAAAGCATACCCGACGACGGGGAGGGCCGCAGCCACACGCTCTTCTTGTACAGGAAGTGACGATTTGGCATTTCCTCCCGATTTCGCCTGGCGGCCTTACATAGCGAGGTCCCGCGCCGTGTTGGCGGCGGCGGCTTTGGCGGCGGTGTTTCTGGCGGTTGCGGACGCCCCGGGCGTGCTGCGCGGCGCGATGGCCCTGTTTCTGGTATACGCGCTCGCTTTGGCGGTCTATCTGAAGGAGCCGTCGCGGATGGCCGGGCTTCTGATCCTGTTTGCCGACGCGGTGTACTTTCTGGTACTGGCGAGTTTCTCCACCGAACGCCTCGAATGGATGTCGGCGGTATTCTTTCTGTTCCTGATCACCGAGGGCCTGGTGTTTTACTCCCCGGTTGAGGTCGCCGTGATCACCGGCATCAGCGTGGTTTTTTGCGGCGTTTTGCCGAATCCCTCCGCCCGGATTCTGGAGCGGACGGTGCTGGTCGCCGGTGTCTTGGCTTTCGGTTTCTCGGTGAGCAAAGAACGGCTTCTCCGCCGCCTGCGCACGCTGGAGACCGAGCTGGAGGAGGGAAAGCACGCGGTGGAAAGGGCTTGCGATGCGGAGCGCGTGCGGATTGCCTCGGATTTCCACGACGGCCCGCTTCAGAGCTTCATCAGCATGCAAATGCGCCTCGAGATTCTGCGCAAGCTGCTGGACCGCAATTTTCAGGCCGGGATGGAGGATTTGAAGCAATTGCAAGGCTTGGCCAATACCCAGATCCGCGATCTGCGGCTATTCCTGCACAGCATGCGGCCGGTGGATGTGGACGGCGCCAATCTGGTGGCGATGGCGCGGCGCGCGGCGGAAGCCTTTCAGAAAGAGAGCGGCATTCCGGTTACCTTTGTGGGTTCGGCTTCGCCGGTTGGGCTGCCCCAGGAAATGACCAGTGAAGTACTGCAGATGCTGCGCGAGGCGCTGCACAACGTGCAAAAGCACGCGGGCGCGTCGCGCGTGGCGGTGAGCATGGAAAAGGCCGACCGGGGGCTCGAAATCGCCGTCGAAGACAACGGCCACGGCTTTCCCTTTGCCGGGACCTATACGCTCGAGGAGTTGGAGTTGCTGCGGCTGGGGCCGGCCAGCTTGAAGCGCCGGGCGCGTTCCTTGAATGCGGACCTGGTGCTGGAATCGCGGCCGGGGCGCGGCGCGGGGCTGCGGTTGCGGGTGCCGCTGCAATGACCGGGCGGGTTGCCCTGGCTGCGGCAGCCCTGTGGTTGGCGGGTTGCGGGCATTATGCAGCGTTCCACCTGCCGGTGCTATCGGGCGGCGATCCGGGACTGAGTTTCGAATGGGAGGCGCTCCCCGACCCGGTGCTGTCGCCGGGCGATGGGTGGGACTCGCATGACGCGCTGGCCCCCGCCATGATCGACGGCCGCAACATGCTCTATTCCGGTTTCGACGGACACACCTGGCGCACCGGGATGGCGACCTCGGCGGATGGCGTTTTCTGGCGCAAGCACGGAACCATACTACAGCCGGACGGGCGGGGCTGGGAAGGGGATTACATCGCCGCCAACGGGACGGCGCTCATTTTCGAGGGCCAGCTCTGGTACTGGTATGTCGCGGGGCCGCGCGGATTTCCGCGTATCGGTTTGTGGACGTCGGGCATCGGGAAGGAGCAGCCCGTTCCGCAAAAAGACCGGTTCGTCCTGGTGGGGGCGGAACTCAAGCAGCCGCGGCCGGTTCTGGACGCCGGACCCTTCGAAAGTTGGGACGAGCGCGGAGTGGCCGATCCTTACGTGATCCGGGTGAGCGGGTATTTTTATATGTATTACCTGGGGCAGGATCGCGCCCGCCGCCAGCGCCTGGGCGTGGCGCGTTCCGCCGACGGCGTGCATTGGGAGAAACTGAGGGCCAATCCGATCCTGGAATTGGGCGGCGCCGGGGCCTTCGACGAAAATGGCCTGGGCGAACCGGCGGTGTGGGAATACGGGCGCTTTTACTGGATGCTCTACACCGGTCGGGATGCGGGCGAGAGCCGGCGCCTGGGCCTGGCGCGCTCCACCGATGGCGTCCATTGGAAGAAGCTGCCCGCGGTATTCAGCGGCGTGCAAGGGTGGGATTCGAAGGTGTTGTGCGATCCGAGCGTGATCGTCGAAGGCTCTGCGAATCCGCAGATCCGGGTCTGGTTCGGCGGGGGTGACGTGGCCCGGCCGGATGAGAATGTGCACGGGCGGATCGGGATGGCGATTCTGAAGCCGGTCCTGCGATAGAACTTTTCTAGGGGCGCGATTTACAGGCGAAACGCCAGGCGTGCTCGACAATGCTTTGGAGATCGGCGTATCGGGGAGTCCAACCGAGCCTCGTGCGCAGTTTTTCGGAAGCCGCCACCAGTTCCGGCGGATCGCCCTGGCGGCGGGGACCGATGGTATAAGGAACCTTCCGTCCAGTGACTTCTTCCACCGCGCGAACCATCTCCATCACGCTGTGCCCGGCGCCGGTGCCTACATTGAACTGGT
>JASHSS010000192.1 GCA_030038565.1 Bryobacteraceae bacterium
TTCACCGGCAAAACCTACGATTCGCTGGAGAACATTTCGCAGTTCTTCGGAGAACGCGGCCGCCCGTTCGACCCCAAGGCGCGCCCGGGCGCGCTGGCCCCGCCCCATCCTCAGCCTCCCGCCGCCGCACCTCCGCCCTCCAAGCCGCTGCCCGCGGCGGCGCCGCCGGTGCGGCGGGGAGCGCGCGCCGGAATGACGGTGGAACACCCCAAGTACGGCACCGGAACGGTGGTGCGCCGCGAAGGCGAGGGCGATGATGCTAAGATCACAGTGAACTTCCCTCGTTTCGGGCTGAAGAAACTCATCGAAAAGTACGCAGGACTGAAAAGAAGCTGATGAACACGAAGAACGTTACCGACAAAGTGGAACGCAAGAAGCTGAAGCGCGCCGCCCGCAAGAAAGCCGCTCCCAAGGCCAAACGCGCCGCCGGCGTGGCGCGCGGCTCGCAGAAGAAAAAGATCCGTCACCAAGCGCAGGGACAGCGGAAGAGGTAGTTCCGGCCGTAATTCCCACCAAGACCCCGCGGGAGCGCGCCTTGAGCCTATTCCGGAAGAAAAGCATCGACCTGTTGATCGCCGACGCCGAGGAGCCGGACCGTAAGCTCAAGCGCACGCTGGGTCCGTGGAGCCTGACTTCGCTGGGGATCGGCGCGGTCATCGGCAGCGGCATATTTACGGTGATCGGCACCGCGATCGCGGGCCAGAAGTTCGATACCTCGTCCATCCTGAACGCGCCTCTGGCCGACTACCTGGTGCGCCACGCCGCCACCCTGGGGCGGCCCGGGGCCGGGCCGGCCATCGCCGTTTCGCTGGTGCTGGTGGCCATCGTGTGCGCGTTCACGGGCCTGTGCTACGCCGAACTGGCCTCCATGATCCCCATCGCGGGCAGCGCTTACACCTACACTTACGCGACCATGGGCGAACTGATCGCCTGGATCATCGGCTGGGACCTGATCCTGGAGTACGCCGTCAGTAACATGGCCGTCAGCGTGGGGTTCGCGGCTCACCTGGTAGACCTGTTCGACTGGTTTGGCTGGCATCCCGACCCGCGTTGGATTTCGCCCGCCTATCTGCCCGGCGGCATGACCGACCTCAAGGGCGCGACCATTTATAACGCCGGCTGGCACGCCGGCTTCAACATACCGGCCTTTCTGGTGGTGATGCTGCTGACCATCGTGCTGGTGCGCGGCATTCAGGAATCCGCCGAGACCAATAATGTCATGGTGCTGCTGAAGATCGCCGCCATCCTGGCATTCGTGGTGGTGGGCATTCAGTACATTCACCCTTCCAACTATCATCCGTTCGTGCCGGAGGGTTGGCCGGGGGTGCTTACCGGCGGCTCGATCATCTTCTTCACTTACATCGGGTTCGATTCGGTTTCGACGGCCGCCGAGGAAGCCCGCGACCCGCAGCGCGATCTGCCCATCGGGATCATCGCCACCCTGATCGTCTGCACCGTGCTATACATTGCGGTGGCCGTGGTGCTCACCGGGATCACCCCGTGGCGCGGGCTGATCGACGACCCGGCCCCGGTGGTCAACGCCATGAAGAGGCTGGGCGCCTCCACGCATTCGCTGACCCTGCACTGGACGCGCCTGGCGGTGCTCTTCGGCGCCATGATGGGGATGATCTCGTCGCTGCTGGTGTTTCAACTGGGGCAGGCGCGGGTGTGGTTCGCGATGTCGCGCGACGGTTTGCTGCCGCGGCTGTTCGGCAGGGTGCATCCGCGCTTCCGCACGCCCTCGGTGGCGACCTGGATTGCGGGCTTCGTGGTGGGCATTCCGGCCGGCATCCTGGACATTGGAACGCTGGCCGATCTTTCGAACATCGGGACGCTGTTTGCCTTTGTGCTGGTGTCGGCGGGGGTGATTATCCTGCGCTACCGCGAGCCGGAGCGCCGGCGCGGCTTCCGCGCGCCGCTGGGGATCTCCGCACCGGTGCTGAGCCTGATTTTCTGCGTCCTGCTGATGGCCGGGCTGCCGATTCTGACCTGGCTGCGCTTCTTCCTGTGGCTGGTGATCGGGATGGTGATTTACCTGCTGTGGAGCCGCCACCACAGCACGCTGGCGACGGCGCGGAAATAGTCAGCCGCGGAGGATCTGCGGAATGTCTAAGCGGAGGCCCGGGAAGAGGGGCGTGGTGAGGTAATCGCGGACCGTCACCGGTTCTGCGCCAGCCACGTGCACCACGGCGTGGCCTTCCTCAGGGTAGAAGTGCCATACTTCCAGGGCGCCGAACTCAAAGTAGAGTTTCGTTTTAATGGCCAGGGCCCGGGGCGTGTTCGCGGGGGAGACGATTTCGATGGCGATGGCGGGGGAACCCTCCATGTAAACCCCGACGGGCTGTCCGGCATGCGTGACGCTCACATCCGGCTGCAGCCAGGTGCGGTGATCCAACCGATACCCCTTTTCAATCCGTGCGGCACCTAACTGGAGGGCTTCCCCTCGCGAATGAGCTTCCCTTAGGGAGGCGAGTAATTCGAAGAGGATGCGATGCGAGGCCTCGTTGTGGTGGTGATTGGCGGGAGGCAAGTGGATCAACTCTCCATTCATCAGCTCGCGCTTGCCGGGGTCGTCGGGCAACTGCTCAAATTGCTCCCACGTCAACAGCGTGGTGGTAGCCATAGACTTTATTGTACAAGGCCGTGCAGCCGGGGCCGAACGTAAACTACCCCCAACGACCCCCCGAGGGTAGTCTGCTATTTCTGTGTGGCTGAGAAATTTCCAAAATTCTCAATATGCGAGGGAGAACAGGCCGGTTTTCCCATCGTAGGTCAATAGGCAGCCGCCGAGTATATCTCTGCCGATGAGGGCATCGTATCCTTGAGGAGCCAATATACTCTCCACGACTGCAATTGTGTGGTGTATCAGGAGGGCTGCGTTGGGAGGGCCGGGAATTGCAATACTCACGTCATACTGATCAACGTTGGCCGGCTGATTCCCGGTTGTTGGCGTGTTTACCGGAACGCTACCGGTCGGAGAAATACCCAGTCTCCGGATGACGGAAGGGTCAAGGCAGGTACAACTAGCGCCGGTGTCCACAAGTCCCTGGATTGGTATTGCGTCCGGTATCGGCTGGTTGGCGTTTCCCAGGGCGATGCGCCTACCCAGGCTAACGCCCACGATTGCTGCGACGACCAGTCCGCCGTTTTGGGCTACCTGACGTGTGAAGTATGGCACGGCTGTAACAAGCGGGAAATGAATTGGATTTGCTCTATTGCCTGAATTTGTTTGACGAGGAAAGGGTCGAGACCAAACTTTGCATACCCCTCTTTAATGGCATCCTCGTAGGTACCAAACACGTCTACCAGATCATCCCCATGGACGAGCGCGTATTTCCCTTCGCTGCTGTCGGCAATCAGTTTTGGGAGGTTCTTGCGAAACGCTTGTAGCTCTCTTTCCAGCGCCATAACGTGAATCCAATACTATTCTACCGAGGAAGCGGATGCAAGCGCCTTCTATTCAGATAACTAGGTGTTAATTGCTACGGATGTAGGGGATACACCTGCTCTTTACGCAGCCTCCAGCAATTCCCGAACGCTCCAAACGTGTTCCCGTGATTCCGGCAGCCATGGCGGGCTTGATGCGCAGGGACTTGTGAACGCGGCAGAAATTGTAAAAGCCAAACCAGAGTGAAACGGCAGGCCAGTGATTTTCCCACTTCTTACTGAAGGCGTTCGTCAGCCGCGTGAAGCGCCGCACGCTCATTCTGATGGAAAGGTTGAAGCGCTCCACAATCGAAGTGCAGATGCGCATCGGATCGGGACGCCCCATAACTGGGACTTCCTCCACGCTGGAAACTTCGGGCGGGCTATACCGATGCTCACCGCCAGTCGGGACACGATACACCTTGATGAGTTGGGCGAAGTCGCAGCGATCCGGCAGCGTTGTCGTAACTGCGGAACGGTAGGGTGCGAATCCATCGCTCGTAACTTGAAAAACGCAATCAGCGGTAGCGTGGCGCAAGCCTTCGATGAACACGTCGGTGGTGGCCTGGTCGCGTTTGCCCATCGCGATGTTGAGCACCAGATGGGGCGCTCCATCAAAGCAGGGGCCGAGGCGTGATTCTCTGGCGGCCCTTCCTCCCGAGGCCGCCACCAGGAGCCACACAGAAATAGCAGACTACCCCCCGAGACGCGCAGGCCCGGCTTCGACTATACTAGAGAATTGAATAGTCATGCCGAAACGCACCTTTCAACCGAATAATCGCCACCGCGCTAAAACCCACGGTTTCCGCTCCCGCATGGAAACCAAAAACGGGCGGGCGGTGTTGGCTCGCCGGCGCGCGCGCGGGCGCAAGAAACTCACGGTCAGCGCCGAGAGGTAGATGCATCTCAGGTTTTCCGAAACGTGTCCGCCTGCTGCGATCCAAAGATTTCCGAAGAGTGTACGACCACGGTAGCCGTTTCAGTGGTCCGCTCTTTGCCGCATTTTGTGTGCGCGAACCACAGCCGGATGGTCCGCACATTGGTTTCACTTTACCCCGCGCCCTGGGTAAAGCCGTGGCGCGCAACCGAATTAAGCGGCGTGTCCGCGAGGCCGTACGCGGCCGTCTGGATCGGCTGAATCCGCATTGGTCCATCGTCATCAATCCACGGCGCAAGGCATTGGAGGCTCCCCTGGCGGAGATCGAACGGGAAGTGGAGCGCCTCTTCAGCCGCTGCAACGGATCATAATGCTGGCGCTGCGCGTATACAAATTGTGCCTGTCCCCACTGTTGCCCTCGGCGTGCCGCTTTTACCCCACGTGTTCGGATTACATGCGCGAAGCGGTCGCGCGCCATGGCGTGGTGCGGGGGGTGTGGATGGGCGTGCGCCGCGTGGCGCGCTGCCATCCCTTTCATGCCGGCGGTTTCGATCCCGTACGGTAACGCCCGGATTACGCGAACCGATGTTTCGCGAATGGATTGACTGAATGGCCGAGTCTGTAAACGGCGGTAAGAGCCCAGGGCAACCGCCCAAAGACATGTCGATGGAGATGCGCCTCCTGCTGGCGTTCCTCCTGATGGGGGCGGTGATGTTCGTAACCCCCTACTTTATGAAGACCCCGGCGCCTCCCGGGGCCAAGAAGGCTGCGGCCGCGCCGGGGGCCCTGACGACTCCGGCCGGTACGCCGGCGGCAGCGGCCCCCGGTGCTGCGGCGCCCGAGACTCCCGCGACCGAATCCGGCGAGGCGGCGGCTCCGGCGGCCGTCCCCGGCGCTACACGGGAGCACGAGGAGCCGCCCTTCGTCGTGGACACCAAGCTGTTCCGCGTGGTGTTCAGCAACCAGGGCGCCACGGTGCGGAGCTGGCTGCTCAAGAAATACACCGGAAACGATGGAAAAACCCTGGACCTGGTCAACACCGCAGCGGGCCTGGAATTCCCCTTTTCGCTGTACTTCCCCGGCCCGCAGCCCTCCACCAAGGTCAACTGGGCCTATTACACACAGACTGTGGACCCGGACGGGCTGGGCGTCACCTACGCCTTTTCCGACGGCCACACCAGTGTGCGTAAAGTTTTCCGGTTTCTGAAGAACAGTTACCTGGCGCAGATCTCGACGGAAGCCAGCCTGGACGGCAAACCCCTGCCTCACCTGATTGAATGGCGAGGCGGCTTTGGCGATCTCACGGTGCCCACCGCGGCGATCAGCGAGCGGACCGTACATTTCGACGTTACCGACAACAAGCTCCTGGAATCCAACGCCCGCGCCGCCAAGAACGGTCCGGTGACCGCCACGGGCAACTTCTCCTTCGCCGGCATGGCCGACGCTTACTTCGCGGCCGTGGTTTTGCCGCCGCCGAATGCCGGAAACCTGGAAGTGGTCACCTTCGCCGATACGGTGCGCACGGCGCTTGAAGAAAAGGCCGTTCCGTTCCCCGGCGGGGCGGTGGGCGAAGTCGGCGACGCGGGCAACCACTTCGAGCTGTTCGTCGGCCCGAAGGATCTGAACCTGCTGAGCAGCATCAACCCGAAGCTTACCCAGATGGTGGATTTCGGCTGGTTCTCGATTCTGGCGAAGCCGCTGTTCCTGCTGGTGAACTGGTTCAATTCGGCGTTCATGCACAACTTCGGATGGTCGATCGTACTCATCACCATCGCCATCAACCTGGCGCTGTTCCCGCTGAAGCTGTCCAACATGAAGTCGATGCGCAAGATGCAGGCGCTCAAGCCGCAGGTGGACGCGATCAACGAAAAGTACCGCGGGCTGAAGATGACCGATCCGCGCAAGGGCCAGCAGCAGCAGGAGGTCATGGACCTGTACAAGAAGTACGGCGTGAACCCGATGGGCGGCTGCTTTCCGATGCTCATCCAGATCCCCTTCTTCTACGCGTTCTACAAGGTCTTCACGGTTTCGGTGGAGATGCGCGGAGCAAGCTGGCTGTGGGTGACGGACCTTTCGCAGCCGGAACACCTGGCGATTCACATCCTTCCACTGGTCATGATCGCCACGCAATACTACATGCAGAAAATGACGCCGCAGGGGAACGTGGATCCCAACCAGCAGAAGATGATGATGTTCATGCCGCTGATTTTCGGGTTCATGTTCTATAACCTATCGAGCGGGCTGGTGCTATACTACTTGACCAGCAATCTGGTGGGTGTGGGCCAGCAATGGTTCTTCAATCATACCCAGGCGGCGATTGAGGCGGCCCGCTCGGTGGAGCCCCCCAAGAAAAGGAACGGCAGGAAATAGAGCCAGTGACACAGCGCAAATACTCCGCTTCTTCGATCGGTCCCCAAATCGACACCTTCCTGCGAACCACGCTGGGCAACGGCGGCTTTCAGGTGAATTATTCGATCCAGGATGTGGATCCTGGGGAGGATGACTTCGAAACCCCCGACGTGGTGGTGAAGTTTTCCGGACAGGACGTGGACCTGCTGCTCTCGAACCGCGCCGAGCTGCTGCTGGCGATGGAGCACGTGACCATGGAGATGTTGCGGATGCACTCCGACGATCATTCGCGGGTCTCGTTCGACGCCAACGATTACCGCCTGCTGCGGATCGAAGAATTGCGCCTGAGCGCCGTCACGGCGGCGGAGAAAGTCAAGCGCACGGGAGTGCCTTTCCGCTTTAATCCCATGAACAGCCGCGAGCGCCGGGTGATTCACCTGGCGTTGCGCAACGAGCCGGCCGTGCGCAGCGAAAGCGCCGGATCGGGTCCGGGCCGGCAGGTGGTGGTTTATCCGGCGGGAATGGCCAGTCTGCCCGAGCCTCCGCGAGGTTCAGCGCCGCCGCCACGCCGCGGAGGTCCGCCACCCCGCTCACGCGGCGCACGGCGGTAGGGCTGCCGGCACAGGCAGCGCGCCTGGCCATCGAGCTTGCTCAAAGACACCATCGCGGCGCTTTCCACGCCTCCGGGACGCGGGGGGCTGGGCGTGATCCGCCTCTCCGGGGCACGGGCCCGCGAAATCGCCGGGACGCTGCTTTCGCCGGTCGATTGGCGCGCCTGGGGAGCCCACCTGGCGGAATTGCGGGGGCGTGACGGCGCGGCGCTCGACCAGGTGGTGGCTACGTTCTTCCCCGCACCCCGCTCTTACACGGCTGAGGACGTGGTGGAGATTTCCTGCCACGGCTCGCCGGTGATCCTGCGCCACGCGTTGGAGCGCTCGATCGAAGCCGGCGCGCGCCTGGCCGAGCCGGGCGAATTCACCCTGCGCGCATTTCTGCACGGGCGGCTCGACCTGCCGCAGGCCGAGGCCGTCCGCGACCTGATCGACGCCACCACCTTATACCAAGCCCGCGTCGCTGCCCAGCAGGCCGGCGGCTCGGTATCCCGGCGCATCGCCCCACTCAAAGAGCAACTTCTGGAGCTGATCGCGCTGCTGGAGGCGGGCATCGATTTCGCCGAGGACGATATCAGCGTGGCGCCGCTGGGGGAGATCGAGCGCCGGCTGGAGCCGCTGATTGCCGGGGTGTCCCGCCTGGCCGCCAGTTTCGAATACGGCGCGCTGGTGCGCGGCGGCCTGACGCTGGCCATCGTGGGCCGTCCGAACGTCGGCAAAAGCAGCCTCTTCAACCGCCTGCTGGAGCGCGACCGCGCCATCGTGACGGATATTCCCGGCACTACCCGCGACCTGGTTTCCGAAACCGCGGCCATCGGCGGCATCCCGGTGACGCTCTACGACACGGCGGGAATCCGCCAGAGCGGCGATTTGGTGGAGTCGCTGGGCATCCAACGCACCTGGCAGGCCGTGGCCGATGCCGATGTCACCCTGGTGGTGACCGACGCTTCCCGGCCGCCGGATACCGAAGAGGAGGCCCTGGTCGAGCGCGCGCGCTCGCAGGGCCACTGCCTGCTGGCCGCCAACAAGTGCGACCTGGGCGGGTGCTTTCCACCGGGCGCGCTGGCGGTTTCGGCGCTCACCGGGGAAGGCATCGACGGGCTGCGGAAAGCCATTCTGGAATCGGTGGCTCCGCCCGGCGCGTTCCAGCAGGAGACCGGCTTCATCACCAGCCTGCGGCACGAAACCCTGCTCAAGGAATCCGCCGCGTGCCTGGAAAAGGCGCTCGCCGCGGCCCGCGGCGCCACGCCTCACGAGATGCTGCTGGTGGATCTCTACGGCGCCCTTCAACCCATCGACGCGATCACCGGAGCCACCACCGCCGACGACATTCTCAACCGGATATTCTCGACGTTTTGCATCGGGAAATAAGGGCAAGCGCTCCCGGCAGCAGCCGGGAACCGATCGTCCGCTGGGCGACTGCGGGGCGCCGTGGCCGCCCGGTTCACCTGGCGCGTTTGAAGGTTGTCGGGCGAGTTGCCGGGCTGAAGCTGCCTGGTGAGGCGCCCGCCCCGTTCACCTGGCGCAGGATGGGCGGCGCACGGAGGCGGGGAGGAGTTTTGGCCGCGCCTGCGCGGTGAGCGGGCCTTGCCAGCGCGGTGAGTGGACCTTACTCCTGGCCTCCCCGCGCCTTCCCCCGCATTCATGCTATAAATTGCGTGTTGAGCGCCAGCGGCGTATCTTCGCGGGACAGGTTGCGTACAGCCCTGGCACACCGCGAGCCGGACCGCGTTCCGGTGGATTTCGGAAGCACCACCGTCACCGGAATGCACGTTTCCGCGGTGGCGGCCCTACGCGATTACTATGGGCTTCCACGGCAACCGGTGAAGGTCCACGAGCCGGGCCAGATGCTCGGCCTGGTGGAGGACGACCTGCGCGCGGCCATGGGCATCGACGTCACGGGCGTCTTCCCCCGCAAAAACAAGTTCGGCTTCCCCACCGCCGGCTGGAAGGAGTGGAACTTCCGCGGCCTGGAGGTGCTGGTGCCCGCCGGTTTCCGCACCACCACCACGCCGGAGGGCGATCTGCTGCTCTACCCCCAGGGCGATCTGTCCGCGCCGGCCAGCGGCCGCATGCCCCTCGGCTCTGCTTTCTTCGACGCCATCGTGCGGCAGCCCGAGATCCACGAAGACCGCCTGGACCCCGCCGATAACCTGGAAGAGTTTGGGCCTCTTGCGGCGGAGGACCTCGACCACATCGAGCGCTCGGTCGCCGCCGCGCACGCCTCGGGCTACGGTGTGGCCGCGGGCTTTGGCGGCACCTCCTTCGGCGATATCGCCCTGGTGCCCGGCACTTCCCTGAAGTATCCGCGCGGCATCCGCGACGTCGAAGAATGGTACATTTCGACGCGCACCCGCCGCTCCTATATCCACAGCGTCTTCGAGCGCCAGTGCGAAATCGGCATCCAGAATCTGGCCCGGATTCACGCCCGCCTTCAGGCCGGCCCCCAGGACCTCTCCGGCGCCATCGACTGCCTGTACCTCTGCGGCGCCGATTTCGGCACCCAGACGTCGGCCTTCTGCTCGGTTGCCACCTTCCGCGAATTGTGGCTGCCCTACTACAAGCGCATCAATGCCTGGGTCCACGCCAACACCTCCTGGAAATGTTTCAAACACTCCTGCGGCAGCGTGGAGCGGTTCCTCGAGAGCTTCATCGAAGCCGGATTCGATGTTCTCAACCCCGTACAATGCTCGGCCACCGGCATGGACCCGGCCGCCCTCAAGCGCAAGTACGGGGGGCGGCTGGTCTTCTGGGGCGGCGCCGTGGACACCCAGAAAACCCTGCCCTTCGGCACTCCCGGCGAGGTGCGCGAAGAGGTGCTCCGCCGCGCGGAGATCTTCGCCCCCGGCGGCGGCTTCGTCTTCAACGCCATTCATAACCTGCAGGCCGGAACGCCGGTCGCCAACATCGTCGCCATGCTCGACGCGATTCAGGAATTCAACGGAGTCTCGCATGTCTGATCTGGAAACTCTGCGCCAGGCCGTCATCGATGGCGACTGGAAGACCGCGGCCAACGCGACCCGCAACGCGATTGCCGCCGCGGTGACCCCTATGGCCGTCATCAACTGCCTCATGCCCGCCATGGATGAGGTCGGCCGGCGCTTCGATTGCGAAGAGTACTTCGTGCCCGAGATGCTCCTCTCGGCGCGCGCCATGAAGGCCTCGATGGAGATCATCCGCCCGCTGCTGGCCGCCGCCGGCGCCGCGCCCTCCGCCCGCGTGGTCATCGGCACCGTCAAGGGCGACCTGCATGACATCGGCAAAAACCTGGTGGCGGCCATGCTCGAAGGCGGCGGCTTCGAGGTGATCGATCTGGGCGCCGACGTGGCCCCCGAGCGCTTCGTGGAAACCGCCGCCGCGCGGAACGCCCAACTGGTGGCCCTCTCCGCCCTCCTTACGGTGACCATGACCTCCATGAAAACCACCATCGACGCGTTCCGCGCCGCCGGAATCCGCGACAAGGTCAAGATCATGGTCGGGGGCGCGCCCGTCACCGAGCAGTACGCGCAATCCATCGGCGCGGATGGTTACGGTGAAAGCGCCGGCGCCGCAGTCACCCTGGCCCGCAAACTAGTGATGCAGTGAGGTCAGCCGCCTGATGACCACCCTCAGCCAATGGCTCGCGCACGGCCCGCTGGTCTCGGACGGCGCCTGGGGAACCGAACTCCAGAAGCAGGGCCTTCCCCCCGGCACGCCGCCCGACCTCTGGAACCTGGCTCACCCGGAGCGCGTGGAAGCGGTGGCGCGTGCCTACGTGGAGGCGGGCTGCCAGGTGCTGCTCACCAACACCTTCCGCGCCAACTCCATCGCCATGGACGGCGATCTGGCTGCCATCAATCGCGCCGGAGTGGCTATATCGAAACGCGCTGCGGCCGCGTCGACGTCCGGGCAGGTGCTCGTCTTCGCCTCCATCGGACCACTCGGCAAGCTGCTCTCGGCCGGTGAAATCGAACCCGACGCCGCGCAAGCCGCCTTCGCCGCCCAAGCCGCGGCGCTCGAAGCCGGCGGGGCCGATGCCCTGCTCATCGAAACGGTGAGCGATCCGGTGGAGGCGCGCCTCGCGGTGGCCGCCGCCCGCTCCACAGGGCTGCCGGTGATCGTCTCCTTCGCCTTCGATTCCGGCCGCAACCGCGACCGCACCATGACCGGGGCCACCCCCGAAGCCGCCGCTGCCGCCATGCTCGAAGCCGGCGCCGACGCCATCGGCGCCAACTGCGGCATCGGCATCGAACAGGCCATCCCGCTCTGCCGGCGTTTCCGCGCCGCCTGTGCCCTCCCCATCTGGATCAAGCCCAATGCCGGGCTGCCGCGGATGGTGGGGAGCACGGCTCATTACGACGTTGCCCCCGAGGCTTTCGCCGCCCACTGGTCCGCCCTGGTGGAGGCCGGCGCCGGCTTCATCGGCGGCTGCTGCGGCACCACCCCCGATTTCACTCGCGCCCTGGTGCGCGCCCGATGCGCCTCAAGCTGATCAGTTGCGAAGTCCTGTTCCGGGAAATGTGCCACGCCTGCGCGCATTCGCCGCACCAGGTGGATATCGAGTTCCTTCCCAAGGGCCTGCACGATCTGGGCGGCCAGGCCATGGCCGCTAAAATCCAGGAAGTGGTGGACCGCACCCCTCCCGCCCTCTACCACGCGATCCTGCTCGGTTACGGCCTGTGCGGCAACGGACTGGCCGGCGTCACTGCCCGCCATACTCCCCTGGTGCTGCCCCGGGCCCACGATTGCATCGCGCTGCTCCTGGGCAGCCGCGGATGTTATCAGGCTTACTTCGAGAACAACCCCGGCACCTATTACCGCTCCACGGGCTGGCTGGAGCGCGGGCAGGGACTCCAGCAGTTGACCCACAACACCGCCGGCTTCGACCAGTCCCTGGAAGCCCTGATCGCCCGCTACGGCGAGGATAACGGCCGCTACCTCTACGAGGAGATGACCCGATACCGCTCGGGCTACCAGAAACTGGCCTTCATCGAAAGCGGCCTGGAGGCGGATGGCCATTTCCTGGCGGAAGCCGCAGCCGAAGCGCAGGAGAAAGGCTGGGCCTTCGAGCGCCTGGCGGGGGACCTCGCCTGGCTGGGCCGCCTTGTCAATGGCGACTGGCCGGAATCGGATTTCGTCATCGCCCGGCCCGGCCAGCGCTTCGGCCCCAGCTACGACGACCGGGTGATCCAGATTCAACCGTGAAGCTCCCCCTCCACCCGGCCCCGGGCCAATCCCTCGCGGAGTTGCTCTTCGCCGCGGGCGTGGAATTCCCTTGCGGCGGCGAGGGCGCCTGCGGCGGGTGCAAGGTGCGGATGCTGGAAGGCGACGTCCCCATCACCGAGGCCATGCGGAAGGCCCTCAGTGACGGCGAAATCCGGGACGGCTGGCGGCTCGCCTGTGGCGCTTCCTCGACGGGGCCGGTGATGGTCGAAATCGAGCAGTGGTCCCCACAGGTGCTGGCGGGAGATGCCGGCCACGCCGCCCCGATGCCTGTGGAGCCGCGTGGCGGTCTCGGCGCGGCCATCGATCTCGGCACCACCACCCTGGTGGTGCAACTGGTCGATCTCTCGACCGGCGAAGTCCTGTCTGTCGAAACCGCTCTCAACCCCCAGGCCCGCTTCGGCGCCGATGTGATGACCCGCCTGCAATACGACCTCGGCCACCCCGGCGCGCTCTCCGGCCTCATCCGCGAAGCGCTTGGGGGAATCCTGAGCCGCATGTCCGCCGGCCGGCCCCTGGTCGAGGTTGTGTTGGCAGGCAACACCGCCATGCACCACCTGTTCGGCGCCCTCCCCGTGGAGCCGATGACCCGCGCGCCGTTCCTCTCCCCGGCCCTGGGCGGCTACCGCCTCAGCGCCCGGGAACTGGGATGGCCCGGCCCGGCCGAGTTCCTCCCCTGCCTGGGCGGGTTCGTGGGCAGCGACCTGGTGTGCGGGATTGTGGCCAGCCGCCTGGACCAACACTCCCACCCGCAGGCCCTCTTCGACATCGGCACCAACGGCGAAGTCGTGGTTGGTTCGGCCGGCGGCATTCTGTGCGCCTCCACAGCCGCCGGCCCGGCCTTCGAAGGCGGCCGCATCTACGCCGGAATGCGCGCGGGCACCGGCGCCATCGACAGCGTTCACCTGCGCGGGACGGCGCTCGACTGCCACGTCATTGGCGGCGACCCCGCGCGCGGCATCTGCGGCAGCGGCCTGGTGGATGCCGCTGCCTGCGCCCTATCGCTCGGAGCGCTCCTCCCCAATGGCCGCCTCACCACCCCGGACAAACGCTTCGCGCTTCC
>JASHSS010000017.1 GCA_030038565.1 Bryobacteraceae bacterium
TGCCGCCATACCACAGCGGGAACCAGTTCAGATCGCGGAAGTGTTCGCCGATGTAGCGGGCCAGGCCGATGAAAGCGGCCTCGATCGATCCCATCTCGCGGGTATAGGCGATGAAGAACAGCGGTAGCGTGAGCCAGGCGTTGATGGCGACGAGAGCCAGCGCCGCGGCGGCGGTGCGGGCGGCTGGAGGGATTTTCATTGGGAAATGCCGTAGAAGCGCCCGGCGGTCGCGCCAAGCAGTTGCTCGCGCACCTCCATTGACCGCGCGCCGATGGCTTGGGTAAACGCGGCCAGGCTTTCCTTCCAGGTGTGCTCGGGAAGCGCTTCGGGCCAGCCGCTGCCGAACATCAGGCGCTCGGGTCCAAATACCGTGAGAGCATGCTGGACGTACGGGCGCAGCGGCTGCCCCATTGTCCCGGCGCTCGCCTGAGAATGCGCCAGGCCCGCCAGCCCGCTCAATTTACAGCAGACCCTCGGTGCGCGCGCGGCGGCCTCCAGGGCGGCGGCCCAGCGCTCCCACTCGCCGGCCGCGCCATCCATCGGCGGACCTCCCAGGTGGACGATGGCGATCGGCAGCCCCGGGAAGCGTTCGGCGATTTGCGGGATCCACCCCAAGCCGCCCTGCAGATCCAGGGTGAGGCGGCGCCGCTCCAGTTCTTCCAGGCCTTCCGGCAGGCCGGACGCCGGGCGGCACAAGACGCCGCGGAAGAGGGAACTCCGCTGATATTCGTCGAGACGCCACGGATCTACGCTCTCCGCGCCATCCATCGAAATCACCAGGGCGCGCACGAATTCGGGAAGCAGCGCCACATCCTGGGGCGGGAGGCCCGGCGAGGCCACCAGAATGGATCCCTCGAACCGGTTGCGTTTCAGGATGGAAGCCAGGGTGGCGAGAGGGTAGCGCTCGGAGAAGGAATGGTGTGCGTCCAGGCGCAAATCAAAAGATGAAAGAGAGGCCGCCGCGGATGCCGCGAGGAGTCTCTACCAGAAGCACCTGCTGCCCGCCCGCGGCCCCCATGGGAAGATAGCCCTGGGCCAGCAGGTTGCGCAGATCGGCGGTGGCTTCCATGCGCCAGGGCAGCGCCGAGGGTCCGGGAATGGGCTGCCGGATATACACGTTCAAGCCCGGCTGGGGCTGCACCTCTTCGGTGCTGTAGATGTTGCCGGGCATGGCAAAGCGGTGGTCGGCGGTCCACCGGTAACTGGCAATCATGTGGGTCCCGGTCTTGGGCAGCGTCGTGGTCAGCCGCGCAGTGGCGGTCTGGCTCCTCCTGGCGCGGATCATATCCCGCAACTGGCTGGCGTTGTCGCCCGCCAGGCTTCCGTTCTCCGCGGTTAGCCCGCCGGTGGATCCGTAGATCACCGTGGCGCTCACGTGCTCGCTCACATTCTGGGTGGCCGAAGCGCTATAGCCGGTGCTTCCGAAATTACCGGCGTTGAAGGTGGAAGTGTTGGAGAACAGATCGGGCAGAACATCCACGCCCGAGAACATCCCGGCCGGCGCCACCATGGTGAGAGCCGCGTTGGTCACCACCTCGTGATAAGCCGAGACACGGAAGGTGCGCGATCCGGCTTTGCGGCTATAGCCGATTTCGTATTCCTGGCCGCGTTGAACGGTAGACTGTCCGTCCCGCAGGGCCACCCGCGGAAATAAGCCCAGCGAATTCAGGTCGCCCTGCAGTTCCGCATCCTGCGACTCGGGAGCCCCCAAATCCGGCCGGGCGTTCCCGGCAGTGTAGGCCATATCGAGTTCACCGTTGGCGCCGGTGGCGTAGGCTATGCGCACGTAGGGACTCAGGTAGTTCACCCGCTGTAGGAATTCCACGCTGTCCATGCCGAAGCCGTACTGTACCGAGAGGTTGTCGGAAAGCTGGGTGCGGTCGCCGAATCCCACCGCTAAGGTGCGCATCATGGGCACCCCTTCCCCGGAACCCGGTCCCGCGCCGAAGCGCATCGGGGCCATCAACTGCTGCATGGTAAAAGAAACCCGCGGGTCGCCCCCCGCCATGCTGCGGCTGTAACTGGTGCGGAAGGCCGCCGCGGGCGTCCCGGTGGCCGATCCGTATCCCATGTTGCCGCTCACCTGCAGGGAGCCGTTCCCGGAAAGCGAAGTGGCCATGGCGAAGGCCGTGCCCAGATCGGCCTCATTGCCTACCGCCGTGCTCAGCACGCCTTCACCCGCGGAAACCTGGAAAATGCCGCGCGTATCCGAGAAGAACGCCGATTCCGTAGCCTGGGAAGCGCCGGGCGAACCCGCCGGATCGACGAACCGCAACACCGGCCTGGTGACTGACGCGCTGCGCAACATCCACTTCCAGTCGTCGGTCATCACCGAGGGATTCTCAATCGTCGGATACGAGAGTTGGATGGTGCTGAAGAGGCTGTTCAGGCTGACGTGGAGCACGCTGCGCATACCGGGCTCCACCATGATATTCCGCCGCAGCGCCGGAACGAAGGTGAGCAGCATGACGCGCACCGTATAGCTGTCCGGCGTCAACCCGGCGAACTGAAAAGTTCCGTGCTCGTCGGTGATGATCCTGCCGAACAGGCGATCCAGGCGATTGTAGAGGAGCACCGTGGCGCCCATTTGCGGCACACCCACGCTGTTGCTTACGGTACCCGCGATGGCGCCCGACAACTTCAGGCCGTTGGCTGCCCGCGCCGCCCCGGGAACCAGAAGACAAGCCGCCCCCATCACCAGAGCGGTTACCGTCATGTGCGCCGTGCGATTCGACATCCGGACGCTTCTCGAAGCGGCGGACAATTCCGCCAACTACTAGGTTACCGTAAATTGCGCAGACGGGGTGAGCGTCTGTTTTCTGTTGCGATCGGTAATCTTCAGACGCAGCGTATACTTGCCTGGTTCCAAATCTTTGAGCGGATAGAGTTTAGCGATGGTCACCTGGGCCGTCGAGGCATCCGGCAAGGTGGCCACATCTTCCGTAAAATCGAAGATCCGGTCGTTCGACCCGTCGCGCGTCAACTCGTATTCCACCTGCCCGGAGGGTTTGCGGGTGGCTTCGTCGCTCCCGAAATTGTATACCTTCATATAAATTCCCAGCTTTTCGTCGCGCCGGAAGATCTCGTCCACGCGCGGCCGCACCTTGTTGGACCCGACCACGAACATGCCCGCGCCAATGCTCCGGTCAGGCACGTTTTCCAGGAGGTCCGCCAGGATCAAGCTGCTGGAGGTCAGTTTCTCAGAGTCCATCTGGGGCACGGTGATGGCCATTTCGTAATTGTTCATGTTGCCGCCCACCACATCCTTGGCCACGATGTTCAGGCGGTACAATCCGGGTTTCAGCGGAAGGGTCTTCTGATAGATGGATTTCTGCTTGGCGTACTCCTGCAACATGCTGGGCGGGGCGTTCACCTCGACGGTCTCCTCGAAGGGATTCACGGCCATGCGCCGGGTCATGGTGGTGACCCGTCCATAGATGTTGACGACTGCCTTCTGCACGCCTTCCTTGGACTGGAATTGCAGGTCCTTATTATTGAACTGGAGGGTAATGTAGGTGAGCACCGAAGCATCCGTCACGGGGAAGTAATCCACGCGCACGCTCATGGGCAGAGTGTCGTAGCTGATGCGCGAAGTGACCACCGCCTCCAGGTCGGTGAACTTGATTTTGGGGGCCTGTTGCAACTTGGCGAACTGCTCGATGCGGTTGAACTCGTTCATGCTCTCGGGCAGGCCGCCGAACGGAGTCCCCAGGTGGGTGCCGTCGGTGTTATTAAACCGCTGCGATTTATCGGAGAGGCCCATCTGTTCCATCAGGGTCAGGCCGGCGCCGGGCACGTACAGCAGGGCGTCCTTCTCGGACGGGTCGCTAGTCATGCGGTATTCGCCTGACATGGTGGTATCGACGAACTCGATAATGATGTTATTGCCGATGTCTTCGATATAGCGGTAGCGCCACTGTTCGAAGGGGTAGGTGGAGGTTTCGCCGCCGCCCTCCTCGGGAGGCCGCTCATAGGTGCCGCCGGAGGGGTGCGCGTCGATTTCGTCGGGCGGGCCGAAAGTGATGTAAATGCGCCCGCGGTCCGTCTTCCAGCCGGGAATTCCGGAAGCAAAATGCTCGTTGGCGTAAGCGATCCGGCGGTAGTGCTCTTCCTTGAACTCGTTTTCGACCGTGTCCGGTGTGGGATCGCGGCGCAGCCAGAAGTTTTCGATGAACTGCTCGCGCTCATCGTCGGTCTGGAGGCGCTTGAAGGCGGCCCGCTCTTCATCCGTGATAATGTAGGCGACGTCTTCGTTCAGCCACTTGCGATAGGGAGTTTCGAGTTCCTTTTTGAGCTTTTCTTCCTGCTTCTTCTTCTGCTTATCGGTTAGCGGCTTGGCCACCGTCTCCTTGGGTTTTCGGACTTCGATCTTGTTGGAGTTCTGAGTGGGATTGGTCTGGTCCTGGGCTGCGGCAAAAAAACAAATCGCAGCGGCCAGCGAAACGCAGAGTATCGAGACGCGCGTAGCTTTCATACGGCTCACTGCTTCCTTCGGACAGGTCCTGGATGGTCTGGAAGCTATTTTAGATCGAACAACTTGGCCCGGTCAATCCGTGAACCGGAGGCACAGGTGTGCGGGGTCCGTCGCAGGCCCCAAAGGGCCAGCCTAAAGTTTTTCGGCCGGGCGCCGATAAGTTTAAGTAGTGGCGCGAGTTTTTCCATCCCGAGCGACGGGTTTCGAGGCCCGCGCCGCCTGTGTCGCCTTCCTGGCGGCCGGCCTGCTTCCCGCCGGGTTCGCCCAAGCGCCCGGCCAGGGGCACTGGCGAACCGTCGAGAGCGTTTTGCCCGCGCTGTCCTACGGGCCGGCGTGCTCCTCGGAAATCGATCTGCACAATCTCGGCGAGCGCGAGGTGACCGTCGAAATCGAGGGCCACCGGGCCAGCGGCGCACTGGTTGCGCTGGCCGGCTTGCCGGGCGCCACGGTGAGCCTAGCGCCGCACGAGCAGGGGAGATACAAGCTGGAAATTCCCGAGGAAACTGCCGACGCCTGGGTCAAAGTGCGGGAACGGAGTCCGCCGGATCTGGCGCCGGTGGTGGCCGTGAGCGCCGCGAGTGAATGCCTTTCGGGGGATCGGTTGCGCAGCGTGCGCCGCGACGTGGCCTTTCCCCAGCGCAATCCCTGGTTCGATTCGGATGTTTCGACGCTCCCGGGAGGCGTGGTGTCGTTGATCAATACCTCGTCGTCGGCAGCGCTGGTCCGCCTCTGCTACTCGCTGGGAAATCTGTATTCCGTCCCGGGCCGCGGCCCGCGCGGAGGCGATCTCACGCCCGTTTGCAGCCAGGCTTTTGAACTGCCGGTTCCTCCCTTCGGCGCCCGTCAATTCCCGGTGGAGCGTGGAGGCAGTTCGCACCTCTCGCTCCAGACCCTCGGCGCGGCGATCGTTCTGGAAATGCTTCGCCCGTTGGATGACACAATCAAAATCTACCGGGTGGATTCCAGCATCCGTTTTGAGGGTGATCCTTCGGAGGGCGGTAGGCGGTGAACGTAAGGTGTCCACGAGGTGGGCAGGGCTGCCTGACAAGTGTCCACAGACTTTACGTACGAGATCATCCCTGTCCCCTATGGCGTTGATTCTACGCATACTGTGATTGGGAGTGGAACTTGCACCCTTGGACCCGTCGGGCTGAGGGAGAAGCCAGCGATGAACCAGTCGGATCGCAGAGAGAGGAACCGCTTCAAACTACGCCGCGCCATGCGATATACCCTGCTCGAGGGGACCAAAATCATCGGCACGGGTTCGGGCTGCACGCTGGACATCAGCAGCAAGGGGGCGGCCTTCACCACGCCGGAACGTCTGCGGCCCGGCACGGCGATTGAGATCTCCGTGAGTTGGCCCACCCTGCTGGATGGCAACTGCCCCATCCGCCTGGTCGCCGGCGGCTACGTGGTGCGCAGCACACCCCGCATCGCCGCATGCCGGATTTGCAAATTCCAATTTCGCACCCAGGCCAATGCCGAGGGTTCCGTCCGGGAGATCGATACAAGCACCCGGTGGCGTGCAGGCAAGCTCCCCTTCCGGGCGTGACTCGCCGGCGGATACCCGGACGGCATCGGCGGATCCGGGCATCCCGGAAACAGCAAATGCCCACCGCCCCTTACTGCGCGGGCGGTGGAGCGGTTTCCGGTTCAGTCTTGCCCCGATGGCAGGTGTAGCAGGTCACATAGACCTTCCCGGCGCTATCCGGGAACTTGGAGTTGATGTCGTGCGCCATGGCGATCATCATCCGGGCAATGTCCTTCTTGGGATTCGCGTCGCTGGCCCGATCACCCTGCACATGACAGAAGTTGCAGTTTACCCCCAGCGCGATGGTGAAAGACCGCATAGCGGGCAGAACCTCTTCGGGCTTTAGGACCTTGAGGTTTTTCATGGGGGGCGGCCCCTTCTTCTGGCCCTCCTGGGGCGGTTGGGCGCAAAGCGGCAGCAGCATCACGAGTGAAATCAAAAAGCGCATGAGAGTAATGATACAACTTCAGTCCCGCGTCGCGCTCGCGGCGGAGTAAAATTTATCGCTCCCTCCGTGCGCCGGCAATCGCCGCGCCCGAGAATACGATGGCGCGGAACCGCGGCCAGCGAACTTCCCGCCGAGCCCGGCGGATTCGGGAAACGCTCGTCGCCTGCGTGCGCCGCAAGGTCCGCGGCAGAATCGGACGTACCCCGTGCCTAACCTGGTCAGGAAACACCGGCTCCTCACCGGCCCACCGCCGCGCTGCTGGAAGGCCGGTAAGAGTACGCGTTCCATAAGACCGCAACCGCGCCGCGCTTCACGTAGGACCAACAGGCCACGCGCGTTGTCTCCGCTTCGCGAAGTGTTTGGAGCGCTCATCGGGGGCCGGCTTCCAGCAGGCGATAGGTGGAGCGCGCGATCATCAGCTCTTCATCGGTGCGAATCACCCGCACCGTGACCCGGCTGGCGTCGGTGGAAATCACCGCGGCGGTCTGTCGGTTGCGCTCCTCGCTCAACTCGATGCCCAGGAAGCCCAGACCCTCGCAGATCCGCGCGCGGACCGGCGGCGCGTTTTCGCCGATCCCTCCCGCGAAGACCAGGGTGTCCAATCCGCCCAGCGCGGCGGCGAACGAGCCGAGGCACTTCTTGGCCTGATA
>JASHSS010000193.1 GCA_030038565.1 Bryobacteraceae bacterium
GAAAACCGGCCTTTTTTGCGGCGGATCGCTTTACATCCCCATGACCTTCCCTTATGATTGATATCGATTCCGGCGCGTGCTCGGGAAAACATGCGCCGTTGAAATTGTTCGATGGAAGTGGCCAAGCGCCACGATGGATAACGGGAGAATCAAAAAAGGAGAACTATGGCGAATCAGAGAATGACCCAGACGCAACTGGTCAAATCGCTGGCGGAACACTGCGAGGTCAACAACAAAGTGGCCCGCAGCATGCTAGACGCTCTGGCATCCACGGCGATCACTGAAGTCAAGAAGAACGGCATGTTCGTGCTGCCGGGCATCGGCCGGTTAGTACGCGTGGATCGCAAGGCCCGGCAGGGCCGCAACCCTGCGACGGGTGAATCCATCAAGATTCCGGCTAAAAAGGTGGTGAAGTTCCGCGTGGCGAAAGCCGCCAAGGATGCCATCGTGCCGCCGAAAAAGGCGAAGTAGAGGTTCCCTGCGCTGTCATACACAAAACCCCGCGGCGCCCATCCGGGACCGCGGGGTTTTCTTATTTGGATCTTCTGAAGCCGAGCCGATCACGCCCCAACTTGCGGGGGAGATCGTGAAGCCTACGCATCCTTCTTCTTCTCGTCGTCTTCCTTCATGGCTGTCTTGAAGTTGCGGATCCCTTCTCCTAAACCCTTTCCCAGCTCACCGACCTTCTTGCCACCGAACAGTAGAACCGCCACGATGCAAATGACCACGAGCTCGGGAAAGCCCAAACCACCAAGACCGGCAGTCTGTATGACAGGCTCCATTGCGGCCTCCTTTTATTATCAGTCTTTATTGTAGCGGATTCCTGGCTGGCCGGGTCAAGCGGTTCCCCGTTGGCCATACCCGAGTCACCCATCTCGCATCGGCTTCCAACCCGCCGCCGGGTGTCGCGACCCGGCTGGGCCGGCGGGGCCCCAGGGCACTGGCAGACATAAGAGAGGCTGCCCCAACGAAGATCAACAACTTGCCGGAGCGCCGGCGCCGGGCATATTTGCCACCCCCGCTCCCACCGGGGAAGCCGGTGCGCTCCCGGCCCCACGTTTTGGAAAGCCCCCCATGGGGGATGCCGCACCCGCCAGGCTCAACAGGTTAGTGGAACAAGGACCCCAAACGGTACAGATCCTCCTGCATGGCTGCGGACATGGGCGCCAGCAGGACCATCACCGCGAACCACGTGGTGGCAATCGAAATCAGCACGCTGGCGGTGCGGCTTCGTCCGGTGGCGACCCGGAAGCCCATAGCTGCCACAAAGGGGGCCACAGCCGTTGCCACGCGCACGTGCGGACTCAACTGTTCCAGCAAACCCCCGGGAAACACACCCCGAGTTTAACCCTCGGCAGTTACCGCCGGTCAAGCTATCCTCGGTCGTATCTGGCGCGTCGCTGTTTGGTTAATGGCCCCCGTTACAGCACCGGCGCACGATGGGATAATAAGCCGCAGGCGCCATGGATTTCAAGGATCAGGTGAAGTCTGCCGTGGACCTCGTCAGCGTGATCGGCGAGTACGTGCGGCTGAAGAAGTCCGGAACCCAGCGGTACGTTGGTTTGTGCCCGTTCCATAGCGAGAAGACGCCCTCCTTTTCGGTGCACGTGGCGCGGCAGTTCTATCACTGCTTTTCCTGCGGCGCGCACGGCGACGTCTTCGGGTTCCTGATGCAAATCGAGGGCGTCGGGTTCTTCGAGGCGCTGAAGACCCTGGCGGACCGCTGCGGCATGCCCATGCCGAAGCGCTCGCTGGCGGCCGATGAGGATTCCAAGCTGCGCTCCGCGCTGTTCCAGATGCACGAACTGGCCCTGGCGAATTTCCGGGAAAACCTGCGCGGCGCGACGGGCGCGGAGGCGCGCGCTTATCTCCAGCGTCGCGGCCTGCGTCCGGAAACCATCGACCAGTTCGGATTGGGATACGCGGAAGGTTCCGGGCGCCGGCTGCTGCGGATCTTTGAGCAGCAGGGCTTCGACAGATCGCAGGTGGAAGCCTCCGGCCTGGTGCGCAAGCGCGAGGATGGAACGTTCTACGACTATTTCCGCAACCGGCTGATGTTTCCGATCCACAGCGAATCGGGGAAGGTGATCGGTTTTGGCGGGCGGGCGCTGGCAGCCGAAGACAATCCCAAGTATTTGAATTCGCCGGAGACCAGGCTATATCAGAAGAGCCACGTGCTGTACAATTTGCATCGCGCCAAGGAGGGCATCCGCGCGCAGGACCGGACCATCCTGGTGGAGGGCTACATGGACGCGATCGGCGTAACGGCGGCGGGATTTCACCCCGTGGTGGCCGTCTGCGGCACGGCGCTCGGTTCCCACCAGGTGCAGACCTTGAGGCGGCTTTCGCACCGCGTAGTGTTGAATTTCGACCCCGATATGGCGGGCGCCAAAGCTGCCGAGAAATACATCAACGTGCTTCTGGACGAGAGTATGCAGGTCCGCATCATGGAACTGGATGCGGATCTGGACCCCGACGAATACTGCCTCGAGCGCGGCGCCGCGGCCTACCAGGAGCGCCTGGAGAAGGCCAAGGGTTATTTCTACTGGATGGCCGACCGCGCCCGCGCCGCGCAGGATCCTAACGACCCCGATGCGCGCGTGGCCGTTCTGCGGCAGCTTGTGCCGGTGGTGCGCCGCATCCCGGATAAGCTCGAGCGGATGCAGGCGGCCGAGGACCTGGCCGGCTACATCGGGGTGGAGCGCGGCACGGTGCTGGATCAATTCCGCCAGGCCGTGGCCACCCGCCAGGAAACCGTGATCGAGCGTCCCAAAGCCGTCCTGCGCGCCGATGAACGGCTGCTGCTCAACGCGTTCTTCAACCTTCCGGAGATCGGCGCCCACATGATTCGCGAATTGAAGCCCATCGAAAGTATCGGGCGGTTTACGTCGCGGCGAATTTTTCAGACCATCTTCGCGATGGCGGATGCCGGATCGGAGCTGCGTTTTGAGGAAATCCACGCGCGCCTGGAGGAGGCGGACCAGAATCTGCTGGCCCAAGCCGTGCTGGCGGAGGATAGCGAGACCTCCCGAGAGGACGTGCTGGCGGCGATTGAGAGCATTCGTCGTTCCGAGTCGCTCTACCAGCGCTCGGAACTCAAGGTGAGGATCAAGGAGTTGGAGCGAACCGGCAATTGGGAGGAGGCTCTTCGGCTCATGGGCGAATTGCAGGCCATCGAAAAAGAGGTGCGCGACCGGGCTTAGCCCGGGCGCCGGGGAGCGCCGGTTGCGGCCGATACAGCCGGGAGGATGCCTATATGCCCGGCGCGCCGTGGTGTACAATGATCTGGATTATTCTCCGCCGGGAGTGACGGGGCTTCAGTGGCGATCGACGACAAACTTGAGGGGCTGCAACGGCTCGTACAGATGGGCAAGGAAAAAGGCTACGTTCTGTACGACGAGGTCAGCGATGTTCTGCCTGGAGACATGGCTGGCGGCGCGGGCCTCGACGAAGTGCTCTCGGGCCTGGATGTGGCCGGAATCGAAATCCTGGAAGAGCCCAAGGATTTCGAGAAGAAGCTCGACGAGGGAGAAGAGCCGCTCGATATCGAACTGCCCGCCGGCGTGGGCGAGAAGATCAACGACCCGGTGCGCATGTACCTGCGGGAAATGGGCACCGTTCCGCTGCTCACGCGCGACGGCGAGGTGGAAATCGCGCGGCGCATCGAGCGGGGTCAGCGCACCGTTTTGCGGTCGCTGTCGCGCGCCCCGCTAGCCATCCAGGAGATCCTGGTGCTGGCCGAGGAAGCCGCCAACGACACGCTCTCGGCGCGCGACATCGTGCAGATTGCCGAACCCATCCTGACCGATGAGATGGTGGAGGAGAAGAAGCAGGAGTTCTGCCGGTGCGCCGACGAGATCGCGCGCCACTACCGCAAGGCCCTGCAATGCCGGCAGAAATTGCAGGCCATCCCGCGCGGCATGAAGCCCAAGCTGTATCGCCGGCAATTGTTCGAGTTGGGCCGGCTGATGGTGAAAACCTCGCGGCTGGTGCGCACGCTGCGGTTTCAAACCCCCGTGATCAGGCACCTGATCGAAGCGTTGCGCGGCGCGGTGGAGCAGTTGAAGCCGCTCGAGCGCGAGGTTGCCCAGGTGCAGCGAAAGCTGGAGGCCTGGCCGGGCGGACGGGCCGAGGGGATCAAGGATCTGCGCAAGGAGCAGCGCAGCCTGGAACAGCGGCTACGTCAGCTTGAGGAGCAGTACGGGGCTTCGGCCTCCGAACTGCGCCGCACCCTGGAGATCATTACCAAGGCCCACCAGGAAGCCGAGACGGCCAAGAAGGAGCTCATCGAGGCCAATCTGCGGCTGGTGGTGAGCATCGCCAAGCGCTATACCAACCGCGGCCTGCAGTTTCTGGATCTGATTCAGGAGGGTAACATCGGCCTGATGAAAGCGGTGGACAAGTTTGAGTACCGCCGGGGCTATAAGTTCTCGACTTACGCCACCTGGTGGGTGCGGCAGGCCATTACACGGGCCATCGCCGACCAGGCGCGCACCATCCGGATTCCGGTCCATATGATCGAAACCATCAACAAGCTGGTGCGGACCTCGCGCGAACTGGTGCGGGAACTGGGACGCGAGCCGACCAATGAAGAGTTGGCCAAGCGGATGCAGTTGCCGGTTTCGAAGGTGCGCAAAGTGCTGCGGGTGGCGCAGGAGCCGATTTCGCTCGAAACGCCGATTGGAGAGGAGGAGGAATCGCACTTAGGCGATTTCATTGTGGACCAGCACGGCATTTCTCCCTCCGATGCGGTGATCAATCTGAATCTGCGGGAGCAGACCGCCCAGGTGCTGAAGACCCTCACGCCGCGCGAGGAGAAGATCATCAAGATGCGGTTTGGGCTGGAAGACGGCAGTGAGCACACGCTCGAAGAAGTGGGGCAGAATTTCGCCGTGACGCGGGAACGGATCCGCCAGATCGAAGCCAAGGCGCTCCGTAAGTTGCGCCATCCCAGCCGCAGCCACCGCTTGCGCGCTTTCCTGGAAAACGGCACCCGAGGCTAAGCGCGAGGTAACCGCCGGCCCGCGCGGCTCCCGCTACAAACAAAAAACGGGGACGATGGCCGTCCCCGTTTCCGTCATTTCCTTACCAGCGTGGTTCCCGGCGTCCGCCGCCGCCCCGGCCGCCACCCCCTCCGGGACGCCCGCCGCCACCACCGGGACGGCCGCCTCCACCGCCGCCAAACCGGTTTCCACCGCCGCCGAAGCCGCGGTCGGGTTTGGGCCGCGCCTCATTCACGTTGAGCGCGCGTCCATCCAAGGTGTAACCGTTCAAAGCCGAGATCGCCTGATCCGCTTCTGACTCGTTTTCCATTTCGACGAAGGCAAACCCGCGCGAACGCCCGGTGTCGCGATCCGTCATGATCCTGGCGCTGTTCACGGCGCCGTAACGTTCAAACAAACTTCGGACAGATTCCTCAGTCGCATTGAAATCGAGGTTGCCCACGAAAATGTTCTTCACAACCAATCCTCCAGACAATTTGAAAGCGGGCTCATCGGGGAGAAGACAGAAGCGGTTCGACGGTGTCGCTCAAGAAACTCTCAGCCGGACTCGCGGAAGCTATCAAACGCGCTCCAACTATAGCACGTGCCGCCTTCCGGAGCAAACCAAAGAAAAAGCCGAACGTGCGCCTGAAGACAAAAAGGGCCGGAAAGTCACATAAGTGAAAAAATCGGTCCGCCCCACCCCGGTTAATGCCCACTCGGGGGTTTCCCGTCCGCCGGCGCCGTACCGAAGAATGCGGGGCTCTTGAACTCCACTTTCACCGAGCGGTCGTTCTGTTCCACCCACTGGCGGTATTGATCCATCTTGAGCTGGTTGAAAATCTCGTTGCTCACCTGGTCGAACGGCTTGTACGTGACGGATTCGGCCCGGAACAGATAGATAGCGTTGGGCTGACGGATAGGTTCGCTGATCTCGCCGGGTTTCAGGGCCATCACCGCGGACAGAATATCCTGCGGAATGTTATCGCTGGCGTGAATGGTAGTAAATTCGCCGTCCTTCGCCTTGGAACTGGCGTCGTCGGAATACTGGGCCACCACCTTGACGAAATCCGCGCCTCCGCGCAACTGCGCCAACAGCTTTGCCGCCAGCGCCTTGGCCTCGTCTTCGGTGCGCGACTTAGGACTGCTGCTGGATGACGAGGACGCGGCCGACGGCTCCGAAAACGCGAGCTGGATGGCCTTGAGGTGCACTTCCTTGTACTTATCCTGATGGGCTTCGTAATACCGGGTCGCATCGGCGGGCGGCACCGTGATATGGCCCAGAGCGTCCTGCATTTCCGCCTGGCTCAGAATATTCATCCGGTAGTAATCCAGGGTTTCGCGGGTGGGGCTTTGCTCATCGAGCTTCTGCTGCTCGGCCAAATGAGCCAGCCTCCGCATGACACCCCATCCCTTGAAGAAGCTCTCCGGCTGCTTTACCGCGTTTTGCTGGGCTTGCGGCGGGAGCATCGAATAGATCTTCTTAAACTCGCCCATGGTCATC
Organism: Bryobacteraceae bacterium; assembly: GCA_030038565.1. Taxonomy (GTDB): domain Bacteria; phylum Acidobacteriota; class Terriglobia; order Bryobacterales; family Bryobacteraceae; genus JOPF133. The sequence goes on from JASHSS010000193.1 coordinate 6,487, forward strand.
GAATAGCCGTCTTCAAAGACTGCGAGAACGGTGTTATCCGGCAGGTCGGGCAGCGTGGGGGCCGGCGCTGGAGGGGTGGTCTGCGCCTGGGCGGCCAGGCACGCAAGTAGCAGGATAGAAAATGCTTTCATGGTGGGGTTTGTGGATTACCCGATTTTATCACAGAGACGTTTCAGGGCTTCCATGACAGGCAGACGCGCCGCGCGCCCGAAAAGTCGAGCGTTTCCGCTCTTCATTGAAAAAGGCCCTGAAATTCCACGCTGAACAGGAAGCCCTGGCTCGGCCCCGTCCCCAGAATCTGGAGCCGCGTCGGATAACCGGTGGGGCCCTGAAAGAGGATCCCCGCGCCGCCGGCATTCGCCACCCCGACCCAGAACGCGAGGCCCGACGGGTCGGGGTCGCGATCCAGGATGACGAAGTACAGCATGGTGATGTACAGCGTGTTGGTATGGTCCCCGGCAGCCGTCGTTTGATCGGCGAACGTTCCGGTGCTCTGGAATTCGTTGTTCCCGGCGCCGACGGGGGTGGTAGCCGACGGATAGCCGATAAGGGTTTCGAAACACGCCGCCAGCGGAACGCACGCGCTGGTTTCCGCCGCCGTGGGCGCGCGGCTCAACAGGTTAAGGTAGAGCGTCGCCGCCGAATAACCCGGGTCGGCGGCGGTTAACGAGGTGAACAGGGCGCCGATCGTCTGGCCGCCCAGGCGCACGGAGGTCACCGCCGAGGTGAATTGGGCGTAAGTGGGCGGAGCGCCCGTGGCGGCCTGGTAAGCCGCGATCACGGCGAAGTCGCTATCGAAAGCTTCCGGACTCGTCAGGAAGTCGTCGGCCATCTGGCTCAGATACGACGATCCGGTTCCGGTCCAGAAGGTGTATCCGGAGGGATCGGGGTCGCGGCCCAGAATCGATTGGTAGAGTGCCGTAACCTGGCGCTCCAGGGCCGGAGCCGCGCTGGGCGGCTGGGTCACCTGAATCGTGTAAGCCGGGCCCAGCGATGGAGTGATGGTGATGGTCCCCGTGCGAGTGGCGGGCCCGGCGCAAATGAAGGCGCCGTTGCAGCCGCTGGTTGGATTGCTCAGGGCGTTGAAGCCGCCGCTCGTGGCCGCATTCTCAGTGCCGCTGGCGCCCGAGGTGAGGATCAGCCAGCTTGCATTGGAAGATGCGGTCCAGGGAACCGGCGAGGTGCAAGCCGCGACCGGCGTGACTGTGAAGGCGCCGGAGGCAGTCACGGGAGTACTGCCGTCGCTGGGAACCGAATTGGCCAGGGCGACGGTGGACGGGGCTACCGTAAGCAGGCAACTGGCGGTCACCTGGAGAATCACCGTAATGGGCGCGGGGAGCGCCACCGAGGGCGACGAGACATTGAATTCTCCGGTGTAGGTCCCCGGGGCGAGGCCGTTGGGGTTGGCGCTGACGGTCAGGCTTGCAGGGGTGGTCGCGCTCCTCAGGGACGCTGTAAAGACCCCCGGCGGATTGCCTGGGAATCCGTTGCCGGGCGGGGTCGGGCCTACCGAAATCGCAACCGTGTTGGGCGGGGTGGTGGCCTGGTCTGAGGAAGTGATTTCAAACGTGGCGGAAACCGGCGCGGTGGAACCCGGCGCGGCGAATACGGTCTGGGTCCCGCCCGGTCCCACTGTGAAGCTGGGGTAATTGGCAAATAAAGTGATGGGCACCGAAACGGGCGGGGCGGTCGATCCATAACTGGG
>JASHSS010000194.1 GCA_030038565.1 Bryobacteraceae bacterium
TCCATCGCCTCTCCGCGGGCCGCGAATCGTGCCGGCGCCGTTCCAGGCTGGATTATCCAAAGCTAGCTGAGCCAGGCTATCCTTCGTCGTCTATCGCGCCCCGGCTGCGGATCAGACACTGGAAGCAGGCACGCTTGGACGGATTCCGGACGGTAAATGCCCGAGTACCATTTCATGGCCGCGGACGTCAGGGGAAGTCTCCTGGCGGTTCTGATCTTTCCGTTGTTCCTGTGGGCGCCAGGCTATGTGTTGGGGTTCGCCTGCAACCTGTTTGAGTTTCGGAAACGCACCCCCGCTTTTCGAGCCGTGGTCAGCCTTCCTCTGGCTATGGCCCTCTGCCCGATTCTGACCTATTACACCGCCCGGCTCGGCTCCCTGCCAATCGCCCGAGGCTTGTACCTGGCGGCGGATCTGGCGTTGGCGGCGCTCCTCGCGTTCTATGCCAGGCAGTCCTGGGGGCGGCCCGCGCCGCGCCTGCCCGAAGGCTGGGCGTTCTTCGCCGTAGCGATCGCCGTGTGGCTGTCCATCACCCTCCTTTACCTGGTGGACTTTCAATGGGGCGACCGCCTGTATTATCCGACCACCGCGTATGATTACTCCCTGCGGGCTTCGCTGGTTCATTCCATCACCGCCACCGGCGTTCCGCCGCAGAGTCCCCTGTTCCTGCCCAACCCGCCGGCGCTCCTTCGCTATCACTATTTCTGGCTGATGATGTGCAGCCTGGTAAATCAGGTGGCTCCCGCCTGGGTCAGCGCGCGGCAGGCCGAGATTGGCGGCGCCTTCTGGTGCGGCGTCGGGTTGATAGCCCTGCTGGCCGCCTGCCTGCGCGTGTTCCTCGCAGTCCCTCGGGCAGCCATGCTTCCACGCTTACGGGCCGGCGTTCTGCTGATGGGAATCACCGGCCTCGACATTCTGCCGGGAACTTTCGTGGCCGTCCTGTACGCCCGCGGAAAGATGGATTTCTACCTCCCCAGCCTGGAGTGCTGGAACGAATACGTGGATTGGTTTCTGCACAGCACCATATGGGCGCCGCACGCCATCGCCGCGCTGATCGCGGCCGTCACCGGATTTCTCCTGGCGTGGCACGCCGCCTCCCGGACCGGCTGGAGAGAGGTTGTCCGCTACGGTCTGCCCGCGGGGGCCGCGCTGGCTTCGGCGGCCGGCACCTCCATCTGGGTCATGTTCGTCTTCGGCGCCTTCCTGTGCCTCTGGACAGCCATCTGCATCGCGCGGCGCTGGCGGCGCGAAGTGGCAGTCCTGCTGACGGCGGGCATCGCCAGTTGCGCGCTGGTGGCGCCCTACCTCTACGATCTCGCGCGGGGACCGTCGGCGGCCGGAACGGGATTCCCGATTCTCTGGACCGTACGCGCCTTCTCGATGACCGCGCTGGTTCCGTTTTCGCCCGGTATGCCGCCCTGGCTGAGGCTGATCCTGGTGAACGGGTCGCTCCTGCCGATCAATTACCTGCTCGAGTTCGGCTTCTTTTTCCTGGTCGGGCTAGTCAAGTGGCGGCAACTCCGGGCCAGTGCGAAAGCACCCTCCCGGCAGGATACCGCGTGCCTCGCGATGCTGGCCACCAGCGCCTTCATTTGCACCTTCCTGCGCTCCAATGTCATCGGCAATAACGACCTGGGCTGGCGGGGGTTTTTGCCGGCGCAATTCGTGCTGCTCCTGTGGGCGGTGGATATCTGGTCCGCCCGCCACCGGCCGAACGTCCTCTCCCCGAGCCGCCAAAGGTTCCTCGCGCTTTGCCTGGCGCTCGGAGCGCTCGGCACGGTCTATGAGATCTCCATCACCCGCCTCTACCCGATCCTGGCCGACCGCGGGATTCTTCCCGAGCTCCAGTGGATGGCTCCCGACCGGCAATTCGGCAGGAGGAACTACGCCACGCGCGCGGCTTATGAATGGGTGCGGGCCTCCACGCCACAGACCGCCGTTGTGCAGTACAACCCGGACGTGGAGGGACAGGAAACCGCCGCCATGCTCTACAGCGACCGCCGCGCGGCTGCCGCGAGTCTGGACTGCATTACCGTGTTCGGCGGCGATCCCAAGGTCTGCGCCCCGATCGTCGCTCGCCTGCGGAGCCTCTACCCCGCTCGCCAGGCTCCCGGAACCCTCGAGGAAGCCTGCCGCGATTTGCCGCTGGACGTGGTCGTGGCCAAGGATACCGACCCCGCCTGGCGCAATCCCGCCAGTTGGGTCTGGAAGGAAAGGCCCGTGTTTTCGGATGCCTATGTCCGCTTATTCGCGTGCCGTGGCGCATCCCGCGGCGGGCCGGAGATCGCGGATCAGGCAACTCGATAAGCCCCCTTCTGTCAACCGGGGCCACCCGCCCACTTCCCGCTCAAACCTCCGGGAAATCCGGCGGCAGCCGGAAGCGCGTGGCCACATCGGCAATCCGCTCGCCGATTTGCCGGATGGTGGCTTCCTGAACGTCGCACGTGGTGTCCCGCAGGGCCAGCTTCAAGTAGCCGATACGGAACGGATTGATGCGCATAACGCGGCAACAGGTGGCGTCCACGGCCACCGGATCGCGTCCCGCCACCAGCACCCCCGCGGCCTTCGGAACTCCCTCGATAGGACCGTTGCCTTCCATCCCCACAATCCCATCCACCAGCGCGAACTGGCGCGGAAACAGCGCGTGCAGATCGGCGATACACTCCGGAATTCCGGCCCAGTGCAGCACGTTCTTGGGCCAGCCGTAAATCCCGCTGGGCACCAGTCCGAACAGATTCTTCATCGAAAGCGTGGCCAGCACCCAATGATGCGTCTTCAGCTTGGGAATCGAAACCAGCAGGTCCGCCCCCAGGGCCGAGTTGGGCAGGTACAACTGGCTCAGGCGCGAGAAATGCCGCGGGGAATCCACCAGCGTGACATCGTCCACGTTCAGGTCCACGAAGCGGTCCTCGAACTTCGGCACCACCTGGAAGTATCCCGCCGCCTCTGCCAGGTCCAGCGTGTCGCGCCGGTGGCCGGGACCCTCCGCAATCCGCACTTCCGCCGCGCCCATCGCCAGGAACGCTTCCATGGCCGCGTGCACCACCAGCGGATGTGTGTTGATGGTGCTGGTGGGTTCGAACTCCACCAGGTTGGGCTTCAGCAGCACCTTGCGGCCGCGCACGTCCAGCCGGTGTTGCT
>JASHSS010000018.1 GCA_030038565.1 Bryobacteraceae bacterium
GGTTTCCCGGCCCAAACCGCGCCGCTCCAGCCGCAGACTTTGGAAGTCCGCGACTTCCCCGGGTACAGCCGCGAAAAGTTCGTCTTCCAGAGCCGCCCCGGCGTGGCCGTGCTCGGCTACCTGCTGGCGCCCAAGGCCACTCCGGCGCCGCACGCGGCGGTGATCTGCATCCCCGGCCACGGCCGCGGCGTGAACGACATCGTGGGAATCGACCAGCAGGGGCGGGACCGCACCGTCAAGGTGGACTATCAGTACGATTACGCGGTGCAGGTGGCGGAGCACGGCATGGCCGCGGTGGCCATCGAACCGATGGCGTTCGGCTGCCGCCGCGATCCGCTGACCAGTTCGAAAGGGGCAGGCGCCACTGCGTGCCAGCCCGCGGCCGGGTCCGCATTGCTGCTTGGCCAAACCATGATCGGCTGGCGTTCCTACGATGTCATGCGGACCATCGACTGGATCGCCACCCGGCCGGAACTGGATGCCCGCCGCGTCGGGTGCATGGGGATCTCCGGAGGCGGGACGGTCACCCTGTTCGTTTCCGCCATCGAACCCCGCATCCGTGCCGCCTTCGCCAGTTGCAGTCTGAACACCTTCCGCGAGAGCATCATGAGCGTCTCGCACTGCATCGACAATTACGTGCCGGGCATCCTGGCCTGGGCCGAGATGTACGACATTGCCGGCCTGATCGCGCCGCGCCCGTTTTTTGCGGAATCGGGCGAGCGTGACCCGATCTTCCCGATCGCCGCCAGCCGCGCCAGCTTCGCCAAAGTGAAGCAGATCTACGAGGTGTTCGGCGCCGGCGAACTGGCGGGGCAGGAGACCTTCGATGGCCCCCACAGCTTTTGGGGCAAGCAGGGCCTGCCGTTCCTGGCGAAGCACCTGGGGTGAGGATTGGCGGGCTCCGAATTCAACCCCGCTCACCGCGGGGGGCGCCCACTCCGTGTCTCCGCGGTGCAGACGCAACCCGCCCCTACCCCCGTGTCAGGTCCAATAACTGATTCGCCCGCCGGATGGCTTCGCCGCGGTCGAGATCGCGGTAGCGATCGGGAAGCAGGCTCTTGCTGGTGCACTCCAGCACCGCCACCAGGGTCTGCAATTCGATCTCCGTGGGATAGGAGGGAGGGATGAAATCGCCTAACGCGGCGATCAGGTCGGCGGAGGTCAGCGCGGTGGAATTCTCAAGCGCGCTTTTCATGCGCGCGCGCACCAGGATGGCTTCCACATCGGCGCCCGAAAGGCCCGCCGCGCTCTTCAGGAATTCCTGCTCGGCTTCGGGCGAGGCGATGGCCACGCCGCTCTTCTTCTGCATGGCGCGCAGCATGGCCAGGCGCTCTTCGTCGGTGTGCGGATAGAACAAGGCGATGTGCTCCTCGGCGCGGCCCTGGCGTTTCAAGTCCACCGGAAGCAGGTCCGGCCGGCAGGTGAGCAGGAACCAGATCACGCGGCCGCGCAGCTCGGTATTGCCCATAAATTGGGCGATCTGCGCGAAGACCCGGTTGGAAACTCCGCTGTCGCCGGAGGCCGAACGGTTGCCGAGCTGCGCGTCGGCTTCATCCACAATCACGGCAATCGGGCTCATGGCCTTCAGCAGGTTCAGGATGCGCTCCAGGTTGCCCTCGGTCTGGCCCTGCCACATGCTGCGGAAGTTCTTCAGAGTGACCGCGGGGATGCCGATTTCACCGGCGAAACAGGTGGTCAGAAACGTCTTGCCGGTGCCCACCGGGCCGCAGATCACGTAGCCCATGGGCACCACCTCGGTCTTGCCGGCGCGGATGGCGCGGGCGGCATCGTAGAGCTTCTGCTTGGCGGGGGCGTGCCCGGCCACCATGGAAAGATCGAAGCGGCTCTGCACAAATTCCAGCATCCCGCCGGATTCGGCCTCAATCAGTTCCTTCTTGCGCTTCACCAGGAACTTCATGGTGAGGGGCCGCTGGTTCTCGCAGGCATCCGAAAGCAGGGCCTGCAACTGCACTCGCTTCAGGCCCGCGGTGAGATTGGCCAGCGCTTCGGGCGTGACTTCGGTGCCGGCCGGCAGGGGCTTGGCGGCGCGGATGTAATCCAGGCGCCCGGCTTCATCGGGCGGCGGAATCTGGATGGAGGCCACCCCGGGGTTCTGCACCAGCCCCAGGTTCAGCTCCGTGAGATTCTCGGCCACCAGCACAAACGTGACATCGGCCTGCAGGAAGGTGGGGTTCTGGGCCCAGCGTTTGAAGATCACCAGCGCGTTGCGATCCTCGGCGGGCATGCTGGAGCTGTCCGCGGCGGGAGTGATGGTCTCCGCGAAATCCACCACCAGGGCGATCTTCTTGCGGTCGGCAATGCGCAGCCGCATGTAGTTGTCGAGCAGGCTGAGGACGCCATCGGGATTGCGCGGCAGGCCATTCGAGAAATTGGTTCCGTGAAAGCTGTCGTAGCCCGCCAGGGCGCGCTCGAAATCGGCTTTCATGTCGGGGTTGGCAAAGGTCAGGCCGCCGCCGCGGTCGTACGCCAGCACCAGGTCGCGCGTGCCGAACAGGGCCTCGCGCAGGAATCGCCCGATGGACATGAACTCGATTCCCGTGGAGCGCTTCCAGGGAACCAGGTCGCGCACGTTGCCGTGCAGCACGAACATCGAGGTGACGCCCGAATAATACTTCTCGGAGAGTTCGCGGGCCCAGTCGGGCAGCGAGTCCAGGTGGTTAGGGGTGGGGGAGGCCATGGGAATTGGACAGTCAGTTGGAGACGCGGTTGCGCGGCGATCCGCCGGGGTCGAACTGCGCCTCGGCCAGCGGCGAAAGCTCGAAAATGGATTCCACTTCGCGCACCGTCTCTTCGGTCTGTTCCACGTCCTTCACCAGCCCGTCCAGGTGCGCGGCGATCTGCTCGGGGTCGTGCATGGTGACGGATTGATCGCGGATCAGGTTGAGCACGTCTTCGACCGCCGCGCACTGGGCGTCGATCACCTGGCAGTTTTCGCGGATCTTATCGAACTTCTCCACGCGCTTGGCGAGGATTTCGATGCGCTTGCGGTTGATCTCCTGCACCTTGGGCGGCTCGTGCTCCAGGTCCTTTTGCAACTGCGTGGATTCCTTGTTAATGCTGTCGCGGTTGATGGCCCGCAGGTACTCGCGGTGGTGAAAGGCGGCATTCAGGAGCCGCACGTAGGATTGCGTCAGGCCCTCCAGCTTGCTCTCCATCTGGTCCACGAACATCTGGGAAGTGGTGGTCAGGCGCTTGTAATTCTCGCGAATGGCGCGGCTGGTGTTGTCCAGGTTGGCGTAGCGCGCGCGCATTTCGGGCGGCAGTTCGTAGAAGAGCGCGCTCAGGCTGCGTTCGCGGCGGCGCTTTTCGTCCTCGAATTTCCAGGAGCGCACCAGGCGCTGAAAGCGGCCGTTGTTGGGCACCGTGGCCAGGTAGATGAGTTCCAGGCCGGCCCCCAGCACCAGCGGCAGCGCGCTCAAGGAAACCCCCGCGAAAGCCAGCGCCCCGAACAGCATGATTTTGTTGTACTGCCAGTGGAAGGCTTCCTTGAGGTAATCGATCTGGCCGTCGTCCCTGTCCGCCATCAGACGCTCACTCGCACCTGCCCCTGGCCCGGCGCGCGGCGCAGAGCGGCAAGCACGTGCTGCTGCAATTCGTGAAACTCCGCACGTTGTTTCACGGACGGATCGCGCGGACGGCCAAACGGCACTGGCACATCTTCAATAATTGTACCGGGTCGGGCGCACAGGACAAAAATGTGGTCGGCCAGGTAGATGGCCTCGTCCACATCGTGGGTCACGAACAGGATGGTCGCGGCGGTCTCCGACCACACCCGCAAGAGCAGCTCCTGCATGTCGGAGCGGGTCTGGGCGTCCAGCGCTCCGAAAGGCTCGTCCATCAGGATGACGCCCGGCCGCAGCGCCAGCGTGCGGGCGATGGCTACGCGCTGCTGCATGCCGCCCGAAAGCGTTTCCGGGTAGGATTTTTCGAAGCCGGCCAGCCCCACGGCCTGGATCAACTTCGCTACGATGGGGTCGCGCTGGACACGCGGCACATGGTTGATGGTGAGACCGTAGGCGACGTTTTCGGCCACCGTCAGCCAGGGGAAGGAGGTGTACTTCTGGAACACCATCCCGCGGTCGCGTCCGGGCTTGGTGACCGGCTGCCCGTTCACCAGCACTTCCCCGGTATCCGGATGGTCGAGGCCGGCGATCAGCCGCAGGATGGTGGATTTCCCGCAGCCCGAAGGACCCAGAAGCACGCAAAACTCGCCGATATCGCGGCCATCGGCGGCATAGAGGTCCTCGATGTCGAAGTTGATGTCGTGGATCGCCTGGATGCGCTCGCCCGCCGGCGAGACAAACGAGCGCGCAACGTTGCGCAGGGTGATCTTGGATTTAGTAGGCAATGGGTTATCCAGTAACGGTCATTTCTTCTTTCGCCGCTCTTTCTGAATCCTCTTCAGGTCCTTCAGGTCGCTGCTCCGCCCGGCGGCCTGGCCAACGCGCGAAAGACTCGGGCCGAATTCTCCGCGAACTTGCCACCCATAGATCCAGGTCCTTCGTATAGCGCGGTTCGCTGTACTTCATCGCCGCATATGCGCCGACAATCAGGAATTCAACCTCGCACTCTCGAAAGCTTAGTAACAGTTCTCTGAAATGTGGGCTTTCGGCCATACCTTATTTCTTCCGCAATTTCGATCATCTCCCAGGCCGCATCGAAAATAGCTTGAGTCCCCTGCTCCTGCCAGAACTCGATATCGAACTCCCGCCCCGGAAATTCTCCCTTCAGCAGGCGCGTCTTCCATTTGGGTTTTCCGGATTCATTTGGCATGCGCGTGCGCCTTCTTCGCCAGGCTTGCCGTGGCCGGTTCGGCGCGCACGGTGGTCCGGCGCCACGGGAAGAGCCAGCGCTCCAGCAGCGTCAGCAGGTAGCGGAACAGGAAGGCCGCGAAACCGATGGCGATGATGCCCGCATAGACCCGGTCGAAATCCAGCACCTTCCTGGCCGCCTCCACCATGTAACCGACGCCTTTGCGCGCGTTCACCATTTCGGCCAGGATGACGTAGGTCCAGCCGATATCGTACATGATCCGGAACGAGCCGAAGACCGCCGGAAAGGAGGCCCGGAACATCAGCCACAACACCTGCCGCCGGCCGGCGCCCAGAGTCACCGCCGTCTCGATCAGCGCGTTGTCCACTTTGTTGGCCTCTTCCACCACCACCGCCAGCAGGTAGAAGAACATGCCGAACCAGAGGAAGGCGATTTTCTCCGCCTCGTCGATTCCGAACAGGCCCATGAAGGCCGGCAGAAACGCCGTGATGGGAGTGGATCGCATCGGCTCGGCCACCGGGTTCACCAGGTCGTGAACCCAGCGGAAACCGCCCATCAGCAGGCCCAGGGGTATGGCCACCACCGCCGCCAGAATGAACGCCTGCGCAATCCGCCACCAGCTTTGTATGACATTCGCCAGCAGGTCGTTGTCGGTCCACAAGCTCCCGAACGCCACCACCACTTTCCAGGGGTCGGGCACCGAAAACGGCGGCAGCAGCGAGTGCGGCGGGTTCCCCACTTTCCAGCGCGTGGCCAGGTACCACAGGACCACCACCAGGGTCCAGCCCACCAGCGCCAGAATGACGCGCGTTGGCCGCGAGGTGTCGCGGCGGATGTCCCACAGCCCGGCGAGTTTCACGATTTGGCCGGGTTCGGATACACCTTGATGTCCGTGCGCCGGTTCTTCTCCCGGCCCTCGGGAGTGTCGTTAGTGTCGAGCGGCTTGTCCGGCCCGTTGCCGGCCGTGCGCATCCGCTCGGCCGGGAAGTGGTACTTCTCAATCAGGTATTGCTTGACGGCGTCGGCGCGCTGTTTGGAGAGGTCCATGTTGAGCATCCGGGAGCCGGTGGAATCGGTGTTCCCGTCGATATCCACAACCGTGTTCTCATAGAGCCGCATGAACTCCCCGACCTCGTCCACCACGGCGCGCGAATCCAGGCCCATCTTGGCCGAGTTGGGATCGAAATAGATGGCCCGCCGCTCTGTGGCGATGGGCACCGCGTTCTTGGCCGGCTCCTTGTAGGTAATGGGCGGCTCCGCGGGGGCGCTGGTGAATTCGGTTTGACCGGCGAGCTGCGCCAGATAGCGCCGGTCCACGCTTTCCTCGGGGTCGGAAGTGTGCTTGATCAGCCGCAGCTCGCGGTACATATCCTGGGCCATGCGGAAAATGTTGGCGTAATCCGAATCCGTGCCGGCGGTGCCGAAGAACTGCTGGTTATCCACGTAGTTGGCCAGCTTCACCCCGCCCAGCATGGTCTTGGCAAGGTCCGAGGGGATATTGAAATCCTTGATCGTGCCGATCAGGTTGTAAGCGCGCGAGGGGTTCTGTTCGATGAACTCGACGCCCTTGAGCCACCCCTGGATGAACTTCACCACCGTAGCCGGAGAACTGGCGGCGAACCGGTCGCCGACTACCAGGACGTCGGCAATCAGCCGGTTGGCCACGCGCGTATCGTAAATCTTCTTGGACCCCGGGCGCTTGGAAACCGCGTCGCTCATGTCCGGGTCCCAGGCCACCGCGGCATCCACTTTCTGCTGGGCGAACATGGTGGCCGGCTCGATGCCGTCATTGGTGTGAACGGCCTTGTTGAAAATCTCGTTGCGCTGCTCGGTGGAAAGGCCGGACGCCTTCAGTCCGTTCCACAGCAGGAAGTGCGACGGCGTGTAGGGCGCGAAGGCCACCGTCTTGCCGGCGAGGTCTTCGATGCTGTTGATGCCCTGCTTGCCGATCACTCCATCGGCGCCGCGCGACCAGTCCACCATGTAAAAAGCCCGCGCGCCCACCCCTTTTTCCTGGAACTGCCCGAAATCCTTGGCCCACACGTCGGCGGTGGTGAGCATCACGTCCACGTTGTTGGTGGCTAAGGCGGCGGCGCCGTCGGTCCAGTTGTCGATGATTTTGAAGGTGACCTTCAGTCCCTGGCCGGCGTAAATCGAGCCGTCGGCCGTATCCAGCCCGCCATTGGCCACCAGGCCGCCCACGCAGCCCACCCAGATATTCACGCGCACGCGAACCTGGTTGGTCTCCTTGGCCGCCACATCCAGCGGCTTGGAGGGATCCACTTTGACGTCCGACCGGGCCGAGGCGCCCGGCTTCAGACCGTATTTCGAGAGGTCCAAAACTCCGTACTTCCCGAGAGCGTAGCCCACCAGGGACACGCCGAGAATAAAGATCAGGATCCAACCGCCCTTTTCGATTTTGATGGCCATGTGCTAATCCGGTCCGCTCCCGCCGGCATGGGCAGGCAAGCTGCCGCGCCGTACCGGGAACGCGTTTATGCCGTCCTCTGAGACTCCGTTCCTCCGATAGTTTTTTGTGGCGCCGCCGGCAGTTGTGCCGGGGCGGGGGCGGGTGGAATCAGCCCCATCTCCGCTTTAAACTGCTTCACCAGCTCGTTGGCGCGGAGGCCTTCGGCCTCTTCCTCGATTTTGATTTTCTGCTGGTCCACGTTGCCCAGGGCCATTTCCATGCGGGCTTCGTTGACCGCGGTCTGCTCTTCGATCTTGCGCACCATTTCGTCGTGCGTGGCGCTGATGCCGGCTACCTCGAAGCTCTCCATGGAGTCGGCGACCTTCTTTTGCCACTGCGCGCGGCGGTAATCGCGGATGGCGTTGAAGGCTTCCTGCGTCTTGCGCTCCTTTTCCATCATGAATGCCTTCTTCACCGCCATCGCCTTGTCGAAAGCCGCCCGCGCGGTGGTGAGCTGCCCCTGCGTCCGCGCCAGAGCGCCGCGCACCTGTTCCAGTTGCACCGCGAAACTGCCCGCCAGGTCGTCGCGGTTGGCCGAAATGGCCGCCTTCACCTTGGCCGTCAGCTCGGCGCCCTGGTCCTTATAGCGCGATTCCTCTTTCTCCAGCAGGGTCACATTGGCCTTGACCATGGCGATGCTCTCGTTCATGCGCGGCACCTGGTCGTTCAGGTCCCGAATATTCTGCTGGAGAATGAGTTCCGGGTTCTCACCGGCGGAGATGAAAAATCCGACAAACGAGCGAACCATGCGAGACAAGCGTCTCCACATACTAGGTATCCCCTTTCTACGTATTACTTTCCGGGCCCGTTCACGCCCGCCGGCTCGGCCGCGGAAGGCCCTGACCCAGGAGCGCGCCCTCCGCCCGTCGCGATCGGATTCTCCGTTACGAAGTATGATACGGCATCCGAGATTTTTTGTTCCTCTTCCTGTTTCTTCAGGCGCCAGGCGAAGAAGCGCTCCTTTTCCTTGGCCACCGCGTCGTTATTGGCCTGGATGCGGCCCCGGTAATCCGCCACCACGCGGTCCATTTCGGCCTGGATCTGCTGATTTTCCTTAGTCTTGGCGGCCTCCAGGTCGGCCACCGACTTCTCCTGCACGCGCTCGAAAGTATCCAGCGCCCGGTCGCGCTTGACGGCGTCTTCGATGACCTCCTGGAGCGGCGCGCCGGCCGCCTCCAGGGCTACCAGAACCGAGCTGCGTTTCACATCCTTGGGAAGGTTGCGAATATGCTCACTCCGCAGCATATCCCCGATCTTCATGATGGTGAAGCCGTGAGGCGGCGGGTGAATCTCGGCCGCGTCGTAGATTTCCTGGAAGGAAGTGAGATTGGCGGCCGCCGATTGCGCCACCGCGGGGGTGGGCGGAGCCTGCGGAGCCAGGCCTGCCGCGATGTCCGCCACCGCCTGGGCGGCATTCGGTGGAGGCGCTCCCTCCTCCTGCGGCGGGGCGCTTTCTGCGGCGG
>JASHSS010000195.1 GCA_030038565.1 Bryobacteraceae bacterium
GCCTACATGGCGCGGCACATTGCCAAGAACCTGGTGGCCGCGGGGCTGGCGGCGCGGGTTGAAGTGCAGCTGGCGTACGCGATTGGCGTGGCCGAGCCGGTGAGCGTGCTGGTGGAGACGTTTGGCACCGGCAAGCTGAGCGCAACGGAGCTGACGGCACTGATCCGCAAGAATTTTGCGCTGACGCCGAAGGGAATTATCGAGAGCCTCAATTTGCGGCGGCCGATTTACCAGAAGACCGCGGCCTATGGGCACTTTGGGCGCACTGAACCGGAGTTTACCTGGGAGGCGACCAACAAGGCGGCTACACTGGCCGAGCAGGCGGGAGCGGCGGTGCCGGTGAAGGCGCGGTGACGGATTTCGGCGCGCTTCGGCGCGGCTGAGGAAATGAATTTTGGTTTGGCGAGCGGGACCCGCATGGGGCGGGTCCCTTTCTTTTTGGGGCGGCTGCGTCGGATGGCAGATGGTTCGTCAAAGGTTGGCTTGAGAAGCGGCTGCGGAGTTGCCGGCTCGCCGGTTTGCCCACCCCGATGCCGTAGAATTTGCGAGGACGGCGAGCGCACGTGGAGTTTGCGGAACGCGCCGGAAGATCGCGGAGAAAGCATGCGTCATTTTGTAGTTCTTCTTCTCCTGATGGGCGTGGGCGGCGTTGGGGCGGCGCAAAGCGGCGCGAATTGGAGCTACGAAGGCCGCACCGGGCCGCTGGTGTGGGGCAGGTTGGATCGCGCCTACGAGGCGTGCGCAAAAGGGCACGAGCAATCGCCGCTCGACATGCGCAATGCGCATCTCGACAAGAGCCTTTTGCCGCTGGAGTTCCACTACGTGGCCGGACCGATGACGCTGGAAAACACGGGCCACGGCATTGTGGCGCATGTCGATCCGGGGAGTTTTATGGTGGCCGATGGCTTGCATCGCTACAACCTGGTCGAGCTGGACTTCCACCATCCCAGCGAGCACACGGTGCGGGGCAAGCTTGCCGACATGGAAGTCGACCTGGTGCATCGCAGCGATGAGGGCAAGATGGCGATTGTTGCGGTGCGGATGACCGAGGATCGAGGATCTCCGAACGCGCTGCTGGCCACGCTGTGGGCACACCTGCCCATGCGGCCGGGCACGACGGCGAAGGTGACCGACCTGGTGAGCGCGGGTGGATTGCTGCCCGGCGACCGCGGCTACTGGACGTACGTAGGGTCGGAGTTGACGCCGCCCTGCAGCGAAGACGTGCGCTGGTTCGTTTTTCAGGAGGACCTGAGCGTCAGCCGGGAGCAGTTGCGATTGTTTGCCGGCCTCTACAAGATGAATACGCGTCCGCCGCAGGATGCGCACGGCCGCAAGATCGAGGCGAACGAATAAGGCAGCGTTTAGGGATTAGGGAACAGGGATTAGAAAGCGGGCTGTTGGCTGTTTGCTGGTTGCTGCTTGCTGCTAGCTATTGGCTACTGGCTGTTGGCTGTCTTCTTAGCGCTGCTTTGCGGCGAGTTGTTTTGCGGCCGGAAAGCTGACCACGGGTGGAGTGCCAAAGTTGATCGTGGCTTGAACGGATTTTTTGCG
Source organism: Bryobacteraceae bacterium (assembly GCA_030038565.1). GTDB lineage: Bacteria > Acidobacteriota > Terriglobia > Bryobacterales > Bryobacteraceae > JOPF133. The sequence continues at coordinate 1,552 of JASHSS010000195.1, forward strand.
GGAGCCGTCGACGATTTGATTCTGGCCCAGCTGGATGGCGCCGTCGGCGATGCTGGCGTCGGCGGTGAAGCGGTCGAAGCGGCCCAGCGCAGGTGGGACGGGCGCAGCTTCGGAGGATTCGCTGGGCTCGGTTGCGATTGCACCGTGGCGGCACTCGAAGTGCAACGAGCCTTTGGCGGAAGACGCAAAGTCCTGGGGCGTGTAGCCGGAAAGCCCCAGCTCGCCGCTGCCGTCGATCGGCCCTCCCGTCCACCGAAGGCCGAGCAGTGCGCCGACCGATAGGGCATCGAGCTTTTCAAAGTCGCCTTCGAATGTGTAGCCGGGCTTGTCCTGGTCCGTAGCCGGCTTGGCGAGCGATCCAGTCAGGTGCACGCTGCCGCCCAGCAGGTCGGCGTCGAGGCTGGTGATCTGAGCCGCGTCGGGGACGATGTTCAGCACCGCCGAAACATTCTCGAGAGTGACCGGCCCCAATACCAGCGAATCGGCTGATATCGTGCCTTCAAGGCGCGGCCAGGGCGGGGCCGACGATGGGTGGAATCGCTCAATGAGTTCGGAGAGCAGGGTTTGTTTTTCGCGCGCGCCGAGAAGCGCGTTCTGCAACTCGCCCGCGTCGAGATCGGCGAAGTGCAACGTGAACTGCGCCGGGCAGGGCTGTGGCTGGGGCGGCTCTGACGGGCAGGCCGCGGGAAGAGTCAGGCTGGCCGTTCCCTTCACCGGCCCATAGGAAAAATCCACCGAATCCCATCGCAGATCGCCGCTCTCGACTTGCAGCGTGGCCTGATCAATCAGAATGTGGCCGGCCAGGTAACCGGCTTTCAAGTTGGCATTGTGCAGGGTCACCGTGCCAGTAAGCGTGTCGGCGCCCGGCGCCGGGGCTGGGATCGAATCGTTGGTGGCCGATGCGGGCAATCCGGGAGCGTTGGCCGAGGCGACTTCAACAGCATTTCCGAGCGGCAGCTGCTCGGGCGCCAACCATGCGCCTTCTGCCGTCAAGTCCAGTGCGGGAGGGTCGCCGGCCAGGCCTTCCAGAGTCGCAGAGTCGGGAATGCCTGCCAGGCGTGCCAGTTCCCTGGCTCGTGCAAAGCTGGCTTGCCCGCGCATGCCAACCTGATAGCCGGAAAGCGAAAGGCGCACAGCAATGGTGAGCGGCACGGTTCCGCCGGCAGGGATGGATGTGCTTCCAGCCATGGCCTGGGGCGAGCCTGGCGCCGGAGCGGCCGGCTCCAGTGTCATTTTGGCAATTTGCACGGGCCGGTTGAGACCTCCGCCGCTGAGGGCAAAGCCCTCCAAGGTCAAAGTGCCGCTGAGCGGACCGGCTGGCGGGGCCGGTGACTGCGGTGGATGGTTCCTGGGGGATTTCACCGGCTTTTGCGGCTCAGGAGATGCAGAAGCATTGCCGTCGTAGGCGATCTTTCCGCTCACCGTGCCATTGGCTTCAAGATCAGGCGCCAGGTTGCTGCGCAGCGTGCGGAGCGCATCGAGCCCGGCAGCCACGGGAATGCGATTGAGCTCCACGTTGAATCGCAGAGGCGCGTCCTGGCCCGGCTTTTCGCCGGTGATGTGTACTCGACCCTCACCGAGAGGCGAGTCGCAGGCCAGATTTTCGAGACTGCGCTGGCCGTAGCGGTACACAAAGTTGCAACTGGCGTCGAAGTCGAGGGGCGATGCTGGAGTGAATTCTGCGCGGTGAACGTCGGCAGCGCGCAGGCGCACGGAAATCTGGGCGGCATCGGCACTACCGTCGAGATGAAGTTCGCCGGTCAGGTCGCCGCGCCAGCCGGGATCAGAGCCGGTGATGAGACGCGCAAGCTGGCCCAGCCTGGCTTGCCGCCAATCGAGGTCGACGTGCAGCGGCATCAGATGAAGCTCAGGCGCGCGGCGCACACTGGCCTCCATGCGCACAATACCCGTCTCCTCCTGGAATCGCGAGCCGGGCATCAGGCTCACATCGGTTCGTGCCGGCTGGCCGCGCAACCGGACTCGCCACTCGCCATCGCTTTCCTGCCAGAAGGAAAGATCGGCGTCGACCAGTGAGAACGGCAACTTCTCCGGTCCGGTCTTGAAGTTGATCCGCGAATCTGTGGCCTCGAGATAGGGCAGGGGCTGTGTGCGACGCGCGCCCGAGGGCGATCCCGCCTGCGCGGCGGCGGTGCGGAAGATGGGATCGAGGTTCCACCGGCCCGGTCCGGCGCGCACCAGATTCAGGCTGGCTTCGTCGACGCTGATCTTGCCGATTTCGAGCCTTCCGCGCCACAGGGCGAGCAGCCGCAACGAAGCAGTCACCTTGGTAGCGTGAAGGACTGGTTCGGCGCCATAGGCCGGATCTTCGGCGACGCTCAAATCGGAGAGCTCGAAGCCCGGCCAGGGGAGCAGCTGCACCTGCACAGAAGAAAGCCGCACCGGCCTGCCCAGCGATCGCGAAATCAGGCTGGTGATCTGGCCTTTGTACCTGTTGACATTAAAGAGTGGCGGCACCACCAGAACGAGCACGAGGATGGCCGCCGCAGCGAGTACGATGCGCAGCCGGCTGTGTAGTTTTTCTTTGGTCGCGGCGGCGTTCAGCATGGCGGTTCCAGGGATCATTTTAGATGCAGCTACCAGCTTCCAGCCTCCAGCTCGCGC
>JASHSS010000196.1 GCA_030038565.1 Bryobacteraceae bacterium
GCGGAGCCGGGTTCGCGGTCTGCTGCCTTTCGGGCCTGCCGATTGCGGCCTTATTGGCCGCCGGCCGGGACGGTGGTCGAGGGAGACTGCGGGGCCGGTTTGCCGGCGTCCAGGTGGTCCCAGTTCATGATGGCGTTGAAAGCAAGCATGAAAGATCCCTGTGTCTGCCAGCGCCAGAACGGGCGGATGGCGAACAACACGATATGCCCCTTGCCCATGGAAACGTCCACCGCAGCAGCGCGGCCCGAGAGGGCTTCGCCGCCGGCCAGGGTGCCCGAGAGCAACATATCTTCGGCGCTGGTGGGGAAACGCAAGACGACTCTGGCGTGCACTTCGCCGGCGCCGCTGCCGGCGCTGGCGCGGGCGGCTTCGGCGGTGGTTTCGGAGGCGGCTTTGGCGGTCGCGGCGGACGTGGCGGCGGCGAAGTACACGCCCGCGTCGTCCTGCAATTTCCCACTAGCGCCGATGACATGCTGCTCTCGGGTACCCTGGCCGGCGGCGAAGCTCTCTCCGGTCGCGCCGCCGCCGTGGATGTCTCCATGGGCAAAGGTCACATCGTGCTGTTTGCCATTCGCCCCTTCTGGCGCTGGCAGACCCAGGGCACTTTCATGCTGGCCTTCAACGCCATCATGAATTGGGACCACCTGGACGCCGGCAAACCGGCCCCCGTGGCCCCTTCCACCAACGTCCCGGCGGGCGGACAGTAGAAGTCCCCCGCCCGTATGTCCAGGGGCCGGCAACCGCCGGCCCACCCTTCCTTCGCTAACCAACCCGAAACACATCTGCCATCGACCTGATACTCCGCTGTCATCGTACGGAAACACGCCGCGTGTAATCTAAAACCCATCAACCAAACAGAAAGGACTCAGAGGATTACGTATGCGCCGTTTCGTGCCCTTGTTGGCTGTCGAGTTTCTGACGTTTCAATTGCTCTTGAACCCCCTTCCCATCCGTGCGCAGTCGGTCGGAACCAGTACCCCGATCCAGCACATCGTGGTGATCTTTCAGGAGAACGTTTCCTTCGACCACTACTTCGCCACTTACCCGAATGCCGCCAACCCCCAGGGGGAGCCTCAATTTACGCCCCTTGCGAATACCCCCACCGTCAACGGGTTGACGGCCTCCATGATGACTGAGAATCCCAACTATCTCAGTTCGGCGAATGGCTCGGGTGCTTCTAACCCGTTCCGCCTCGACCGGTCCCAGGCCGCTACCGCCGATCAGAACCATAACTACACCCCCGAGCAAATGGCCTTCCACGGCGGCCTCATGGACCAGTTCCCCGCCAACACCGGGGTTGCCGGTCCGCCTCCCACCCCCGCTCTTGCCTCCACTCAAGGCGCTACCACCGGCCTTGCCATGGGCTACTATGACGGCAACACCGTCACCGCTCTTTGGAACTACGCTCAGCGTTTCGCCATGAACGACAATTCCTACGGAACCACCTTTGGCCCCTCCACTCCCGGCGCTCTCCACCTGGTCTCCGGCCAGACCAATGGCGTCATCAACAACGTCAATGGCACCGGTTCGGTGACGGATGGCTCCGGCGGTTCCACCACCGATATCGGCGATGCCGATCCCGTCGGCGACGTCTGCTCCACCACCACCGGCGAAGCCTTCAGCATGTCCGGCGCCACCATTGGCGACTTACTCAACGCCGCCAACATAACCTGGGGCTTCTTCGAGGGTGGATTCGATCTTACCGTAACTAACTCCAACGGCACTACCGGCTGCAACCGCAGCACTACTTCCGCCGTCACCGCCACCAAGAAGGCCGATTACATCCCCCACCACGAGCCCTTCCAGTACTATAAAACCACCGCTAACCTGACTCACGCCCGGCCGTCTTCGGTCCAGAGCATCGGTTACTCGGACGCCGCCAATCACCAGTACGATATGCACGATTTCTACGATGCCCTGAACGCCGGCAATTTCCCGGCGGTGAGCTTTCTGAAGGCCCCCGGCTATCAGGATGGTCACGCGGGTTATTCGGACCCGCTCGACGAGCAAACCTTCATCGTCACCGTGGTCAACTTCCTGCAGCAGTCCGGCAACTGGGAGCACACCGCCGTGGTCATCGCCTATGACGATTCCGATGGCTGGTACGATCACCAGATGGGACCCATCGTCAACCAGTCCTCGAGCGCCGCCGATGCGCTGAACGGAACCGGTTCCTGCGGCAACGGCGCCACCGCGTTGCCCGGCGTGACGGCCGGCGTCACCCATGCGCAGGGCCGTTGCGGCTATGGACCGCGCCTGCCCATGATGGTCCTCTCGCCCTACTCCAGGCAGAACTTCGTCGATCACACCGTCACCGATCAGACTTCCATCATTCGTTTCATCGAAGATAACTGGCTGAATGGCCAGCGTATCGGCGCCGGATCGTTCGACGGCATCTCCAACTCCATCGCTAACATGTTCGACTTCGAGAAGGCCAATCGCAAAATGTACATACTCGATCCCTCCTCCGGAGAAGTAACTCAGAAGTAACGGCCCGTGCCCCTATCCCGCCGGCTCTTTCTCCAGGCCGCCGCCCTATCCGCGGCGGCCCAACCGGTTCCCGCCCTCGATCCCGCGACTCTCGCCCGGTTCGTGGACCCCCTGCCCATCCCGCCCGTGGCGCGAAGTTCGGGCCGAAGAGCCGTGCCAGGTTTATCCGCGCCGGCGCCCTTTTACCGCTTCGCCATGCGCGAAGCCGCGGCTAAGCTGCATCGCGATCTGCCTCCCACGCGGCTATGGACTTTCGATGGCTGCTTTCCCGGCCCCACCCTCGAAGTCCGCGCCGGCCAACCAGTCGTCGTGGAATGGGCCAACCGCCTGCCCGAGCGGCATTTTCTGCCCATCGATCATTCCCTGCACGGCGCCGAACGGAGCCTGCCCGAAGTCCGCGCCGTAGTCCACGTGCATGGCGCCAAGGCCCCGCCTCAAAGCGATGGTTATCCCGAAGAGTGGTATGTGCCCGGTAAGTCGGCCGTGTATCATTATCCGAACCTTCAGGACGCCGCCACCCTCTGGTATCACGACCACGCCATGGGCATCAACCGCCTGAATATCTACGCCGGCCTCTTCGGTTTGTATCTGATTCGCGATGACGCCGAAGATACTCTCAACTTACCCTCCGGTCCCTCCGAAGTTCCCCTGGTCCTGTGCGACCGCCTGCTCCGCCGCGACGGTCAACTGGATTATCCGGATTCCGGCAAACCGGACGCTCCGTGGGTGCCCGAAGTCGTTGGCAACGCCATGCTTGTGAACGGCAAGCTGTCTCCGTATCTGGAGGTCGAGCCGCGTAAGTACCGCTTCCGTTTCCTCAACGCCGCCAACGGGCGCTTCTTCCACCTGTCCCTGTCGAACGGATTGGAGTTTCACCAGATCGGGACGGACCAGGGCCTGCTGCCCGCTCCTCTTTCCCTCCGCGATTTCGTCCTCTCTCCCGGCGAGCGCCTGGACGCCGTCGTCGATTTCCGCGACTGTGCCGGCGAAAGCCTCGTGCTGGCCAACGACGCCTTCCAGCTCCTGCAGTTTCGCGTCGCCCGCCGTAAGACCCCGGACACCGCCTCGCTTCCCGCCCAATTGCGGGCCATGCCCCGCCTTGCGGAATCCGATGCCGTTCGCGAACGCCTCCTCACCATCGACGAATACCAGAACAAGGCCGGCGAGAGCGTCGGCATGCTGCTCAACCGCTCGCATTGGAGCATGCCCGTTACCGAAAAGCCGGTGCTTGGCTCCACCGAGATCTGGAGCATCCTCAACCCCACCGACGATTCTCACCCCATCCACCTCCACCTCGTGCGCATGCGCATCCTCGACCGGCGACGCTACAATGTCATGCTCCACCAGATGACCGGCCAACTGCGCTACCTCGGTCCGCCGGAACCGCCCGAGCCCTACGAGGCCGGCTGGAAGGATACCGTCCGCGCCCATTCGATGATGGTCACCCGCTTCATCGCCCGCTTCGATGGCTACCCCGGCCGTTACGTCTGGCATTGCCACATACTCGAACACGAAGACAATGAAATGATGCGCCCGTTCGAGGTGGTCGCGCCTTGATGGCGGTCCGGTTCCTGGCGCTTGTCCTGGCGGCCGCCGGCGTGGCCGATTCGCAAACCTCCGCCGATCCCTGTCCGCGGCCCCACGTCGGCAGCCTGATCGTCCAACCCGCGGACCTGTATTCCTCGAACGGTGTTCTCAGTGTCGAACTTAGCTTCCGGACATCTACCGATGCCTATGGCCGCAGACGCTATTGCTATGTCGCCGCCGGCGGCTCCCAAGCGCCCACGCTGCGGGTCAAACCGGGAGATGAGCTGGTGTTGAAACTCAAAAACGATCTCCCGGCGGATGCGGCCGGCTCAATGGCCGGCCCCCTCCATGACATGCAAGTTCATGGTCCTTGCGGCGGCGGTAAGATGACCGCCTCCACCACCAACCTCCACTTTCATGGATTAAGCATTCCCCCCGCCTGTCATCAGGACGACGTGCTTTCAACCTTGCTCCAGCCTTCCCCATCGGCCTTCGAGTACCGCTTCAGGATTCCGCTCCATCATCCTCCCGGTTTGTATTGGTATCATCCGCATCCGCATGGTTTCACCGAAGCCCAGGTGCTCGGCGGCGCGTCGGGCGCTTTGATCGTGGAAGGCATCGAACGCGCCAACCCCCAACTTGCCGGGTTGCCGGAGCGGGTGCTCGTATTGCGCGACCAGCCCGGCCCGGGAAGTAACTGGGAAGCCGGCGAACCCGGCGGCGCCGAACCGTCCAAGGACATTTCCATCGATTTCGTCCCCATCCTGCATCCCGAGAACCGGCCCGCGGCCATGGTTGCCAAACCCGGTCAGCGCGAGTTTTGGCGCATCCTGAATGCAGCCGCGGATACCTCGTTCGATCTTCAGGTTCTTACCGGCCCCTCCCTCCAGGATGTCCATCAGCCCCTGCCGCTCGAGTTGGTTGCCATGGATGGCGTGCCGGTCGCAGCCGATCCCGTTCCGCGGCGCGCCCGCGTCCTCCTGTCCCCGGGAGCGCGCGCCGAGCTGATCGTAACCACCCCGCCCGAAGGAGTTTTCGCCCAGCTCGTCACCCTTCGTTACGATACCGGACCGGACGGCGAAACCACTCCCTTTCGCGTTATTGCGAACCTCTTCAGCACCCGCCAGGCGCCCGCCCCTTCCACCCGCATCCCGGAACCGCCGCCCGCCCCGTCCACCCGCATCCCGGAACCG
>JASHSS010000197.1 GCA_030038565.1 Bryobacteraceae bacterium
GCCCGTCCCACTGATCCATGTGGGCCCAGATGGTGTGGCCGTCGGCGCGGTGGAACTGGGTGTAGACGTTCACCAGCGCCTGGACGTAGTAATCGCCCGCGGGAATCTGCGCCAAATGGTCGGCGGGATATCCCAGCGTGGCGCTATCGATTACCGCCTCGCGCCCGGGTGCAAGTTGATCGATATCCGCGCCGAAGAACGCCGCCGAGCCGGTATTGGCAGTGTACGATCCGATCTGCTGGATGGGTTCGGTGCGATCGCTTTTGGCGACCGCCACAAACACGCGCCCGGTGATGGGACCCGCGTGCGCGGAAGCCGGAAAGGAAATCTCAAACCTGGTTGCGGCCGACGCAGCCCAGGGTGCGCAGGCCAGCATGGCAATCGCGGCCAGGATTCGGTAGGTCATATGGATCTATCATCGCCGATTGCCGCGGGCAACTGCGGCGCCCCGCCGCTGGTAGCTGTTCCGGAGTTTCACCAGATCGGCGCTGGCGCCATATAGCTACATCCCCGTGATCGTCTCGAGCGGCTTTGGCGACGCAGAGGTCGAGGTACGCTTCGCCGGGAAACAAACCGCCGGCTTCTGACCCAAGCCTGATACGGTGAACCAACTCGCCGCAAAGCTCAAAGTCTGCATCGCGCCGGCGTGTTCTTGTGGCCGGAAAACTGGGCCACACGGGACACGCAACTTTTCGCGGCCCCTGGAACTTCCCCTCGTTCACCTGCGTAAACACCTTCAGCGCCGTGAGGTCCCGAATGCTTTGGTTCTATGAATCTCTCTTTCCCGCGGTCTGGATTTTGTTTCTTCTGTACTGGCAGATCAAAGCCGCCGATACTAAAACCACCCGGCGCCTCGAGCCGGCTGCCTCGCGCATCCTGCGCGCCTTGATTTTCCTGAACGCGATCGTCCTCCTCTCGACAACTCGCATCCCGCTGCCCTGGCTTTACGTCCAGCTCTGGCCGGTTGGCTTCTGGCCTTTCTGGCTGGGAGTTGCCGTCACCATCCCCGGTCTTCTGTTCGCCGTCTGGGCGCGCGAGCACCTCGGCCGAAACTGGAGCCGCTCCGTCACCATTAAACAGGACCACGAACTGATCACCACCGGTCCCTATGCCATGGTTCGTCACCCCATCTACACCGGCATTCTGGCCGGCTTCCTTGGCACGGCGATGGCCATCTCCCAAGTGCGAGGGTTCCTCGTTTTCCTTCTCATCTTCCTCGTGTTTTGGATCAAGCTCCACATGGAGGAACAGTGGATGCGTTCCCAGTTCGGCGAGACGTATGCCACCTATGCTCATCACACTGCAGCCTTGGTGCCTTACCTCCTTTGACCACTACGTCACGACCTCAGCCCCGGGCCGTGCGAGTGGGACCAGCCCGAGGAGGCCTCCGAGAACGGTGCACATCGTCTGGCGGCCATCCGGCAACATCAGTAACGAGGAACGCGCCTCGGGGCGCCGGGGCCGCATGAGCCGGAGCTCTCGCCATAAACACCCTTCCGGCTGGTGGCCAGTCTTCGGCGGCCCCAGCCGGGGGCCGAGCGGGGCGGTAGGAATCCGTTACGGCGCCGGCGGGGCGAAGAAATCCTCCGGTTCCAAAGCCGTCAATTTCCATTTCCGCCCCTGTTTCTGGACGGTGCACTTCAACACCTTCTCGCGGCTCACGGTGGCCATGGCGGGCTGCGGGTCCTGGCACTCCCCGGTCAGGTGCGGGCGCAGGTTCATCAGCCAGTCGGCTTCCAACTCGCGCTTCCGGTCGTCCCCGTCGTCCTTGTTGAAATCCACCGTGGATTCGATCGCGAACTCGTTCACCAGCGCCGTCACGTCCACCACCAGCTGCGCATATCCCGGCATGGTTTTGTCGAAGGCTGCCAGAAATATCTGGGGGTTGCAAGCCGCCAACGCGTCGGTCATGCTGCCGAACAAATCCCGCACCTGCTGCGCGGAATCGGCTCGCAACACGGAGGCCAGCGAACTGAGCAGCAGCATGCGGCGGGTCATGGGTATGGCGGCGTCAGGTCCGGTAGCTGGCGTTGATTCGAATATACTCCTCGGTCAAGTCGCAGGTCCAGAAGCGCGCCGCGCCCTTGCCTTTGCCGCGCAGCGCCAGGCGGATCTCGCATTCGCGGGACCCCAGCGCCGCCTTCAGCGCAGGCTCGTCGAACGGGGCGGCCAGCCCGCCGCGGCACACCGCCACGCCTTGCATGAAAACGTCCGCCTTGGAGGGGTCGAAAGCTACCCCCGCATTGCCGGCCGCCGAGAGAATCCGCCCCCAGTTAGCGTCCGCGCCGGCTACTGCGGTTTTCACCAGCGGAGAATTGGCGATGGCGCGCGCGAGGCTGGCCGCCGCCGCGTCGCTGGGCGCCCCCGCAACCAGAATGGTGATGAACTTCGAGGCGCCCTCGCCATCGCGGGCAATTGCCTGCGCCAGCGTCTCCATCACCTGGGCAATGGCGGCTTCCATTTTGGGCATCTCTTTAGGGTCGGGCCGCACGCCGGATGCCCCGTTGGCCAGCAGCAGCAGGGTGTCGTTGGTGGAGGTGTCGCCATCCACCGAGATGCGGTTGTAGCTACGCTCCACGCCGCGTTTGAGCATGGTCCGCAGGGACGGCAGCGGAATGTGCGCGTCGGTCATCACGAAGCCCAGTGTGGTGGCCATTTGCGGGTGGATCATGCCCGAGCCTTTGGTGAATCCGGCCACCCGCGCGACGCCGCGCCGCAGGTGAACTTCGGCGTGGGCGGTCTTGGGGACCAGGTCGGTGGTCAGGATGGCATTGGCGGCATCCTCCAGACGGGACGGGTTCAGTCCTTCGATGAGGCGGGGCAGGGAATCGATGATCCGGGCGGCGTCCAGTTCCACCCCGATCACGCCGGTGGAGGCCGGCAGCACCTGGTAGGGCGGAAGCCGCAACAGCTTACCCGCGGTCTGGCAGGTGAGCGCCGCCACCCGGTCGCCGGTGCGCGTGGCGCAGTTGGCGTTGCCGGCATTGATCACCACCGCGCCCACCAACCCTCGCGAGAGCTTCAAATGCCGCCGGCTGAGTTTCACCGGCGCGGCCTGGACCCGGTTCTGGGTAAATACTCCGGCGGCGTTGGCGGGCAGAGCGCTGACAATCAGGGCCAGGTCGTCTTTCTGTGCCTGGCGAATTCCGGCGTAGGTGGCCGAGAAGGCAAATCCGAGGGGCGCTTTCAAAGATGCTGGTCTCCTAACGTTTCATTCTCGTGCAATCGCTGCCCATTGGCGAAATCCATCCCGGAAATCCGTTTGCGGCCCTCCAACTGCACCTCGACCAACTCCACCGCGCCCGCGCCCGCGGCGGCGATGGGCGGCTTGAGGCTGAGCAGTCTGCCCGGCGGATGGTCTGCCCCGCCCGTGCCCGCCGCGCCCGTGCCCGCGGCCACGCGCGCCCGCCAGATATTCAGGGTCTGCCCGCGGAAAGTAGTGTACGCCCCCGGCCAGGGCTGAAAACCGCGCACGCGATTGTGGATCGAGGCGGCCGGCTGGCGCCAGTCGATCAGCCCATCCTCCTTCTTTAAGATCGGCGCATAAGTGGCTTGCGCGGAGTCCTGGTTTTGCACCTCGATCTTCCCCGCGGCCCATTCGCCCAGCGTCTCCACCAGCAGGCCGGCGCCGAGAGCCGCCAGGCGCTCGCCCAATTCGATGGCACTCTCTGCGGGGGCGATGGCGGTCTCGGCCACGCGCAGAATGTCGCCGGTGTCCAGCCCCGCGTCGATCCGCATGATGGTGACGCCTGTGCGGGTCTCACCGCGGGCAATGGCCCATTGCACGGGCGCGGCGCCGCGGTACCTGGGCAGCAGCGAGGCGTGCACGTTCAGAATGCCGAGGGGCGCGATATCGATGACGCTCTGTGGGATGATCTGCCCGTAACCCACCACCACCATCACGTCGGGCGCCAGGCTGCGCAGGAATTCCACGGCTTCGGGACGCCGTACGCGCTCGGGCTGGTAGACCGCCAGGTTGTGCCGGAGGGCGGCCTGCTTCACCGGAGGCGCGGCAGTCTCCTGGCGGCGGCCTCGCGGCCGGTCGGGTTGTGTAATCACGGCCAGCACGCGGTGGCCGGCTTCCACCAAGCGCTCCAGCGTAGGGACCGCGAAGTTGGGGGTGCCGAGGAACACCAGCCGCAATGGCGCCGTCAGTCCCAAGGCGCGTTCAATCCCATTCTCCGGCGCGCTGCAGCTTCTTGATCTTGCGCTTCATCAGGTCGCGTTTCAGCGCGCTGATGTGAAGGATGTAGAGGCGGCCGTAGAGATGATCGGTTTCGTGCACGAAGGCGCGCGCCAGCAGGTCTTCGCCGGTTTTTTCGAATTCCAGTCCCGTGGCGTCTTGCGCCCGCACGGTGACGCGCTTGGGGCGGCGCACCTGTTCGCGAAAGCCGGGAATACTCAGGCAGCCCTCTTCTCCCTCCTGCTTGCCTTCCACCTTCACAATCTGGGGATTGATGAGGACCAGCTTTTCCTCGGGCTTCTCGCCGTTGGAGGTATCGATGACCGCGATTTTTTTTCCCACGCCGATCTGCGGAGCCGCCAGGCCCACTCCCTTGGCGGCATACATCGATTCGAACATATCCGCCAGGAACTGATGCAGTTCCGGCGTGTCGAACTCGGCCACATCAGCGGCTTCGCGTTCCAACACGGGGTTGCCGAATTTAACTATCGGATACACCATAATCGGTTAGTAATTCTCCACCTGTTCGAGATAGCCCTGGTAATTGCGCCGGGTTTCCTCGAGTGAATCGCCGCCGAATTTCTCCAGGAAGGCGCCTGCCAGAACGATCGCCACCATGGCCTCGCCGATCACCCCGGCGGCCGGCACCACGCACACGTCCGAGCGCTCATAGGCGGCCATGGCCGGTTCGCGTGTTTCCAGGTCCACCGATTCCAAAGGCCGGCGCAGCGTGGAAATCGGCTTCAACATGCCGCGCACCAGAATGTCCTGGCCGTTGCTCATACCGCCTTCCAGGCCCCCGGCACGGTTGGCTCCGCGGGTAAAGCGGCGCGCCGCGCGATCGTAATGAATCGTATCCTGCACCTGGGAGCCGAAACGGGCCGCGCCCTCGGCGGCGAATCCCACCTCCACGCCCTTGACGGCCTGTATCGAGACGATGGCTTGGGCCAGCCGGCCATCCAGGCGCGAATCCCAGGTGATGTGCGATCCCAGCCCGGCCGGAACGCCGCGGGCCCGCACCTCGAACACGCCCCCCACCGTATCGCCCGTGCGGTAAGCCTCGTCCACTACTTCCTTCATTCCGGCTTCCACGGATCCATCCACGCAGCCCAATAACACTTCGTGCCGGCCGCTGAGAGCCTTCAGTTCCTCCCACGCCACCTGCCGGCCGAGTGAGACCGGACCCACCGCAATTACGTGGCTGAGCACTTCGATCCCGAACTGTCCGAGGAATGCCTTGGTCACGGCGCCCACGGCCACCCG
>JASHSS010000198.1 GCA_030038565.1 Bryobacteraceae bacterium
CCCACGTGCGCGCTGAAGGCCACCGAAAAACTGGCCAGCCGGCTGATGGATTCGGCGATCAGCGCGGAGGTGATTTTGTCCATTTCCGGGCCGCCGTAGGCTTCCGGGATGTCCACGCTCATCAACCCTAGTTCGCCGGCCTTTTCCAGCAGCGCGCGGGTCACCTGGAAGTTCTTGGCTTCAATCTCGGCAGCCGCGGGCACGACTTCGTTTTGGGTGAAGTCGATAGCCGTTTTGGCAATCTGCCGGTGCTCCTCGGAGAGGTCTTCGGGAGTGAATATTTCTTGCGGTTGGCGTTCCTCGGTGAGGAAGCTGCCGCCCTTGGCCGGTTTCGCCATTACTGGAACATTCGTTGCTGCCATTGCAATTCTCCTCGCTTAAATCCCTCAATTCAAATTCTCGAAAACTCCCGCGGCTCCCATGCCGCCGCCCACGCACATGGTGACAATTCCGTACTTTGCCTGGCGGCGCTTCAGCTCGCGCAGCAGGGTGGCGGTGAGTTTGGCCCCGGTGCAACCCAGGGGATGGCCCAACGCGATCGCGCCGCCATTGACGTTGACGCGGTCCATGGCGAGGCCCAGGGTCTTGATCACCGCCAGCGCCTGGCAGGCGAAGGCTTCGTTCAACTCGACCAGGTCGATCTGGTCCAGGCTCAGCCCGGCCAGTTTCAGAGCCTTGGGAACCGCGTACACCGGACCGACGCCCATCTCTTCGGGCAGGCATCCGGCATAGGCGAAAGCCACCAGGCGCGCCAGCGGCTGGATGCCCAACGCGCGGGCGCGCTCCTCGGACATCACCACGGCGGCCGCGGCGCCATCGGAGGTCTGCGACGAATTTCCGGCCGTCACCGTGCCTTTGGCGTGAAACGCGGCCTTCAGCTTGGAGAGCGCTTCCATGGAGGTATCGGCGCGCGGCCCTTCATCCACCTGAAAGGTGACTTCGGTTTTGCGGATTTTGGATTTCGCATCCGGCGCCGCAAAGGTCACCGGCACGGGCACGATCTCTTCCTGGAACTTGCCGGCGGCCTGGGCGGTCAAGGCTTTGGTGTGGCTGGCGAGGGCGAACTCGTCGGCCTGCTGGCGCGAGACGCCATAGTGCCGCGCCACGCGCTCGGCGGTCAGCCCCATGGAAAGGTACGAATCCGGGTAGTGCTGCTGGAGCCACGGGTTGATGGAGATTTTGTGGCCGCCCATGGGAATCATGGACATGGACTCGGCGCCGCCGGCCACGATGACGTCCGCCCCTCCGCCCCGGATGCGTTCGGTGGCCAGGGCGATGGCCTGCAGCCCCGAGGCGCAATAGCGGTTGATGGTCATGGCTGCCGATTCGATCGGCATGCCGGCCCGCAACGCGGCAATGCGCGCCACGTTCATCCCCTGCTCGCCCTCGGGCATGGCGCAGCCGATAATCACATCCTCGACTTCGCGCTGGTCCAAGCCGGGCACCTGGGCCAGCGCCCCCCGGATGGCCACGGCCGCAAGGTCGTCGGGCCGCGTGGCGCGCAAGGTTCCCTTGGGGGCCTTGCCCACGGCCGTCCGGACTGCGCTCACGATCACTGCGTCTCTCATAGATCACTCCTCTGCGGCTGCAAAACCGTTCAGTTCCTCAGCGGCTTCCCGGTCTTCAAGGTGAACGCGATGCGCTCCTGGGTCTTTTTTTCGCCGCAGAGCGAGAGGAAACCCTCCCGCTCCAGATCCAACAGATACTGCTCGCTCACCAGCGTGCCTGGCGTGATTGGGCCGCCGCACAAAACATGCGCCACGTGGTTGGCTACTTTGACATCGTGGTCGCTGATGAATTCGCCCTGCCGCATCATGTGCACTCCCAGCTTGAGGGATGCCAGCAGGTTCTCGCCCGGCGCCGGAATATCCCCGCGCGGAATGGGGGCGGAATAGCCGCCGGCCGCCAGTTCGCGCGCGGATTGTTGGGCGTCGTTCAACAGGCGGTCGCGGTTCATGGTGATGCGGTCGGCCGGAAGCAGCAGGCCCATGTGGCGCGCCTCGACGGCCGAGGTTGATACTTTGGCCATGGCGATGGTCTCGAAGGTGCGGCGCAGCGCGCCCATCAGCTCCACCGATTCGTTACGCGCGGTCTCGTGCACCGCCGCCACCACATCCAGCGCGCGCAGCAGCATCTCCTTGCAGCCGCCGCCGGCCGGCAGCAGGCCCACGCCGGTTTCCACCAGCCCCATGTAGAGTTCGGCGTGCGCGTGGCGGCGGGCGGCATGGATGGCGATCTCCGCGCCGCCTCCCAGGCAGAAGGAATACGGCGCCACCACCACCGGACGCGGGCAGAACTTGATGGCCGCGGTCATGCGCTGGAAGGCGCGCACGGCGAAATCGACTTCATCCCACTCGCCTTCCTGCGCGCTCAACAGAAGCTGCATGATGTTGGCGCCCACGGAGAAATGTTCGGCATCGCCCGAGATCACGAAGGCTTCGAAGTTCCGCACGGCGTCGCTCGCGGGGGAGCAGGTCTCCGTCACCAGGCGCACGATATCTTCGCCCACGGCATTCTTTTTGGAGTGCAGTTCCAAACAGGCCACGCCATCGCCCAGGTCGATCAGAGAGGCGCCCGGATTGTGCCGGACCACTCCGTTGGCCGAGCGGTAGGTGGCAATCCGCGCCACGCCCTCGGCCTCCACAACCGGGCGGTAAGAGGCGGTAATCGGATCGAAGCACTCCCCGCCATGCCGCCGGTACCAGGCATCGCCGCCCGCCGCCAGCAGGCGTTCGGCAATCGGGCTGACGCGCTCGCCGGCGGCCCTCATGCGCGCGACAGTGGCCGGGACGCCGGCGGCATCCCAGAGTTGGAAGGGCCCCATTTCCCAGTTGAACCCCGCCTGCATCGCGCGATCCACGCTGGCCGTGGGGTGCCCTATGGGACCGGCAATTTCGGGCAGGCTATCCGCCGCGTAGTTCCACAGGGCGCTCAGCAGGCGCCAGTGGAAGCGCGCGAACTTGTCCTTGCGCGCATCGCCGGCCAGCAACTGGGCCAAACGCTCGGGCAGTTTCTCGGCGTTTTTGGCCATCTCGAGCGAGGGGATTTTGGGCCGCGCGGCGGGCGCGTATGCCAGGCTCTTCCAGTCCAGCACGTAGCGGGTCTCTTTGCCCTCGGCGTCCTTCTCCTTGCGGTAGAAACCCTGCCGGGTCTTGTCGCCCAGCCATTTGCGCTCCAGCATGGCGGCGATGAACGGCGGCGCCGCGGCCGAACCTTCGAAGTTGGCCGCCACGTGCGCCAGCACATCGATACCCACCAGGTCCGCCAAGCGGAAGGTGCCCGTGCGCGGCCAGCCGATGGCCGTGCCGGTGAGCGCATCCACCTCTTCAATGGTCAGGTCTTCTTCCTGCATCAGGCGCACGGCTTCCAGCATGATGAACACGCCGATGCGGTTGGCGATGAAGTTAGGGGTGTCGCGGGCGAACACCACCTGCTTGCCCAGCCATTCGTCGGCGAAGTGCGCAATGGCGGCAACCGCGGCCGGGTCCGCTTCCGGGGTGGGAATGATCTCCACCAG
>JASHSS010000002.1 GCA_030038565.1 Bryobacteraceae bacterium
GGTCTGGCCCGCGTGCACGGCGCGAATCGCCTTGATCAGCTCGTCGTGCAGTACATCCTTGGTGAGATACGCCTGCACGCCCGCCGCCAGCGCGCGGCGAATGTCTTCATCGCCGCCGTAGGTGGTGAGCGCGATCATGTGCGCCCGCGGGAACTGCGCCCGAATGGCGGTGGCGGCTTCCACGCCGCTCATCACCGGCATGCGCAGGTCGAGCAGCGCCACATCGGGCAGGTGCTGGCGGTATAACTCCACCGCCTGCTGGCCGTTGGAGGCCTCCGCCACCACGGTCATATCGGGCTGCATATTGACGATGGTCGAGACGCCCACGCGGGCTACCAGGTGATCTTCGGCCACCAGAATTCGAATCGGCTCGCTCATGGCAGTGGTACCTTGACTTGCACTTCAGTCCCTTCTCCGGGGTGGCTGTCCAGCCGCAGTTCGCCGCCCAGGCGCTCGGCGCGCTCGCGCATGCCGAGCACCCCGAAATGCCCGCCCCGCGAGGCGAACACGTCCTGCTGGTCGAAGCCCTGTCCATTATCGATGATGCACAGGTGCAGCTTGCGCGCCTCCATGTGCAGCTTGATCCAGATCTGGCTGGCGCCGGCGTGTTTCAATACGTTGGTCACGGCCTCCTGGGCGATGCGCAGCAGGTGCTGCTCCATTTCCTGGGGCAGCGGCTTTTCAGCGCCCGAAACGTCCACATTCACCGCCACGGGGGAGCCGGCCGTCCACATGCGCGTGCCGGATTTCAGGGCGGCGGCAAGGTCCTGTCCTTCCAGCGCGGAAGCCCTCAGGTCCATCACAGAACGGCGCGCCTCGGTCAGCGAGTGACGGGCCATGCGCCGCGCCAGGTCCAGAAATTTGCGTGCGGGCGTGGCTTCGTCCGGCATGCACATGGCCACCGCATCGAGCTGCGAGGAGATCCCCACGAACCCCTGCGCCAGGGTGTCGTGAATCTCGCGGGCCAGCCGGGCGCGCTCCTCCAGCACCAGGGCGAAGCGATAGCGGATCTGCCGCAGCCGCAATTGGTAGATGGCCCACGCGGCGCACAGAAGGGCGGCGGCGCACAGCAGCCGGAACCAGACCGTCTCGTAGAAATGCGGCAGCACCACAAAGGCGTAAGAGGCCTCGCTGACCGGCCCACCAGGCAGCCAGGCGCGCACCGAGAAGCGGTAGTTGCTGTGCCGCAGGCTGTTGAAATCCTTTACGCGGCGGTTGCCGGCATCCACCCAGTCCGTATCCAGCCCCTCCAGCCGGTAGGAGTAGCGCACGCGCTCCGGTCCGCTCAACAACAGCCCGGTAAAGCGGAACTGGATGCCTCGGATTTCCGGCCCCAGCCGGGCCGGATGGGTGAGGTCCACGCTCCGCCCGTCGGCGGTCAGGTTCACCAGGCGCACGGATGGCGCCCGCACCTTCTGTTGCGGGGCCTTGGGATCGTACACTGCCAGGCCGGCGCTGGTGGTGAACCACAACCGGCCATCGGATGTGCGGTGTCCGCCGCCGCCGATCGGGTAGGGCGCGCACTGGGCGCTGCGCAGTCCGTCGTCCACGCCATAATTCACCGGCTCCAGGGTGCGCCGGCGGTGGTCGGCGAAATCCTCCAACTGCTGTTTGGCGATGCGGCAGATGCCCCGCGAGGTGCTCAGCCACAACGAGACGCCATCGTCTTCCACATCCGCCACGTTGTCGCTGAGCAGGCCGTCGCGGGCCGTGAAGTGCACGAAGCGGCCGTCCTTCATGGCGTTCAATCCGCCATCGAAAGTCCCGATCCAGAGGGTTCCGGACGGGTCCTGATAAATCGAGCGGATCTGGTCGCTTGAAAGCCCGTTGACGGTGGTGAACTGCTGGGAGTCTTCGCCTCGAATCCGCCACAGGCCCTTTCCGAAGGTGCCCGCCCAGACCGATCCGTCGCGGCCTTCGCACAGCGCCGCGATGGAGTTATTCAGCGGCGGCGGACTGGCGATCACGAAGCGTGCGCGCCCATCCTGCAACATCAGCAGACCGCCTCCGGTGGCCAGCCACAGGCGGCCCGACGCGTCTTCCAGGGCGTCGAACACGGAGATCCGGTCGAGCGGATCGGGAGGCACGTAGGTAGCAAACCGGCCGTCGTGCATGCGCACCAGTCCGGCGCGCGAGCAGATCAGGAGATCCCCATTGCGGGCCTCGCGAACGGAGAAGATCTCGGTGACCGGGAGCCCGTCTCGGGCGGTAAACAGGCGTGGCGAGCCGGGGCCCGCGAACAGCAAGAGCCCGCCATCGTGAAAGCCCACCCAGATGCGCCCGGTGTGGTCCTGGAAGACCGAATTGGGCTCGTCGCCGGGCAGCCCTTCGCTTTTTCCGTACACCGTCAGAAGATCGCTGCGCAGGCGGATCAGGCCGCTGTTGGATCCCACCCACAGGTTGCCCTCGCGATCCTCGAACAGGCAGCGCACGGGTTCCTGGCTGGCTTCGCCCGCCACGGCCACAAAGCGGCCGCCTTCCAGGCGGGCCAGACCCCCGTTGGTGCCGGCCCAGATCACGCCGTCGCGGTCTTCCAGCAGCGCCCGGACCGGCGGGTCGGGCAGGCCATCGGCGGTATCGTAGTTGCGCAGCTTGCCCGAGGGCGACAGCTCTACGATGCCCTTGCTGCCGGCCGCCCATAAAGTACCGTTGCGCCCCGCCACCAGGGTGCCGATGACCGCGCCATTCAGCGCTTTGCTGTCGAGCACCGGGACGAAGTGATTGCCCTGCATTCTGCCCAGCGTTCCCAGGCCGCCAATCCAAAGGTTGTGTTGCCGGTCTTCGCGGATCGACCGCACGCTGCTGACCGGCAGATCGGATCCCGGCCCCCCGGGACCGTAGGTGGTGAATTTGCCGTTCTGAAAGCGGCTCAGCCAGGCGCCCGCCACCACCCACAACGTGCCGGGGTGGTCCTGGTAGAGCGCCAGGATGCTGTTGTCCGGCAGCCCCTGCTGAGTGGTGTAGGTGCGGAACTGCTTGTCGTGGTAGAGCGTCAGGCCGTTGGAAGTGCCGATCCACAGGGCGCCGTCGGAGGTCGCGGCCAGAGCCGTAATGGAATTGGCCGGTAGATCGCCGTTGGACTTGTCGAAGACCGTGAAATCGTAGCCGTCGAAACGGGCCAGGCCTTCATCGGTGCCCACCCAGAGGTAGCCGTCGCTGGTCTGGGTGATGGCGCGGATGGTGTCCTGGGGCAACCCCTCGTGCTGGGTCCACACGGTTCGCGAATACTGCGTCAGGCTCTTGTGCGGGTCGAGCGCCCAGGCGGCGCGCAGCCCAACGCTCCAGAGAACCGCCGCAGCCAGGCACAGGGCCGGGAATTGGCGTAGGCGAACCGGCTTCACAATCTAGTTACAGTATAAGACCTGTGGCCGCGCCGCGACCGGCTCGCGTCACGGAAAGACGCTACCCCGCGGCGGATAGACGCCATCCCGCGGCGGGCCGGCCGCAAGATATACTGAGTGGGCCATGCAGTTCACTCTTCCGCCGCCCGGCATTGAAGTGATCCTACTGACTTTAGTAGTCGCTGCGGCGATATACGATGTGCGATACCGCCGTATTCCCAACTGGCTAACGGTTTCGGGTGTTCTGGCCGGTATCGCCATGAATACCTTTTTGGCCTGGCCCAGCCCGCAGCGCTGGTCCGGGTGCTTCTTCGCCCTCAAGGGGATGGGTCTGGGATTTGGGCTCTACCTCCTGCTCTACACCATTCGCGCCATGGGCGCCGGCGACGTCAAACTGATGGCGGCGGTGGGCGCCATGACCGGCTGGGAGAACTGGTTCGGCATCTTTCTGACCACTGCCGTTCTGGGCGGCATCATGGCGCTGGTCCTTTCCATCGCCAGGAGGCGCTTGGGGAAGACCTTCTGGAACATCGGTTTCATCCTCACCGAAATGAAGCAGGGCCGCCCCGCCTATGTGCAGCGCGAGGAACTGGACGTCCGGAGCCCAAAATCGGTGGGCTTACCGCACGGCGCCGTGATCGCCATCTCGACGCTCTTCTTCCTGGCTGCCAGCATGTACTTCGCAAGGTGAACCGCTTGCCCGTTCTCGACCGTTTCAAGTTGGATGGCAAGACCGCTTTGGTCACCGGCGCGCGCCGGGGCATCGGAATGGCCATGGCCCTGGCGCTGGCGGAAGCCGGCGCGGACATTGTCGGCACGAGCGCCAGCCTGGAAACCTCCGGCAGCCGCGTGGAGCAGGCCGTAGAGGCTCTCGGCCGCCGCTTCCGGGGCTACGCCTGCGATCTGGCCGACCGCGCCGCGGTGTACGCCTTCATCGAAAAGGTCAGGCGCGACTGCCCGCCCGTGGATATCCTGGTGAACAATGGCGGGACGATCCTGCGCAAGCCGGCGGCGGAGCATCCGGACGAGTATTGGGACCGCATCCTCGAGGTGGATCTCAGCGCGCAGTTTTTGCTGGCGCGTGAATTCGGCCGCGACATGCTGGCGCGCGGCGCCGGCAAGATTGTGTTTACGGCGTCCCTGCTGAGCTTTCAGGGCGGCATCACGGTCCCCGGATACGCCGCGGCCAAAGGCGGCGTGGCGCAGCTTACCAAGGCGCTGGCCAACGAATGGGCCGGCGGCAACGTGCAGGTGAACGCCATCGCGCCCGGCTACATCGCGACGGACAACACCACGGCTCTGCGCGACGACCCCGCTCGCAATGCCGCCATCCTGGCGCGCATCCCCGCCGGCCGCTGGGGCGATGCCGGGGACCTGGCGGGCGCGGTGGTTTACCTGGCCTCTTCGGCCTCCGACTATGTCAGCGGCGCCATCCTCACGGTGGATGGCGGCTGGATGGGAAGGTAAACGCCGGCCGGACGCCCCTGGCGAGCATTCCGGCTCGCGCCACGCGCGTTGACCCGTGATAGAACAGGAGGGATGCGCTACTTCCTTGCCAAAACCGAACCCGGGTCGTATTCCATAGACAATCTGCAGGACGACGGCCGCACCACCTGGGACGGCGTCACCAATTCCCAAGCCGTGCGCGTCATCCGCTCCATGCGGACCGGCGACCGGGTTTTCATCTATCACAGCGGCGGCGTTTCGGCAGTGGTGGGTCTGGCGGAGGTGGTCGCGGAGCCGCGCGACGATGCCAGGAATCCTAAATCGGCCGTGGCGGATTTTCAATTCCACGCCCGCCTGGAACCTCCGACGCCGCTTTCCGAGGTGAAGAAATCGGCCCTCTTTGACGATTGGGCGCTGGTGCGGCAGAGCCGGCTTTCGACGATGGAAGCGCCCGAAAAGTTCGTTGCGTGGATGCGCAAGCGCTATCCGGGAATTGCCATTTAACCCCGGTACAGCGGCGACGGATCATCTCGTGAGCGCGCAAACGCGCGGGTCGCCGCGGGCAGGGACGGCGGTGAAGGCTTCGGGATTTTGCGCCGCCGCGCTCCAGCAGCCGCCCGGACAAGCCGGCCGGGGACCGAACGGCAGGCCGCG
>JASHSS010000199.1 GCA_030038565.1 Bryobacteraceae bacterium
CCGGCGCGAACGTCAGCGTCAGGGTCACCGTCACAGGCACTGGGTAGGCGCTCCCCAGCCCTACCTGGAGGGTGGATTGGCTGGCTGAGGCGCCGGTCGCGGACAGGCCTCCGAATGTCAGAGGCGGCGGCGTTGGCAGGGCAATGGTCCACGACAGGCTGGTGCTGGCGGTGTTCCCCGCGGCGTCGGTCACCGTCACCGTCACCGTGAAAGTGCCCGGCGCGGTGGAGGTTCCGGAAAGCGCTCCGCTGGCCGATGACGTCACTCCCGTCGGCAATCCGCTGGTTGTCCAGGTGTAAGGCGGCGTGCCGCCCGTGGCCGTCAATCCCGCCGATACCGCCGTTCCCACCGTCCCGCTGGGAATCGTTGTGGTGATCACCAGCGGCGCCGGCGCCACGGTAAAACTCAGGGTCAATGTAGCGGTGGTTTTGGCCGAGTCCGTCACCGTCACCGTCACGTTGAACTTGCCGGCCGCCGTGGGCGTGCCCGAGATGGCCCCGGAGGCGGAAACCGAAAGTCCGCCCGGCAGCCCGCTGGCCGTAAAATTATACGGCGGCACGCCGCCGGTGGCCGCCAGGCTCGCCGAGTAGGCCGTCCCCACCGTCCCGCCCGGCAGAGACGCGGTGCTCACCGTCAGCGCCGCGACGGCAATCGTCACCGAATACGTCTGGGTGGCTTTGTTGCCCGCCGAATCGGTCACCGTCACCGTTACGCTGGAGCTTCCCGGCGCGGTGGGAGTCCCGCTGATGACGTCGGTGGCAGCCGTGCTTGGCGCGGCGCTCACCCCCGCCGGCAATCCGCCGATCAACCAGTTATACGGCGGCACACCTCCGCTCACGGCCGTCGAAGCGCTATACGCCACTCCCACCTGGCCGTTCGGCAGGCTGGCGCTGGTGATGTTCAGCGGCGGCTGTGCCACGGTCACCGTGAAGGACTGGCTGGCCTTGGTTCCCGTGGTATCGGTCACCATCACGGTGAAGTTGAAAGTCCCCGCCGCGGTCAGCGTCCCGGCCAGCAGATAAGTGTTATTGGACAGGCTGAAGCTGGTTCCGGTGGGCGGCGTGCCGCTGCTGTTGTAGGTGTAGGGCGGCTGGCCGCCGGTAGCTCCGAAAGCCGCGCTGAACGTGGCGCCCACGGTGGAATTGGTGACCGCGCCGGTCACCGTCAGCGGCGCCGGTGAAACTACCAGCACGAAGCCCAGCGATGCCGCGTTGTGGGCCGAATCCGTTACCGAAACGGTGAAGCTGAACTGGCCCGCGGTGGTGGGGGTGCCGGTCAAAGTTCCGGCGGATGAGAACGTCAGCCCGGGCGGGGTGGAGCCGATGGTGAAGGTGTAGGGCGACGTGCCGCCAGTGGCGGAGAACGTCGCTCCATAAGGCACTCCCACGGTAGCCGTCGCCAGCGTGGAGGCCACCACCAGCAGCGCAGTCGATGAGGTGACCACGGTAGTGGAATACACCGCAGAAGCGCTCTGCCTCGTCTGGTCGGTGACTGTGACGTTCAAGTTGTACGAACCCGCCGCGGGCCAGGTGCCGCTGATGACGCCGGTCGCGGGATTCAAACTGAGGCCGCTGGGCAGAGGTGGGCTGACCGACCAGGTATAGGGCGCCAGGCCTCCGCTGGCCACCAGGGTGTACGAGTACGCCACACCGATCTGCCCGGGGGGCAAAGCCGTGGTCAGGATGGTGAGCTTGCCGTAGACCGGGAAGGTCGCCGGCGCGGAGGTGACGCCGGAACTTACCACCGTCACCGCAACCGACGTGGCGTTACTCACCTGGGCCGCGCTGACCGTCGCGGTCAGGCTGGTCGAACTTACGAAGTTGGTGGGCAGCGCCGTGCCGCCGAAAACCACCTGGGAGCCGCTCGCGAAATTCAACCCGCTGACACTGAGAGTGAAGCCGGCTCCGCCCACTACCGCGTAGGAGGGGTTCAGGCTGGTAATCACCGGCGCCGTGGTGACAATCAGGGTGAAATTCTGGTAAGCGGAGGTTTGTTTGGTCGAATCCGTGACTGTCACCGCAACCGTAAAGCTGCCGGTGACCGCGGGCGTGCCGGTTATGGATCCGCCTGTGGAGATGCCCAGGCCGTTGGGCAATCCGCCGGCGGTCCAGGTGTACGGCGGCACGCCGCCCGAGGCCGCCAGGTTCGCCGAGTAGGCCGTCCCCACGGCGCCCGGGGGAAGTGAGGTTGTGGTGATGGTAAGCGCGGCGGGCGCAATCGTGACGGAGAAGTTCTGACTGATCCTGGCGCCGGTCGAATCCGTGACGGTCGCGGCCACGGTATAAGGGCCGCTGGTGGTGGGCGTGCCGGTGATCGCGCCGGCGCTTGAAATACCCAGTCCGGGGGGCAATCCGCCGGCGCTCCAAGTGTACGGCGACGCGCCTCCGGAGGCCGACAGGTTGGCTGTGTAGGCCACCCCCACGGTGCCGTTGGGCAGCGAGGCGGTGGTGATGGTGAGGCCGGCGGGCGCAATCGTCACGGGGAAGTTCTGGCTGATCTTGGCGCCGGTCGAATCTGTAACGGTCGCGGCCACGGTATAAGGGCCGCTGGTGGTGGGCGTGCCGGTGACCGCGCCGGCGCTCGAAACGTTCAACCCGGGAGGCAATCCACCGGCGGTCCAGGTATACGGCGACACACCTCCGGAAGCCGTCAGGCTGGCTGTATACGCCACTCCCACGGTTCCGTTGGGCAGAGACGCCGTGCCGATGCTCAAGGCGTTTACCACGGTGATGGTGAAAGTCTTGCCGACCGAAGCTCGGGTGCTATCGGTGACCGTGATGGTGAAGGTATAGGTGCCAGGGGTGGTCAGGGTTCCGGTCAAAGTGCCGTTATTGAAAACGGCTCCTGGGGGTAGCGTCCCAGTGTAGCTGAAGGTGTACGGCGGCGTTCCGCCGGTTGCGGTGAAGGTCACGTTGACGGGTGTCCCGACGGTGTAATTGCCCGTGCCCGAGCCGCCCAGCGATCCCGAGACCGTCAACGTGGCAGGCGCAACGGTGAGTTGGAAGGTGGCGGAGACATTGCCTGTGGCGGCATCGGTTAGCGCAACGGTGACGCTGTAGGGGCCGGCGGTGGTGGGAGTGCCCGCCAGCGTTCCGGCGGAAAACGTGAGGCCGGGCGGGGGCGTGCTCTGGAGCGAGAAGGTGTACGGCTGGGTGCCGCCGCTGGCCGCGAACGTGACCGTGTAGGGCGTTCCCACGGTAGCCGATGGCAGCGGCGAAGTGGTGGTGATCTGGAGCGGCGCGGAAGTGGCGCTGACTACCACGGTGTACGGCATGGACGCGACAGCCCCGGCGGAATCCGTGACCGTGGCGGTCACCGGGTAGTTGCCGGCGGTATTCCACACGCCGTGGATTTCGCCGGTCGAGGTATTCCAGGTCACTGTGGAAGGCAGGCCGCCGACCGCCCAGGTATAAGGGGGCGTGCCGCCCGCGGCGGCCAGGAACACATCGTAGGCCGCTCCAGCCTGGGTAGCGGGAAGCGAGGCGGTCACAATGGTGAGCTTGCTGTAGACCGTGAAGGTTGCGCCTGCGGAAGCGGCGCCGCCGGGATTGACCACCATCACGGTGACTGGACCGGCTTTATTCACCATGGCGGCCGTGACCGGCGCGATCAAGCCGCCGGAACTGAAGGTGGTGGCCAGGGCGGTTCCGCCAAATACGATCTGAGAGCCGCTGACGAAATTCGATCCGGTGACCGTGAGGGTTACGCCGACGCCTAAGCTGGTGTAAGAAGGCGACAGACCGGTGATGACCGGCGCCTGCACGAGAAATGGCAGGGTGTTCGAACTGACGCCGTTCGGCTGCACGACCACGACCTGGGCCGTCTCTACAGCCTGCAGGAGGTTGGAGGGTACCGTGGCGGTAGCTTGGGTGGTGCTGGCGACCGAAGTAGCCAGAGACACTGGCGATCCTCCGGGTGGGATCCATTCGACCAGCGATCCCGGCAAGGCAGTACCGCCCGCCACCATCGGCGGTACGAAGTTGCTGCCGTTGACGGTGAATTGCACGCCGGGCGCGCCGGCCGGGGCGGAACTCGGGACCAATCCCGTAGTCACCGGGACGGGCACCACCTGGAGAAAATCGGTGGCCTGGGCGGTGTTGCCCCAGGCATCGGTAATTTGCGGAGCGAAGGTGAAGACACCCGCCAGGGTAGGGGTGCCCGCAAGCGGTCCGGCGGCGGGCGACAGGGTAAGGACTGGCGGAAGCGTACCGCTGGCAAGACTGGAGGTGAAGGGCGCGGTTCCTCCGGTGAACATCAGGCTCTGGGAATAAGGGACTCCGACCGTGCCATAGGCGAACATGCCCGGCGTCACGGAAAGAGGCGGATTGATGAGGAATGGAGCGATATTGGAGACTACCGCGGGCGGAGGGCCCGCGCCGGTTGGCTGCTCCGTCACGGTCACGTCGACGGTTACCTGGTCGCTCACCTGTGTAAAGAGCGTGGAGGGGACTACCACCACGATTTGTGTGGGGGTGACGCTCTGGATGCCGCTGGTGGAGGTGAAGGTGGTGGAAGTCTTAGTGGCGGTGTTCAGCCAGGTAACGGTGTGGGTATAACCAGCGTTGAAGTTGCCGTTGATGTACAGGCGGAAGCCGGTGACGCTGGTTCCACTGGTGATGCCATTGCCGATGGTGGCGGTGGTAGCGGCGAGCAGCGAGGATTCGAGGGGAAGCGTAATCGTGGGAGTGTTGGTGCTGGCGGGGGTCACGTTGAAAGTCACCGGCAGGGAGGTGAAGGCGCCGGGGCTGACCACGGTGATGGGGAATGCGCCGGTGTTACTCACCAGGGCTGCCGTGACCGACGCGGTAAGGGTGGTGGAACTGACGAAAGTGGTGGTGAGCGGCGTACTGCCAAAGAAGACCTGACATCCGCTTACGAAATTGACGCCGGTGACGGTGAGGACGAAGCCGGCCGATCCCGCGGTTATGGAAGACGGCGCCAGGCTGGTGATCGACGAGGCCACCACCGGAAATGCGATCACGTTGGAGGGTACTTGCCCAGCGTTGATGACCAGGATGGAGAGAGAAGCCGGAGTGGCAACCTGGGAGGCGCTGACGGTGGCGGTGAGGACTCCGGAATTTACGAACGTGGTGGTCAGCGCCGTCCCGCCAAACTGGATCACCGACCCGGGCACAAAGCTCGACCCGTCCACGGTCAGAAGAAAAGCGGGCGATCCCACCAGGACGGAGGATGGCTGGACGGTGGAGATGATGGGGCCGGCAATCTGCAAGGTCACGATATTGGAGGTCGCGCCATTGCCGGGCTGCTGGAGCTGAATCTGCACCGTACCGGGGGTCTGGAGCAGGTTGGCCGGCACGACCGCGGTGGCGGAAGTGGCGGTGGTTACGGTGGTGGCGAGCGGAGTCCCGCCCGGCGCCAACCCCCACAACAACTGCGACCCCGCGAAATTGCAAGGCCCTTGGGTGGCCGGCGCCAGCAGATTCGTTCCGGTGATGGTGATCGTCTGGGCAGGCGAACCGGCCAGAATCGACGCGGGGGAAATCGCGATGGTGGGAGTCTGGGCCACCTGCAAGTAGTAAGTCGGCGTCAGTGGGTTTTCCCAGGCGTCACTCATATCCAGGGAGAAGGTGTAAGTGTTCGCGGTGGTGGGCGTTCCGGTTATGGCGGTGGAGGTGTTCGCGCCAGTCTGGCTGGTGTCCGGCACGTTGAGGCCGGGCGGGATATTGAAAACCGGGGTCTCGATTAAGTAGGGCGGGGTGCCTCCCGTGAAGAGGCTCTGCGAATAGGGGACCCCGACGGTGGCCCCCTGGAAACAAACCTGCGGGGCGGCGAACACCGGATTGATGTAGAAAGGCGCGCTGGTGGAGACGTTCAGAGTAGTGTCGGTGAAGGTGAGGATGATCTTATCCTGGGTGCTCCCGGTGGTGAGCGGGATCACGGTAGGGTCGATCGTAAGGACATAGTTAGGGTCAGGGGAGACCGATCCTAGCTGATAGGTTGTATTGGTGCCGGTATCCTGCCAGGTCGCAGTGTAAAAGTCGTCCGGATTGAAAAGGCCGTAGACGTACAACCACATAGAATTGCCGGGCTGGAATGTTCCGCTGGTGACGGCATTCAGGTTGGTGGCGGCATCCTCACCCTCGAAAGAGCTTTCGAGGGGTTGCGCCATGACGGGCGGATACGAGTTTGCCGGCGCGTTGTACAACACGGTTACGTCGCTCGCGGCGCCGCCCCCGCTGTCGGCGACGACGAGGTCCGGGGGGCCGTCCAGCCCGCGCATATTGCCGGCGGCCAAAGAAACCGGGCCGCTGCCCGCCGCGAAGGGGCTGCCGGCTACCTGTTGGAAATTTTCCGTGTTGTTGAGCAACACGGCTACGCCGCCGGCCGAATCGGCAACCGCAAGGTCCGGATACCCATCCTGGTTGAAATCCGCGGCCACGATGGAAACCGGGCCGGACCCGGCTGGGAACGGGCTGCCGGGGATCGGCTCAATCTGACCGAAAAAACCCTGGCCCAGCACCGAGACGGTGTTGTCGCCACGGTTGGCAACCGCGATAAAGGTTCCGAAAGGGAAAAAGGGTTGCGTATACACCACCACGGAGGAAGGCTGGGATCCCACAGGGAACGGACTGCCGGAGGCCGGTGAAAACTGGCCCGCACCATCGTTGTTCCACAGGACCGTCACGGTATTGCTGCCGGAATCGGCGATGGCGAGATCGGCGTTGCTGGCGCCGAGCGGTCCCGCCGCGAGCGACGTGGGTCCGGATCCCGCGGCGACACTGGTGAGGAACGTGAATCCACCGGAGCCGTTTCCCGTCAGGACTGTCACGAAGCCGTTGGAATCGGAGACCGCCAGGTCCAGGATACCGTCCCCATTGAAATCGGCCACCGCCACGCAATTGGGCCCGGTGCCCGCGGCGAAATTGGTGGGCCCCGTGTACGTACCGTCGCCGTTGCTCAATAAAACGCTCACGTTGTTGGTGCCCGAATTGGCCACCACGATGTCTGCAACGCTGGTCGACCTGAGGGCCGCGGTGGTGATGTAAACGGGCTGGGCGCCCGCGGGGAGGGCGATGGGGCTGCCGGGAGGCGCATAAAAGCCGCCTGCCCCGTTGTTCAGCATGACCGTTACGGTGTTCGCGGTGCGGTCCGCCACGACGTAATCGTTGAAAGAATCGTTGTTGATGTCGGCAATGGCGACGGACGCAGGCCCCGTTCCGCCGGGGAAGGATCCAGCGGATGAAAACGTGACCTGTGCAAGGGCAGCCGTCGAAAGCCCCAGCCAGAGGAAAATCGCGCGCACGAGCGGGGTGCACAGGCTGGATTCACACGGAGGCACCCCCCGCATCGGGGAGAGCTTGGCGCCGCCGGCGCTCAGACAATGGGATGGTGTGGATTGCGTGCTGTAAGGATAATGGTTCCGCTGCATGAGACTGGCATAGCTCCGCGGCTGGATGCGCACCGAGTACCCCTGATTCATTCGGGCGCAGCCCAAACGTTTGAGCTGGTTCCCTCTCCTTGCCCCCGCCGTAATCACTCCGCTCGCGACTGGCAGAACGGCGAGCGGACGATCAATTCCGGAATATGTATCAGTCTAGACGTTCGACGGAGGGTTTGGCAACCGGAGTCGCGCCCGTTGCGCTCCCGCATCGGCCGCGTCCCTTATAGAGAGGCGGGAAATTGCGGGTTCCGCGATCACGGCCGATGCATCCGGGCGTTTAGAATAGCTTCAGCCGCAGATACTTTTTGGGGTCCTGCTGGAAATCGTGCACGTCGTGTTGCAGTTCGCGGGTCATGCCGTTGAGGGTCTCGTAAACTTGCGCGGTAGCCATCGGAGGCGAAGCGTTGAACTCGTCCACGGCATGAATCAGGCCGCCCAATTGGCGGTTCAGATTCTGGTAATCGGCCGCGGACTGGAGCCATGCGCCGGCCCGCACCGCGCCGATCGATTGCCGCAATTCGACCAGCGAGGCGTTGATCTGCTGGTACTGAGCATCATCGCGCAAGAGCAGGCCGAGATTTCCCTGTCCCGATTGAAGGCGGGCCAAGGCCTGATCGAAGTTCTGAATCTCGCGGCGCAGGGCCTGGTATTCCCGATCGGTGTAGACCGAACTGCCCAGGGTTCCCTCGCGAGCGGTCAGCCTGTTCAGGCCGTTCTGGGCCCCGCTCAGCAACTTGCGCCATTCATCGTACATCCCGCTGCCCAGGACGAACTGGCC
>JASHSS010000200.1 GCA_030038565.1 Bryobacteraceae bacterium
GGATGATAGCGGGGGTAAGCAGAGTGGCGTTGGTGGTGAGCGAGAAATCGACGCTGAGGCCCTGGGCGGCTGCCTTTTCCTGGGCGTAGGCCACCACTTGTTTGAGAAGCGGGAAATTCATGAGGGTTTCGCCGCCGAAGAAGGTGATGTGGAGGGCTTGGCGGCCGGCTTGGCCCAAAGGGCGCCCCGCGTACAGAAAATCTACCGCGGCCTGGGCCGTTTCGAGACTCATGAACTTGGGCTTGCCTTCGGGTGTCGCGACCTTATCCTCGCCGAATTCGTAGCAATACTGGCAGGATAAGTTGCACTGATTGGTCAGGTTAATCACCAGGCTCTGGAGGGGGAAATCGGCAGGCGGCTCTTCCAGGGTCTCGCGAACGGCATCCTCGGGCAGGATCACGCGCATGGCGGCTAACTCGGCGAGGAGGTCGCCGGCTTCCTGGGGCGCGAAATGGCGGGCAGCGAGGCGCTGGAGCAACTCTTCGCGGGTAGCCGGGCCGGCGCCGAGTTCTTCGATGGCCACTTCGACCGCCCGATCCATTTCGAAGATAGCGCCGGCGGGGACTAAGTAAAGAAACCGGCGTCCGCCACCAGCGAAGGGATGAAACTCACCCAGGCGCCAGGCTCCGGCAGTTACAGGAGGCATTATTGCCCCTCCGGCTGATCAGGACGGGTGAGCGCCAGGCGGGTTGGCGCCAGAGTGGCGGGAGCCATTATCGACCCTCCGGCTGATCAGGACGGGTTAGCGCCAGACGGATTCGTTCCAGACGGATTGGCGCCAGAGTTGCGACAGCCATTATTGACCTACCTCCGGCTGATCCCAACGGATGTAAGTGGGAACGGCCACCACCAGGTAAGAGCGGCCGGAGAGAGGCTTGCCGTCCTTATCCTTTTCGGTTCTGGCGGTGGCTACTACCCACACGTCTCCGTAGTTGTTGCGGCTGAACTTGCGTTGCGGGTTGGGACCATCGGTGTTGGGGGTGAACAGGCCGTTGTTATCGAGCGTGCCGACGAATTCCTTGTCGTCGTCTCCGAACGAAGCATAGAACTCTTCCACCGACCAATTGACGTCCACCGGCCCCAGTTCGACATCGTCGCTGGTGCGCGGCTTGTCATCCGCGCCCCGCTGATAGGCCATGACTTCGAGTTGCTGATAGCCGCGCGGGTGGGGCGATGTGGCGTCGCCGCCGAGGCGGGCGATGGAGGCTTCGGGGAGGACTTTGAGGTAATCGATGCGGTCGTAGACTGCCAGCGCGCCTTCGAGGACGGCATTGCGGAAGACCACGTCGCGCAGGCCGGGGACGGCATCGGCGGCGACATCCACGACTGCCACGATTTCTCCGGGATTGTGGGAGGCGATGGATTTGACGGAGACGCCGGAGCCCAAATCCAAATCGGCGGGGGAAACCTGCGCCGGCAGGTTATAGCCGATCACGCGGACCTTCTGGGCGGTGGCGCCGGTTTTGAGGGAATAGCGGTCGAGGGTCAGGAGCATGGGCTCGGGAGTCGAGCGGCGCAGTTTGACATCCACGCCGAATTCCTGGTATTCGCCCCAGAACCAGCGGCCCTCGGCCCAGGTCTGGTCGGGCGAAAACCAGAGGGCTTCGCGCATGGGGCTGGCCAGGTCGTCGGGCGCGGCCCTGGCGGGTAGAGCGGGGCCTTTGGAACGGCCGCGCCAGGAATAGCCGGCATAGACCAGGCCGGTTCCGGTGCGGGTGATGGCCGGGCCGCCGTTGACGGATTGGAGTTTGACAGTGGTGGAGAACTCGTCTTCGGCGGCGCCCTGGGCGATGGTCATCTCGCCGAAATACTTGCCATGGCCGGGGACGCGCGCGGAGAGGAGCCACTTGCCGGCGATTCGGGGCGCGCGCATGCGAGCCCGCCAGGCGCCCCATTCGGGGGTGTGGAGGGGATAGGTTTTGGCCAGAAAATCGAGGGTGGTATCGAGGGAAATGACCGGCGCCGCTGCGGCTGCGGGTGCTGCCGGTGCGGCTCCTTCGGGGTTCGCCGCTGCCGCGCCGCCACGCCGGCCGCCCCGGCCGGCGGCCCCGCCACCACCAGCGCCGGCTACCGCGGTACGGCGGAAAGCGGCTTCGGCCTGCTGGTAGAGGGCCGAGTGGAAGTCGGCCAGCAGGGACCACTCTTCGCGCGGGCGCCGCCACTGGAACACGCGGCCCAGCGCGTGACAGTTCATGCAGGTGGCGCGCAGGCTTTCGTTGGGGACGGCTTCATCCTGGATGCGATGCTCGGCCATGTACATGACCGGGCGAGCCTCTTCGGGGGCCAGACCGTGGTAGTTGCTGAGGTACTTCAGGATGGCCTTGGCGTCGGCCGGTTCCAGGGTGACGCCATTCAGGCGGACCATGCGCTTGATGGCTTCTTCCCAGCCTTCAGGGGTGGTGCGGATCCAGGATATACGGCTGAGATTGCCCTTGGCATCTTTGGTGTGACAACTGGAGCAACGGGCGACGGTGAGGGCATCGGTGACCGGGATGCCTTCTTCGGTTGGCTCGGCGGGGGCGCCGCGGCCTCCTCCGCTTCCCCGGCCTCCGCGGCCCTGCGCGTGGAGAGCGGGCGCAACGGCCAGGAGGCAGGCTGCGGCGGCTGACAAAACGAACCCAATTCCGGCTAGACCCTGGCGCATCCCCTCACCTTCGGCGAATTTTACAGACCGTGAATGCATCGTAGTTGCTGCGGGCGGTTGGAGTCAAGTGTGGCGGCGGGAGGCACACGGGAGGCGGCGGGCGACGCGGGTGCCGCGCGTGGGGCGGCGGGAGGGGGAAATGGGTTCGTTTCGTGACCTGCAAAGGCTTGGCAGGATTGGAGTTGACTCGGAAAAATGGGTTCGTTCCGCATTTTTTGTGCGAGGAGGGGCAAGCTAATTCAGGCCCACCACAGCACACTCCTTGTCTGAAGTTGTAGCACGGGAGAAAGCCCTGGCCGGCCGGAAGCACGGGTAAGCGGCGAGAGGGCATGGTGTTGGGAGGCGGCGAAGTTGGTGAATGCTAAGGTTTGCCCGGTTCCGCGGCGACCTCGTCCGCCCTACAGTGCGTCGTGTAACAGCCCGGCCACCACGATGCCGAGCAGCAGGACGCCCAACACAATCATGATCAGGCCGTCGGGACTCT
>JASHSS010000201.1 GCA_030038565.1 Bryobacteraceae bacterium
CGCCGCGAAACCGCTCGCAGCCTATGAGCGCAAAGCACTTCGGGTCCGCCTCCGGCCGCCGCTCGCCGCCTTGTTTTATCCGAAGGCTAAAGCCTTCAAAACCCACAGGCCGCTTTTTCTGGCGCGCGGGTTGGTCCGCGGCGTTACTCTAGATCATTGTCATGTCAGCACCCGAAACCACAGAGAAGGGGTTACCCGCCAATATCGATGTAGAGCGCTTCGTGCTCGGCTCCATCCTGCTCGAAGACGCGTTTTACATTCAGGCCGCCAGCACGCTGGAAGCGGACGATTTCAGCCTCGAAAAACATCGCCGCGTCTTCAAGCGCATGGGCGAGCTTCAAGAACGCGGGGAGCGCATCGACCGGGTCACGCTGGCCAACGAACTGATGAAGTTCAACGAGCTGGAAGCTTGCGGAGGCCTCAGCTACCTGGTTTCGCTCGACGACGGATTGCCGCAGATGTCCAACATCGACAGCTACGTCCGGATCGTCAAGGAAAAGGCGGTGCTGCGCCGCATCCTGTTTGCTTCCCAGCACATGATGAACCGCTGCCTGATGGGCGAGGAGGAGCCCGACGAGATTCTGGCGGGAGCCGAAGAGACCCTGCTGCGGCTGGGCGAGGCGCGCATCAAATCCGGGCTGATGCACGCCGGCCAGATCCTCGAGAGCTACGAGGGTGGGATCAACGCTTTCCTCGATCCGAGCAAGCGCATCAAGGGCCTCAGCACCGGGTTCACCAAGTTCGACGAATATACCGGCGGGATGCACGGCGGCGATCTGATTATCATCGCGGCGCGTCCTTCCATGGGCAAGACCGCGCTGGCCCTGAACGTCGCCCAGCATGTCGTGCTCAACCCGCAGAACCCCAAGACGGTGGCCGTCTTCTCACTCGAAATGTCGCGCGAATCGCTGCTGACCCGCATGGTGTGCGCCGCCGCGCGCGTGGACAGCCAGCGGTTCCGCGCCGGCTATCTCACCCCCGACGAGCGCCGCAAGCTCAATCACAGCATGACCGCGCTGGCCTCCGCGCCGCTGTTCATCGACGACACCGCCGGCCTCCACCTGATGGACATGCACGCCAAGCTGCGGCGCCTGAAAGCCGAGCAGCGCGGCGATATCGGCCTGGTGGTTGTGGACTACCTCCAGTTGATGAACGGGCGCGGCCACTTCGAGAACCGGGTCCAGGAAGTCAGCGCGCTCTCACGCGGGATGAAGCTGCTGGCCAAGGAGATGAACGTTCCGATGATGGTTCTCTCCCAGCTCAACCGCGCCGTGGAGACGCGCCAGGGCGATCACCGGCCGCAGCTCAGCGATCTTCGCGAATCGGGCTGCCTTACCGGAGACACCCTCATCACGAATGCCTGCACCGGCGGACGAACCCCCATTCGCGATCTTGTGGGGGCGCCGAATATCCGCGTCTGGGCGGTGAACGAGCGCACCTGGCGATTGGAGCCGGCGCCGGTGGCGCGCGCTTTCCCGACCGGGCGAAAACCGGTATTCCAGTTAACCACACGGCTGGGCCGCAGAATCCGCGCCACGGCCAATCACAGATTCCTCACCTTTGCCGGATGGAAGCGCCTGGACGAGATGAAGGCACGGGATCGGCTTGCGATCCCCAGACGCCTGGCGGGCTCCTCGCGCCAGACGATTTCCGACGCTGAACTGGCACTGCTCGGACACCTGATCGGGGATGGGTGTACCTTGCCCCGGCAC
Organism: Bryobacteraceae bacterium; assembly: GCA_030038565.1. Classification (GTDB taxonomy): domain Bacteria; phylum Acidobacteriota; class Terriglobia; order Bryobacterales; family Bryobacteraceae; genus JOPF133. Next base: position 1,713 of record JASHSS010000201.1, read on the forward strand.
GTCATTCAATACACCACCAGAGACAGAGAACTGGCCGATGCGGTAGCGGATTTGGCGCGCCAGGTCTTCGGCTCCGAGGTAGCGCCTCGCGTGAATGCCGAACGCGGTTGGTTTCAGGTCTACCTCTCCTCCACGCGTCACCACACTCACGGTGTCGGGAGCGCCGTATCGGACTGGCTGAAGGAACTGGGCGCGTGGGGCTTGCGGGCGTGGGAGAAACGCATACCGGGCAGGGTTTTCGAACAGGGGCCGGAGCAGATTGCGCTGTTTCTGCGGCACCTCTGGGCTACCGATGGATGTGTCCACCTCAGCGAGCGCCGCCCCATCCCCAGAGTCTACTATGCAACCAGCAGTCGCGAATTGGCTTTAGATGTCCAATCGCTGCTTCTGCGGCTGGGGATAAACGCTCGCGTCTCCCTCATTTCGCAGAAGGGAAAGGGCCGCGATCAATTCCCGGTCATCATTTCCGGGAAGCCGGATCTGTTGGTGTTCCTCGAAAAGGTGGGCGCCTTCGGCCGGCGGAAGACCGAGGCCCTTGGGCGCATTGGCTCGCACCTGGCCAAGGTGCAGGAGAACACCAATCGAGACACGATCCCGAAGGAAGCATGGCCCACGATCGTGGTCCCGGCGATGAGAAAGGCCGGGATCACGACCCGCCAGTTCATGTCCCGGATCGAGACCGCGTATTGCGGAAACTCCCTGTACGACTCCAACCTGGGGAGGGACAGGGCTGCGAGAGTGGCAAAAGCGCTTGGGTCGGAGGAAATGCAGCATCTGGCTACCAGCGACATCTACTGGGACGAGGTGGCGGCGATCGAGCCGGCCGGAGAGGAAGAAGTTTTCGATCTGACCGTTCCTCCGCTGTCCAATTTCGTCGCCGATGACATAATCGTTCATAATTCGATCGAGCAGGATGCCGACGTAGTGGGCTTCATCTTCCGCGAGGAAGTTTATCATCGCGATCGCGAGGATCTCCGCGGGCTGGCCGAGCTGATCATCGCCAAGCAGCGCAACGGCCCGGTGGGCACGGTGAACCTGGTGTTCCTGCACTCCCAGACCAAGTTCGAAAACCGCGCCGAAGATACCGGGGACCTGCCCGAGGAGTAGCGCCGGCCGTATCGCCCGCTTACCGCGCGGCGAACAGTTCGGCGCCCGTGAAGGCCACCGACCGGATGCGGTCGCGCAAGGTGCTGAACTTCACCCTGGCGGCCTCCTGCTGCAGGCGGGCTGCTTCGCTCACGCTGAGTTCGCGCAGGTAGCGGTCCGCGCGGTCGCGATAGGAATAGCCCGCGTAGTCGCAGCGCGCTTCCGCCACTACGGCCAGGAAAGTCTCCCAGAAGCTGGTCCGCTGGAACCAGGACTTCTGCATCAGGGCCTCGCGCGGCAACTCGACGAGCTGCCGCCCGCCGCGCAACACCGCGCGGATGCAGCCGTCCGGGCGGAAGGGCCGGCCGGGTTCGGCGTCCGGAAAGGAGGCCAGCATGGCGCGCAGGCTTTCCGGCTCTACCTCCCATCCGGCCCAGCGGAACCGCGAGCCTCCGCTCACCAGCGTGCCGCGCAGCAGCATCTCGCGGATGCGCGGCTCGTCCTTGCCGGCCACGCCGAGCATGTGCTCCACCAGCTCGCGCACGGCCAAGTCCTGCACCACCACGGGAGTAATGGAAATCGCTTCAGCGGTTTCCGAGCTGAGTTTCACGCGAATGGTCTCCGGCAGCGCCATCCCTGATTTCACGCTAGCATAGGTCCGTGACGCCTCTCGAAAAGGTATGGGCGGAGATCGCCCGCTACGACCACGCCCTGCTGCGGTTCTCCGCGCGCGAGAATCGCGGCTCGATTGAGCTGGTGATCGAGTTGAAGCAGCCGGTCGAGGACATGCACACCTACTATGCGCCACTGCACGCGCGCGACATCGAGAACCCGCAATTCCCCTGGACTTTTCAGCGTTATCTCTACGACTGCATGCACGATTACCTGGTGGAGATGTTCCTCCGCACTCCGCAAAGCCGGGAATCCCGCCCGTGAACGCCGGCGACTTGTTGGCCTCTGAAATCCGCCGCTCCGGGCCGGTCTCCTTCCGCCGCTTCATGGAAATCGCTCTGTACGCGCCGGGAGCCGGCTACTACCGCCGGGGCGCTCTACAGATCAGCGAGGAAACCGGGATCCCCAGCGCTCCCGCCGGCCGCGACCCATTCGGAAGGGCCGGAGATTTTTTCACCGCCGAGCAGATCCAGCCCGTGTTCGGCATTCTGATGGGCGCTCGTATTCGGCAACTCTACCGGGAAATGGGCCAGCCCTCCGGCTTCACCGTGGTGGAGCTCGGCGCCGGCCGCCGGGAGATGGCCGAGGCGCTTTCCGAGTGGCGCTATATTCCACTGGATCTGGATTCCGGCGAACTGCCCGCCTCCTTTGATGGCGTGGTCTTCTCGAACGAATTCTTCGACGCCCTGCCGGTGGATGTGGCGGTGTGGCGCGAGGGCGCCTTCCGCCAGCAGTGCGTGGCCCTCGACGACGCGGGCCGGTTCGTGTGGCGCGAGGGCGGCCCGGCGCCCGCGCGCGTGGCCGATTACCTTCAACGCTACTTCCCGCCGCCCGAAGAGGGGCGCTGCTACGAAGCCAACCTGGAGGCGCTCGCCTGGTTGGAGCGTGTTCGGAGCGCGCTTCGCTCGGGCTTCGTGTTAACCATCGACTACGGCTACACGCGCGCCGAATCCGTGCGCTTCCCGGCCGGCACGCTCATGGGCTACCGGCGCCACACGGCGCGGGAGAATGTGTTGGAGCGTCCCGGAGAGCGCGACATCACCGCCCACGTCAACTTCAGCGCGCTCGAAGAGCACGGAGCCCGCTGCGGCTTGCGGACGCTGGGACTGGAAACGCTGGCGAGCACCCTCCTGAAGGCGGGCGAGGAGGATCAATTCGGGCTGGCGCTGAAGGCCGCGGACCCGGCGGAGGAGTTTCGCCGCCGGATGCAACTCAAGACGCTGCTGTTCGGCATGGGGGAGACGTTTCGGGTGCTGCTGCAGAGGAAGGAGGGGGAGGAAGGAAGCGAAGGAGGGGAACGAGGGGCCGGAAAATGAAAAAGGCCCCGGAAACCGGGGCCTCTGGAGTCGAAAACATTTGGCCACCCCTTTGGGGCGCGCCTTAGCTACTTCTTTTTCTTCGTAGCAGCCGGTTTCTTCTTCTTGGCTGGTTTGGTTGCGCTCTTCATCGATTGATTCTCCCTAACATCAAATTTTGCGACTCGAAAATCGCAATGTGATTCATATATAAATTTGTTCGCGCCGAAAGTCAAGGAAAAAATGCGAGATGCGCCACGATTGGTCCACTTTCGCCGCGCGGAGAGCCGCGACGCGGGCGTTGGAAGCGAAGAGCGACCTGCGAAGCCGGAAAAAATTTCGCGGAGGAGGGTCGGAGAGTTGCACCGCGGGCAGTTTTGCGAGCCGGTGCGGGTTGAGAAAACGGCGCGAAGCTGCGCAGAGCGCCGTCTGAACGGAAAAAGTCTCATGGACGAGGGTCTGGAAACTGGTGCGACTGTCGCTTTAGCGAGGCGATGCAGCCGGGAAGCGCGCGAGGGCCTGGGCACCAGGAGGGCTCTCGCCAAGCCGCCAAGGCGCAAAGTAACGCCAAGAGGATTTTCGAAAGAGGCGGCGGCGGGCGCCTTCGGAAGTCGATGCGGACGGGACGCGGCGCGACGACGGGGAGAGATCCTTCGGCCGCAGGTGAGTCTCGTGGAGGGCCGCGCCGCTTTCGCGAGGCCGCACGGGCGGCCATGGCGTGAAACTGCGCTGGTGAGCAAGGGGAGATCGCCGGTTGGCGGAAAGGGAAGACGGCCGGGCGCGTCCAGTCTCGAACCAGGGTCTCGAAAGCATCGGCCCGCTTTTTTTCACCGGCGCCAACTTGATTGGGCCTTCCTCTCGTATATACAATGAGACGGCTTCGATGTTGCTCTTGCCAATCCTGCTGGCTCTCCGCGTTGCCGAAGGCGATGGAGACCTGGTCGTACGCCTCCAGCGGCGCGATCCCGAGGCGCTCGCGGCCCTCTACGATCGCTATGGGCGGCTGGTTTTCTCGTTGATTGTACGCGTCGTCCGCGACGCGGGCATCGCCGAGGACCTGGTGCAGGAGACCTTCCTGCGCGTGTGGAACCGCGCCCAGGGCTTTGAAGCCGGGAAGGGATCGATCGCGCCGTGGCTGCTGGCGGTAGCGCGGAACCGGGCCATCGATTACCTGCGTTCGGCCGGGGGCCGCGAGCGCAATGCGCTGGAACTGGAGGAAACGGCTCATCCCGCCCTGTGGAGCGACATCGAACAGAGCCTGCTCGACTCCGACCGGATCCGGCGCGTCAAGGCGGCCATGGACAAATTGTCGCCCAATCAGCGCCAGGCCATCGAGCTGGCTTACTTCGAGGGCCTCTCGCAAAGCGAAATGGCCGAGCGGATGGGCCAGCCGCTCGGCACGGTGAAGACCTGGGTGCGCACGGCGCTGCGAAGCCTGCGCGATGAACTGGGAACGGCGGTGCCGGCGTGAACCATCCGGAACTGCGCGACCATTACGAACTATTCGCGCTCGGCCTGGCCGACGAGCCGGAGAAGAGCGAGATCCGCGAGCACCTCAGCCGCGGATGCGAAGTCTGTATGGCGGAAATACGCAAGGCCATGGAACTGGCGGCGCTGGTGGGCGCGACCGCGCCTGCCGCGGCCCCGTCGCCCAAACTGCGGCGGAGGATTCTGGCCTCCACCGGGTACGAGCCGCGCCGTATCGGCTGGCTGCCTCTGGCCGCGGGCGTGGCGCTGTTCTCGTTGTTCGCGGCGGTCTACTTCAGCGGGCGCGAGAACCAATATGCCCAGGAGGCCGCTAATCTGCGGGAGCAACTGCGCCGCCAGACCATCGACCTGACCCGCCTCAACGAAGCTTTCGCCATACTCGCGGGTCCCGAGACCACCGTCACCACCTTCGGCGCCGGACCAGCGCCGCCCAGAGGAAAGGTATTCGTCAATGCGCGCCAAGGGGTGCTGCTGATCGCTTCCAATCTGCCCGCGGCTCCCAGGGGCAGGATCTACGAGATGTGGGTCATTCCCAAGCGCGGCAACCCGGCCCCCGCGGGCCTGTTCCAATCTCAGGCCGATGGCACGGCCATGCACATCCAGCGCGGTCCGGTCGATGTGGCGGCGACAGGCGCCGTGGCGGTGACCCTCGAAAGCGAGGGCGGCGCGGCGCAGCCCACCTCCACGCCGGTGATTGTGGCGCCGCTCGAGCGGTGAACCCGGATACAATAACCGGTCGTGACTCAATACATCCGCTTCCACTCACCCGCCGGCGCCGGATACGGCATCCTCGAGGGCGATACCGTTCGCGCGATCTCCGGCGATCTCTTCGGACGCCACAGCCCATCGGGCGTCACTCACCGCTTATCGGACGTGCGGCTTTTGTGCCCCGCGATTCCCGGCAAAATCCTGGCGGTGGGCCTGAATTACAAGAGCCACCTCGGCGGGCGCCCGCAGCCGCCGCACCCGGAAATGTTTTACAAGCCGGTCAGCGCGCTCCAGGACCCGGAAGGGCCGATCGTGATCCCGCGCGACGCGACCGACGTGCATTACGAGGGCGAACTGGTCGTGGTGATCGGTAAGCCGGTGAAGAACGCCACGCCCGAAGAAGCCCGCGAGGCCATCTTCGGGGTCACCTGCGGCAACGACGTGAGCGACCGCAACTGGCAGCACGGCGCCGGCAAGGATCTGCAATGGTGGCGCGCCAAGGGCTGCGATACCTTCGCGCCTCTTGGCCCAGCCATTGTTACCGGTCTGGATTATGGCCATCTGCTGCTCCAGACCCGCCTCAACGGCGAGGTAGTGCAGAAACAATCGACAGCCGATTTGGTTTTCGATTGCGCCGCGATCGTAAGCTGGGTGAGCGGCTGGGTTACTCTGTTCCCCGGGGACGTCATTTACACCGGAACTCCCGGCAGCACGCGCCGGCTCTCGCCGGGCAACGTGGTGGAAGTGGAGATTGAAGGGATTGGGGTTCTGCGCAATCCGGTCGTGTGAGGGCGGCCGACCCGCGCGGATTTGTTGCCGCTGCGAGCGCGGACTTATACTGGTTGCTAAAGTTAGAGCCAAACCATGGAGAAGGAGAGCCACCTATGAAAAACCTGCTTGTTGGAATTGCGCTGATGACGTTGGGCGGCGCCCTGCTGTACGCTGCCGGCGATGCCGCCGCGGGGAAGGCGGTCTATGACAGAGCCTGTAAGA
>JASHSS010000202.1 GCA_030038565.1 Bryobacteraceae bacterium
TATTGGCCTGGATGGAGCGCGCGCCCTGCTGCCAGCGCTTGACGGCCTGATAGTAGGGCGCGCAGTTGCGGATGTGGTCGAGACCATCGGCCAGGCCGGCCATGCCGTAGGCCATGATCCAGTCGGCCGAGCCTAAGATGGCCTGATCGAAGAGGCCGCCCATGTCGTTCCAGGTGGAGCGGCGGAAGGCCCAGCCGAGGCCGGTGGCGCCCCACCATTGTTTTTCGGCGTCCTCGCGGCCGGCGGTGACGGCGGTGCGCGGACTCACGTAGGAGTTGGGGTTGGCGGAATGGGAGGCGCGGGTCCGGAGGGCCGCAGCGTCCATGAAGATCTCCGGGGTGATGCTGTGACAGTAGGAGTAGGCGAAGCTATTGGTGACGCAATAGGCGCGGTGGCGGTAATCCACGTCGAGGAACTGATGGAATAACTGGACCGCGCCGTAGTGCTGAAGCTGGTGAACGGCCTCCAGCGCCCAGTCGTAGCGCGAGCACTGCACGTCGCCATCGAGATAGGCGATGTAGCGCGCCTCGGGAGGCATGCGCTGAACGACCAGGTTGAGGACGTTCTCCTTGAGCCAGAGTTCGTGGGGGCTGCGGAACCGGAAATCGCGCGGGTTGGCGGGATCGGTGACCTCGAAGGGACGATCGCCGAAAGCCACCTCGCCGACATAGAGAGCGACGTTGGGAGAAGCCTCCATGCGCTTGCGGAAATCGTTCATCAGCTCGCGGCGGACGGGCCAGCGCTGGGGATTCGAGTACATGCAGGCGACGTGCAGGACGAGATCCTCGGACCAGGCCGAGAAGGCGCTATGGACGTTGGGGTGGAGCATAATTACAGGGCCGCCAGGTCGGCCTGGAGGGCCGCGAAGTCGAAACCGCTGGGGGATTGGCCCTGCTGCTCGATCCAGGCGGTGGAGAGGATGGCGTAGGCCTCATCGCAGTAATCGGCGACGAAGTTGTGCGCGGTGGGCATCAATTCTCCCCAGGTGATGGCCTGGAAGCCGCCGGAGTTATCCTCGGCGCCCAGCGGAGCGCAATGGCCGCCCCAGGAGCCGGGCTTGCCTTTACCGTGCAGACCGCAGGAAGGAACCGTCCAACTGGCGGCGTTCTGGGCGCTGGCGGGCATCTGGAAGCCGGTGAAGAGGCCGCCGAAGAGCCACAGCGCGGCTTTGACTTCGGCGTCGTCTTTCAGGTTGACTTCGGCGAAGGCCACGATCTTGCTGGTTTGGCCGGCGACGGTGATCCCGGTATTGCGCCAGTAATTCAGGGCATCGAGGATGTTGCAGCCCTGATCGGTGGAGGGATCGGAGGGATCGTAGCCGCCGATGGCCGAATAAGCGGCGACGACTTCGTCATCGGAGGGAGCGGCGGGCGACTGGCCGGTGTTGGCCTGCCAGCCCATGGCCAGGTGCATCATGCCGGCGATGACGCAATCGCCCAACTGATCGTTGAGCAGCATGCCGTAATGGGGGACGGCCCTGGTCCAATCGACCGCCGGCGGCGCGGCGGGGAGCTCCGGCATCCTCAGATACCTGGAGAGTTGCAGAGTGCGCCGGTCGGGGCGCTTGGGTTGCTTGCCTAGTTTTCCGGTAATCATGGTTATGGTTGACTCTGTACGGTTACGGTGTTGACGACCTCGACGTGCGGCTTCCAAAGACGCTCGACCAGAGCGCCCGCCACGGGGCCGGCCGCGTAAGTGACAATTGCCTTGGCGAGGGTCTTCCAGAAACCCGGCCGGGCGGGTTTGAACATGTCGCGGATGTAGCCGAGGGTCTCCTCGGTATGGGCAGCGGCGCCATCCATGTGGCCCGAAGCAGCGCCCAGATTGCGGGCGGTGAGGGACCAGGATGGGTCGGCCAGGAGGGCGGCCGCACGGTCGAGGGCAGTGGAGGAAGAGGCCAGCACCTGGTGGCCGTCGGCGGTGAGAGCGGCGAGCGAAGCCTGCGCCTGCCCGAGACCGGTGGTGAGCGAGGGCAGGACGCCCTGGTTCAGGTTCTGGTTGGCGCCGGCGATCAGGGTGTTGGCGGAGCGCAGAGTGGCGAGGGTTTCCTGGGAGATGGCGCGCAGGGACTCGCGCTGCTCGCTGGAGGCCAGGCGGGCGACGTTGCTGGCGCGGCCGATTTGGGCGGTGACGGTGTTGATATTGCGCAAGGTGCGGGCCACGCCGGTGCGCGGATCGGCGAGCGAGGCGCCGATGGCGTGGAGGTCGCGGCCGGCCTGGGCCACTTGCCAGGAGGCATCGCGCAGATTCCAGGAGGCATCCACCAGGTTGGCTTGCAGGCGGCGATCGATGCGCCGCGGGAGGGTGAGGAGCAGCCAGACCAGGGACGAGGTGAGGGCAAGCAGGCACACGGAGGCGGTGACCGCCAGGAGGCGGCGCGAAAGGAATCGAAGAAAGGGCATGGAATTACGGGCTTCGGCGCGTATAGAGCGCGGAGGGTTCCCTCATCCGACGTGTAGCACGCGAGAGGGCGGCGGCATGGGGGAGGAGATTGGGGCGGGGTTGTAAGTGGATGAGGGGGAAGGAGTATCAGGGCGCGGGAAAAGTGGGGAAGTTTGTGAATGGGAAAGGGAGGGGGGAAATCGCGCGAATGGGAGTGCTATATTCACCGGACATGCGGCTACTGCCTGCATGTTCCTCAACCGTGATGGCACCCTGACCCGCGTCTTGGCTGAGTTGGAGGGGTACGGCGATCGTGAGGAGGTCAAGAGATGAAATCGACTGCAATCACCAAGGGAAGCGGCGACGTTTTCAAGGATATTGGGTTTTCGCTGGCGGAAGGCCGGAATCTGCGGATTCGGCCGGAGTTGATGACGGCTCTGCGGAAGTTCATCGAGAAGGAGGGTTTGAGCCAGGCCGATGCGGCGAGGCGATTGAAGGTCAGCCAGCCCCGCATCTCCGATCTCACGCGAGGGAAGATCAGCCGGTTCTCACTCGATACCCTGGTCAACATGCTCGCGGACGCGGGGATGGATGTCGCTGTGACGATCAAGCGGCCGGCCCGCCGGGTGGCGTAGCTTACTAGGTCTTCGACCGCAATGATTTAGTTGTTCCGCTTGGTGGGGCACGGTCGAAAACCTTCCCTCAGGGCCGGAGTGCACAGGCTGAAGGCCTGTCCCACCAATGCCTCACGCATCATGGTGTGACAGGCGCGTCTTCAGGGAAGCGAATCATGCGGTCGGGGACCTAGCTGAGCCGGAGGGGTTGTTGGGGCGGATTAGCCGCCTTGGGAGTCGTGCTGGCCGGTGCCGCCGGTGTCTTCGAGCTTGGTGCCTTGCTTATCGACGTGCTGCGGCACGGTGCCGGCCATGTTCATCTGGTTTTCGGTGGC
>JASHSS010000203.1 GCA_030038565.1 Bryobacteraceae bacterium
CTCCTACGATCCCGAAACTCACACGGTCTACGCCTTCGCCTGCAATGCCTGCGTCACGCCAATCGGATTAGTTCATCCGCCCAAGGATCTCTCGGACATGCTGTATGTGGCGGGGACCGCGGGCCAGGAGGTACGTATGCGCACCGGCCCGGGCGAAAGCGGCGGCGCCGACTCGCCCCTGCCCACCCGCTCCGGCGGCCGCGGCGAAGTTCCTTCCGGGGCGAGTTCACAGGCCGGTGGCCGCGCCGGCGGAGGGCGCGGTGCAGGAGGGGGCCGCGGTGCTGCCGGCGGGGGAGGCGGTGGCTTCGGAGGACTTACGGTGCAAGGCCTGCCGCTCATCAAACCTCCCTATGGCACCATTTCGGCGATCAATCTGGACCGCGGCGAGATCGTCTGGCAGACGGCTCACGGCGATACGCCCGATGCCATACGCAACAATGCCGCGCTCAAGGGGCGCGACATACCGCGCACCGGACAAGCCACTTACAACGTGGGCACCCTGATTACCAAGACCCTGGTTATTGCGGGCGATGGCCAGGTGACCACTACACCGCAGCATCCCCGCGGCGCCATGCTCCGGGCCTACGACAAGGCTACCGGCAACGAAGTGGGCGCGGTCTGGATGCCCGCTCCGCAGAGCGGCACCCCCATGACCTACATGTGGAACGGCCGCCAGTACATCGTTGTGGCGATTAGCGGAGGCGCTTACTCGGGCGAGTACCTGGCCTTCACCCTGCCGCGCGGGGAAAGATGATGCGCCGCCCGGCGATCGTATTCGTAGCTGCCTTAGGAGCCTGGGCAATGATGGCGCAGGAGTCGCGTTCGGTGTGGGACGGGGTCTTCACCGAATCCCAGTCGGATCGCGGCAAAGCGCTCTATGCCCGCGAGTGCGCAAGCTGCCACGGGGAGACGCTCGGCGGGGGCGAATCCGCTCCGCCGCTGGTGGGCGATGGATTCCTTGCGAATTGGAACGGGCTGACCGTGGGCGATCTCTATGACCGCATCCGCGTCTCGATGCCGCAGGACGACCCGGGCCGGCTCACGCGCCAGCAGGACGCCGACGTGCTGGCATACATGCTGGCGTTCAACCAGTTCCCCTCGGGCAAAACGGATCTGGACACGCATAGCGAGGTATTGAAGCAGATTCAGATAAAGCCAAAGTAGACGGTGGCGTTCACTCGTCTCGCACGGCGGTTAGAGGGTCGACGCGGGCTGCGGGGTGCGCCGGGACCAGGCACGCCACGGCGACGGCCTCCAGAACCACTGTACCGCCGGCAAGGTCACAGGATCGCGGGCGCTGACCTCGTAAAACAGCCCCTCCAGCGAGAGCCAGGCCTGCCGCGACCGGCGCCAATCCCTGGCTCAAGATAAGTCTGTAGGGGTTCATCGTGCGCGCCCCAGCGCGGTGCGACGGCCGATTTCGGACGGCGCGCCACCGGATAGACGCCGCGGCGTCGATTCCGAGGCTGGCACCGGCGCCGGGCAGTGGCTGCATCGGCGTCGCCGAAGCCGTAGCTTCCGCAAGCCGCCGGTTCGCCGCGGGGCATATAATAAAAACCATGTTCACGAGGGGGCTGGCGTGGCGCAGCGCAGCCGTGCTGATGTTCATCATTGCGCCGGCCGCGGCGGCCGATAACCCGGCGCTTCCGCCGGCCGCTACCAAAAAAATCGACTTCGCCCGGGATATCCAGCCGCTCCTCGAGCAACGCTGCCAGCTTTGCCACGGCGCGCGCCAGCAGATGAACGGCCTGCGGCTGGATCAAAAACAATCCGCGCTCCGGGTGATTCAGCCGGGGAACAGCGCCGCAAGTCTGCTGATCCGCATGGTAGCCGGACTGGAAAAGAAGGTCATGCCGCCGATCGGCGCGCGGCTCACGGCCGCCGAAATCGGGCTGCTGCGCGCCTGGATCGATCAGGGCGCGGATTGGCCCGCGGCGGCGCCTGCGGTCACCGCGGCCGGCACGGCGGGCGTGCCTGCGTCCACGCTCTGGTCGCTTCAGAAAATCCGCCGTCCCGACCCGCCGGCCGTGCGCGATCATGCCTGGCCGCGCAACCCGATCGACAATTTCATTCTGGCGAAGCTCGAGACCGAAGGCGTCGCGCCCTCGCCCGAAGCCCCCAGGCCCACTCTCATTCGCCGCCTGAGCCTCGATCTGACCGGTTTGCCACCCACGCCCGAAGAAGTGGCCGCGTTTCTCGACGACAATCGCCCGGATGCCTATGAGCGCCTGGTGGACCACTTGCTTGCCTCGCCGCACTATGGCGAGAAATGGGGCCGCTACTGGCTGGACCTGGCGCGCTACGCCGATGGCGACGGCTACGAAAAGGACCGCTCGCGGCCGTGGGCCTGGCGCTACCGGCAATGGGTCATCGAGGCGCTCAATCGCGACATGCCGTTCGACGAATTCACCATCGAACAACTAGCCGGCGATCTCTTGCCCAACCGCACCATCGACACGCTGGTGGCTACCGGTTTCAACCGCAATACCTTGACCAATCGCGAAGGCGGCACCGACCCGGAGCAGTTCCGCGACGAGCAGGTGCTCGACCGCGCTGCGACTTTGGGCACCGTGTGGCTGGGGCTGACGGTGGGCTGCGCGCAATGCCACGACCACAAGTACGATCCCATCAGCCAGAAAGAGTTCTACCAGATCACCGCGTTCTTCAACACGCAGGAAGAGGTAAATGTACCGGCGCCGCTCCCCGGCGAGATCGGCCCCTACCTCGCCGCGCAGCCGGAGTACGAACGCAAACGGCGCGAGCTGTTCCAAGAATACAAGATCCCGGAGAACGAGGCCGATTGGGAAGACAAGCTTCGATACGCTGAGGCGCATCCCACCGAGCACGACGATTGGACCTTTGCCTACGGCGAGTACACGCACACCGTCGATAACGCCAAAAAGGTGCTGTTCATGGCGCCCGGGAAACGCAGCGAGCTGCAGCAGGCGGCTTTAGTCGATGCCTTCCTGGCGTCCTGCGGCAACCTTTATCCCAAGGCTCATTGCCAGGACCTGAAGGTCGGCGAGGCGCGCCAGAAGCTCAACCAGTTGAACGCCACGCTTCCGCCGTTCGCCTACGCGCCGGTGCTGGTGGAAAACGATACCCCACCCAAAACCTACATTCACATCAAGGGCGATTGGCGGGATCACGGGGCGGAGGTGCATCCTGGCATGCTGGCTGTTTTGCCGCCCTTGGAATCCGATGGCGCCCCGCCCACCCGCCTGATGCTGGCGCGCTGGCTGGTATCGCCGGCAAATCCGCTCACCGCGCGCGTGGCCGTGAATCGCCTGTGGCAGGAGCTGTTTGGCCGCGGCATCGTCAATACGTCGGACGATTTCGGCACCATGGGCGACCGTCCCAGCCATCCCGAACTGTTGGATTGGCTGGCGACGGAATTCGAAGGCGCCGCCGGCCCAACCCCCTGGAGCATGAAGCGGATGATCCGCACGATCGTGACCTCCGCTGCCTACCGGCAATCGTCCAAGGCGCGGCCGGAACTGGCGGAGCGCGATCCCGAGAACACCCTGGTCGCGCGCCAGCAGCGCCTGCGGCTTCCCGCCGAACTGGTGCGCGACGAGGCGCTCTATGCGGCCGATCTACTGGATTTGCGCATCGGCGGGCCCAGCGTCAAGCCGCCTCAGCCGAAAGGCGTGGCCGAGCTTTCCTACGCCAATTCGGTGAAATGGGAGGAGTCCACCGGCGCCGACCGCTACCGCCGCGGCATGTACATCCACTTCCAGCGCACCACGCCCTATCCGCAGCTCATGAATTTCGATGCGCCTAATTCCAACCTCTCGTGCACCCGGCGCGAGCGCACCAATACGCCGCTCCAGGCGCTCAACCTGCTCAACGACCCGGTATTCTTCGAAGCCGCGCAGGGCCTGGCGCTGCGGGTGTTGCGCGATGGGCCGGCCGGCGGCTTCCGCCACCGCCTGGATTACGCCTTTCGAGCCACCTTGGGCCGCGCTCCCACCGCCCGTGAAACGGAGCGCCTGGGGAGCTTTTTCGACGAGACCATGAAGAACCTGCGCGACCATCCGGAAACCGTGGCCGCCATGTTCCCCAATCGCCTGGAAGGCGTGCCGCAACTGGATGCCGCCGGGTGGGTAGAGGTGAGCCGCGTGCTGCTCAACCTGGACGAGTTTATTACGAGGGAATGAACTATGGACCGCGAAGAATTCCGCAAAATCCAGACCCGCCGCAGCTTCTTTCAGGAGTGCGCGGGCGGCATCGGCATCATGGCGCTGGCCCAGTTGATGGAGCGGGAAGGCTACGGCGCCGTGCCGTCGGTCAATCCGTTGGCGCCCAAAAAACCGCAGTTCCCGGCCAAGGCCAAGAACGTAATTTTCATGTTCATGGAAGGAGGCCCCAGCCAGCTCGACTTATTCGACCCTAAGCCGGAATTACAGAAATGGAGCGGCCAATCCCTGCCGCCATCCATGACCAAAAATCTGCGCCTCGCCTTCACCAAGCCCAATGCGGCCGTGCTGGCCAGCCCGCGCACCTTCCAGCCTTACGGGCAAAGCGGCCTGCAGTTCTCCGATTACATCCCCCACATCGGCTCCTGCGCCGACGACCTTTGCCTGGTGCGGTCCATGTATACCGACGCCTTCAACCACCATCCCGGACAGTTGCTGCTCTTCGGCGGCAGCATCCAGGTGGGGCGCCCCACTATGGGCGCGTGGGTGCTGTACGGTTTGGGGAGCGAATCGCAGGACCTGCCGGGGTTCGTGGTGCTAGCCTCGGGCGTAGGAACCAGCGGCGGCACTTCCAACTGGTCTAGCGGCTTTCTGCCCTCCACCTATCAGGGGGTGGTCTTCCGCGGCTCGGGCGACCCGGTGTTGTATCTCTCGAACCCGCCGGGCCTTTCGAGAGACATGCAGCGCGCGGGTCTCGACGCCCTGAAGGACTTGAACGAGGAGCATTACGCGGATACCGGCGACATGGAGATCGCCTCGCGCATTTCCTCCTATGAACTCGCATTCCGCATGCAGGCCGCCGCGCCGGAGCTGCTGGATTTTTCCAAGGAATCGCCCGAGACGCTGGAGATGTACGGAGTCAATGGGGGACCCACCAAGCAGTTTGGCTCCAACTGCCTGCTGGCCCGCCGCATGGTGGAGCGCGGGGTGCGGTTTGTGATGCTGACTCACGCCAGTTGGGACGACCACACCGACCTGGACCGCAAACTGAAGAAGCACTGCGACGAGACCGATCAGCCGACCGCCGCGCTGATCCGCGACCTGAAGCAGCGCGGCCTGCTGGATAGCACGCTGGTGGTCTGGGCGGGCGAGTTCGGGCGCACCCCGATGGTGGAGATTCGCGATCCGCGCGACGCGCACAACGCCGGCCGCGACCATCATCCGCTGGCTTACAGCCTGCTGATGGCCGGCGGCGGCATCAAGGGCGGTCAGGTGGT
>JASHSS010000204.1 GCA_030038565.1 Bryobacteraceae bacterium
CTTAAGGCGCGGTCCCTGCCCGCGGATGGCCTCAAGCTCAAGGTCACCGCCGAAAAGACCACCCAACCGGCCCGGCTGGGACGTTTTCAGATTGAGGTGACGGCGCCCGAGTTGGACGCACAGCACCAGGCGGGCATTCTACGCGCCGTCAAAGCCTGCCTGATCCATAACACGCTGCTGAATGCGCCGTCCATCGACATCGTCCTCAATGTGCTCGAGACCAGCTCCGTCTGAACGGGCGAGGCTGGTCGCCAGGCAGCTTCACGCTCGGTTCAAATCAAATTATCGGCCGACCGGCCGCCCCTAACGGGATCAAGTGAATCCGCCTTTTCCGGATGGAGAGCATCCGCCTGCGGAGAACGTCGAAAGCAGCCGTTCGACCTCTTTCGACCGGCATTCGGGGCATTCCAGATCCCGATCGGCATCCGCCATCCGCCGCAACATCTCGTAGCGCTGGCCGCACGTCCGGCAGCGATATTCGTACATGGGCATAAGATCTACTTACAGGATGCACATTCCGGCGTAAGGTGACAAGAGACCCGCGAATCACCTACTCCTGGCCGCCTCCGGCCCCTTCATCCGCCTCCGCCGCAAGCGGCCGCTCCGTTATCGTCAACTCCGTCCGTCCCACCAGCCGGGTGTCGATTTCCAGGCGAGTGGTCCTGGCGTACGCAACCCCGTCCCGAACGCTCGTCTCGCGCGTCAGGGTGAGACGCCGCACAAAAATCGAAGGTCTTCGGACCAGGTAGCCGGTCTGCCGCAGGGCCAGGCCGCTGGCCGAATCGATCCACAACTGGCCGCGGATCAACCCGGCTCGCTTCTTGCGCGGAGTAATCTCGAAGATGTAGGCCAGACTATTTCCGGTCGAAATGGAACCCCGGTATCGAAAGCGGTAATTAGCGGGCGTGATCGCCACGGAAGCGGAAGGCAGTAAGGCAGCCTCTCCATCGGCCGAAATGTAACGCGCAATCACCTGTTGCTTCACCGTGCGGTCGCCGCCGATTGCCAGAACCTGATATTGCGGGCGCCCCGAGGGCAGCAGGCGGCGAATGGCCCGGAGATAGGCGCGCTCAGCAAGCTTGGGAATGAAAGCCTGAATCTCCACGGCAGCCGTCTGCCACGGGCGGGCCTCCGGAGACTGCGCCAGGTAACGGCCCAGCGCCAAATCCGCGGTGGTCGGGGACTTCAAAACCAGAGACGCGGATTCACTGGGACTGGCCGCCCAAACCGCGCCCCACGAGAACAGGCCCACCAGCGCCGCTAACTGTGTCGCATGGGATTTCATAAAAACTCTACCTCGACTTGTTCAGCAATCGCGCCACCTCGGTGAGGGGCGGATCGTCGGGCGTCACCCGCGATCCGGCATACTGCCGCAGCAGCGCCTCCGCCTCCGGCCGGTTCCGTCCACTATGGATGTAAGCCGCCGCACGCGCGAACATGACCTTTGGCGAATCGGGATCCATCTCTGCTGCCCTTCGAAAAAGTTGATCGCTTTCTTCGTAGCGCCCGCGCGCCGACAGAAACTCCGCCAGGTCCAGGACGCGGCCGGTTTGGTTCGGCGCCAGATCCATCGCCATGCGAAGTTCCTGCTCCGCCGCGTGGAAGTCCTTGCGCTTCTCGGCCAGTCTGGCGCGCGAGTAGTGGTATTCGGCCGGGTTCAAACCGCCGATCCGGCTGGCTACGCCTTCGGCCTTGTCAACTCCCCCGCCGACAATCGCGGGCGCCTGGAGGTAGTATTCAAACAGGTCACCCAGCGCTTCCATGTTTGACCCATCCAGGGCCGCCGCTTTCTCAAAGGCAGCCCGCGTCTTGTTGGCGTACGGAAGAGCCGTCAGAAAACTGGACTCCTCCGCTCGCCGTCCGTAAGCCTTGCCCAACCAATCGTAGTAACTGGAATTACCGTCGTCCTGGAGCACGGCTTTCTCCAGATAACTGATGGCGTTTTTGTACTGGCCATCCATGTAATAGGTCTTCCCTAGTAGAGCGTAGGTGGCCGGATCCTTCGGTGACACAGTTAACAGCGTCTCGATAGCCTGTTTGTAATCGGTCCGCTGATATAACTCCCGCGCTCTCGCGATATCGGGGCCTGCCCCGCGCGCACCAATCGAAACCAGCAGCAGTCCGGCCATCATTCCAATTCGCGGGCGCCAGGGAACTCTCATGCCTTTCTGTATTGCAGGTTGGGGACCTCCTCGCCGGCCGCCGGATTCGATTGAAGGCACAAGCCTTTCGGGACGTCGCCGCGCTTCTGGCGCCGCCCCGGATGCCGAAATCCCAGGCAACTGACGGCCCTTCGGCAGAATTCTGTCGTCAGATCGCCGACACCAGACCGATAACTCCCATTCACTCCAATGCGAATCGAGCGGTTTCCTGTGGCGCGCCGATTGCCTCTTGCTTTGCCGAGGTTAATGCATATGAGCCGGGTGATGAAAGCGGCCGAAGTACTTCTGGGACTGGCGGGCGTAGTGGCTGCCCTGCCGGGACCGGTCGGCGCGGCTGAGCTGCAGAAGGACACCCTGAAGGCGTGGGACGAATACGTACGCAACGCAGATGCCCGGATTCGCGCCCGGTTGTCCGCCGGGCGCCCCTTCCTGTGGGCGGACGAATCGCCGGATAGAATCCTCCGCCTGCGGCGCGGGGAGATCGTGGTCGCGCCGGTGGTGGGCCACGGAACTCGCAGCGTTCCTCACGCGTTGGTCCACGACTGGATCGGGGCCGCTTTCCTTCCCAACGCCACGCTGGAGGGTTTGTTAAGCGTCATCCACGACTACGACCGCTACAAGGATTTCTACAAGCCTGTAGTGGCGGATTCCAAGGCAATCGCTAACACCGGCGCGGGACAGAAGTTCACAATGACGTGGCGCCATCGCGTCCTGTTCATCGACGCCGCGGTCGAAGGCCAGTATGAAGCCCACGACACCAGTCTTGGCGGCCGCCGCGGCTATAACATCGCCGGCACCACACAGGTACGCGAGATCCAGGACTATGGGCAGAGCGGCGAGAAGCTGCTACCGGCTGGAGAGGGAAGCGGTTATATCTGGCGGCTCCATAGCATCGCCAGATACGAGGAGCGCGACGGGGGTGTTTACCTCGAATTGGAAGCCATCGCCCTTACGCGCGACATACCGCTTTCGCTGGCATGGCTGGTGAGCCCCGTGGTTCATCGTCTCTCCATTAATTCGCTTACCACTACCCTGGCGGAGACCCGCGACGCCGTTCGCTCCAACCCGGAACTGGTGGCTTCTTGTAGCGTTCACGGCCCCATGCGCGCCAACCGCAAGGCGGGCTGCGGAGACTAGGGAGTTGCCGGAAATGGACTCGATCCGTATCGCTCCCGGGACAGCCGTCCGCCGGGTGGAGTGGGTGCTGACGGCATTCCTGAGTTATGCGGTCGCGGTAACCATGATTCTGCCGGTTGCTCCCGCGCTCCGCAGCCGCGTGCTCCTGCTAAACCTGGCCGTGATCCTGATCTACAGCGCCATCGCTCGACTGGATTCCCTAAAGCCCAGGCTGGCCCTGAGCGTCGTGCGGGACTGGATGCCGCTCGCATTGATCCTGCTGGCCTACCGCGAGATGGGCTGGCTCGCCCTGCCGCACCCCGGTCACGCCCTGGAAGCACATTGGGTGGTTTGGGACCGCGCCATTCTGCGCGGCGGCGCGAAGACCCTGATTGAGGCTTTCGGCCCCGTGCTGCCCTCGCTCCTCGAAATCGCTTATGCGCTGGTCTACGCCTTGGCGCCGTTTTCCCTCGCGATGCTGTACGTCTATGGCCGCCGCGATCAAGCCGGGCGCTTCCTTTTCATTTTTGCGGTGGGAGTCCTGTTGTCCTACGCGCAATTCCCGTTGTGGCCCTCCGATCCCCCTCGGGTGGTCTTCGCCGGACAGGATTTCCCGTTGTACGATACGATTTTTCGCCGCTTTAACCTGTGGATGCTGGGCAATTATGGAATTCACACCAGCGTTTTTCCCAGTGCCCACGTAGCCGCGGCTTTCTCCGCCGCCTTCGGCATCAGCCGCGTCACGCCGCGCCCCAGGTGGCTAACCCGCTTCCTGTATAGCATGGCGGCGTTGATTGCGGTGGCGACGGTCTATGGCCGCTACCACTACAGTGCCGATGCCGCCGCCGGATTCTTGATGGCGGTTTTTGCCGTGGCGCTGGAGTCCGTCCGCTGGGAGCGGCTGTATCAAGGCGTTGGACTGAGGCTGCCGGCCGGATCCCCGAATCCCGCCTCCGCATTGCCGCGCACCGCTGCCAACAGCCGCGGCTTGGCCTGAGCCGCTCAGCCGGCGCTCGAATCGATTTCAACGCGCCGACATGGCGACAGGGTCCGCCTGGAGCGTTGCCCTCGCTTCCTTCCTTCCACGCGCTCAACCCACGCGGGCATTAACTACGGTATGCTGTTCATCGCGTGGGCGCGGCCGGCGCCATCGGCCGGCGGCGCTCTATACCGCGGCCGTGCCGGCAGCCGTGGCCCTGGCGCTGCCTGTCGGGTTAACTTGAAGAGAAGGATGCTGCATGTCAACTAGCGCTCAACCCAATATCGATTCCGTCCTCACCGAAAAGCGCGTTTTCGAATGTCCGGATGAGTTCCGCGCCAAGGCTCACGTTCGCGGTCCGGAGGAGTACGAACGTCTGTACCAGGAGGCGGCCGCCGACCCCGCTAAATTCTGGGGCGGCATCGCCCGAGAGCTTCATTGGTTCCAACCCTGGGACCGCGTTCTCGAATGGGATTGTCCCTGGGCCAAATGGTTCTCGGGCGGCCAGATCAACCTCTCCTACAACTGCCTGGACCGGCACGTCGCCGGCAGCCGCCGGAACAAGGCCGCCATCATCTGGGAAGGCGAGCCGGGCGAAGTAGTCACCCTCACCTACCAGCAACTGCTGCTGGAAGTCTCCAAGTTCGCCAATGTTTTAAAATCCCTGGGCGTGCGGAAGGGCGACCGCGTGGCCATCTACATGGGCATGTGCCCGGCACTGCCCATCGCTATGCTGGCTTGCGCCCGTATCGGCGCGCCGCACACGGTTATCTTCGGCGGCTTTTCTTCCAACGCCCTGGTAGACCGCATCAACGACTCGCAGTCCTGCCTGGTAATTACCCAGGATGGCTCCTACCGGCGCGGCACGGAGGTCAAGCTGAAACCGGCCGTGGATGAAGCCGTGCTCTCCTGCCCGTCCGTAAAGCACGTGGTGGTGTACAAACGCACAGGCACCCCCCAATCCATCTTCAACGGCCGGGATCTGTGGTGGCACGAACTGATGGCCAACGCCTCCGATGAATGCCCCGCCGAGCCGCTGGATGCCGAGCACCCCTTGTATCTTCTCTATACCTCGGGCACTACCGGCAAACCCAAGGGCATCCTGCATACCACCGGCGGCTATTCCGTGGGCACCTATATCACCACTAAGTGGGTGTTCGATCTGAAAGACGAAGACGTCTACTGGTGTACCGCCGATATCGGCTGGGTCACCGGCCACAGCTATATCGTCTACGGCCCGCTACAAAACGGCGCCACAACCCTGATGTACGAGGGCGCTCCGAATTTCCCTCAACCGGACCGCTTCTGGAGCATCGTCGACCGCCACAAGGTGAACATCTTTTACACCGCTCCCACCGCCATCCGCGCCTTCATGCGGTTCGGAGTGGAATGGCCGGCGAAGCATCCGATGAAGAGCCTGCGACTGCTGGGGACCGTCGGCGAGCCGATCAATCCCGAAGCCTGGATGTGGTATCGCGAAAATATCGGCCACAACCGCTGTCCCATTGTGGACACCTGGTGGCAGACCGAAACCGGCATGATCATGATCGCTCCGCTCCCGGGCGCCGTTCCCACCACGCCCGGATCGGCCACCCGCCCCTTCCCTGGCGTGATTGCCGACGTGGTGACGCGCGAGGGGGACGCGGTCCCCCCCGGCGGCGGAGGGTTCCTGGTGTTGAAGCAGCCCTGGCCCGCCATGCTGCGCACCATCTATGGCGATCCCCAACGCTATCAGGACCAATACTGGTCGCAGATTCCCGGCATGTACTTCACCGGCGACGGCGCGCGCAAGGATGAACGCGGCTACTTCTGGATCATGGGCCGCATCGATGACGTAATCAATGTTTCCGGCCACCGGCTCAGCACCATGGAAGTGGAATCCGCGTTGGTGGCCCACCACAAGGTTGCCGAGGCTGCCGTAGTTGCCCGCCTGGA